>CAYVFB010000047.1:0-24355 GCA_964450305.1 uncultured Ruminiclostridium sp.
CCTTCAGGCGGTAACACAATACCCCCTTCAGGCGGAAATGCAACACCTCCTTCAGGCGGAAATACAATACCCCCTTCAGGCGGAAATGCAACACCTCCTTCAGGCGGAAATACGCCCAGTCCTTCGCCGTCACCCTCCGTTCCGGCTATCGTGCAAACTCCGGTTGTTTCTGACGAAACAGCCAATGCATCTGTTGGCTGGGATCAGCTGTCAAAAGTTCTGAATCAAACAGAAAAAGACAGGAAAGGCAATCGTACGGTGAAGCTGGAGATACCTGAAGCAGAAAATGCTGTCTCTTACCGGCAGGAATTCACGGCAGATGTTTTCCAAAAAGGTTCTAATAAGGATAAGTATGAAATTAAAACGCCTGTAGCGACCATCACCATCCCCGGGAATATGTTCCCGACGGATATGCTGGCTCAAAAGCAAACGATGGCGGTTTCAGTCTCCTTTGCAGACAAGTCCACGCTAAAGAAAAAGATTGCGGAGAAGATTGGAGATCGGCCTGTGATTCAAATCAATGCCTATGCTGATGGGAAACCGGTTGAATGGAAAAATAAAAAATCCCCTGTGACCATTTCTATTGATTATATGCCCACCAAAGAGGAGCTGAAGCATCCGGAGCATATTACGGTTTGGTATATTGACGGAAAAGGGAACCCTGTTGCAGTGCCAAATTCCCGATTCAATCCGCTTACAGGGAAGCTTACCTTTACAGTGAACCACTTTAGCACTTATGCAGCCGTTTATGTGCAGAAAACCTTCAGTGACATTTCACAGGCTTATGCAAAAACCGAGATTGAGATTCTTGCTTCCAAGGGTCTTTATGAGTGGGTGGATGAAACGAGCTTTCAACCCAACCGGAACATCACCAGGGGAGAGTTTCTGTATCTGCTGGTAACAGCACTGGATCTGCAGGGAACACCGGAAGATAACTTTTCGGATGTAAAACCCACCGACTTTTATTACGAAGCTGCTGGCATCGCCAAAATGTATGGTATTTCAAACGGAATAGGAAATAACATGCTTGGGGGAGATTTGAGCATCACCCGTCAGGATATGTCCACTTTGGTGGTACGGGCATTAAAGGCTGTTAGCAGAGAATACCCGGAGGGAAGTGATACGGATCTGAACCAGTTCAACGATGCCGGTAAAATTGCGGCTTATGCGAAGGACAGCCTTGCCATGCTGGTTAAGTCCGGGGTCCTTCTGGGTTATAATAAAACCCTTGACCCCAGGGGCACATTCACGATGCAGCAGGCAACGCTGGTCATCTGGCGTGTCTACAATCAATGAGCGCTTGCACGAATTGTGCGCCAAAACGCGGGAGCTGAAAGCGCCTTCTACACGCAAAAACATTAATGTTTTTGTGTGTGACTTACGCGTTTTGTGTGCAACTGGTTCGTAACTATCTCTGATAGTTACGAACGGTCTGCGAGCCAGGTTGCATGGGCGAGCAGTGCAGCGAAGCGCAACGACCAGCCAGGTTGCATGGGCGAGCAGTGCAGCGAAGCGCAACGACCAGCCATTTTATCTAATGCCAGGCTGCGGGCGAGCAGCAAGCAAAGCTTGCGACCAGCCCCTTCAGTGGGGGATTGTACCCGCCACTGAAGTAGAAATCGGTTTATCCCTCGCCACGCGTATTTTTAGCCCAAAGGGCTAAAAATACGCTATGAGGCAGGGGGCTTAGGGCATTTGATAAGCAATAACGTCAACTCCTGCTTTTATATATGGCCTGCCCTATTGGGCAGGCCCTTTTTATAAACGCTGAATGCAAGCAAGGTATTGTTCGCAACTAATAAAAGCGCGATTGAGACAGCCGAAAACACAATCAACCATACAAACTCAAAAGTATTCCATCCTTTTATCTTCATAGGTATCACCTCTTTCTGGTTCTACATGGCTTCGTCATGTTCTGCTGCTCTTTGTTATGCGGTGTTAAACTCTTCTATTCGTTTATTCCAGCCCTGCAGCCAGCTCCACCCCATTGATCATCATGTTGTACAGGGCCATCACATGCATCAGATCACCGTCATGCAAATCTAAATCATAGGTTTCAACTGCGTTTATCGGAACAATGACTCTTACTTTTCGGTTTTGTACGTTGAACCAGGCTTTCAATGTGATTGCAAAATGGCTGATGCAGATATTTGTACATCCCCCGGTGATGATAAAGGTATTGACATCGTCGTTTTCTTGCAGCCATCTTTGAAATGCTTCTTCCAGAAAACCATTGGTCGAGTTCTTCGGGATAAGGGTATAGCCGCCAATCCCTTTCAGTTCATCAACGATTTCACCCTCGCTGGTACCAGCCATGCAGTGCTCGGGATAAGCATCAAACTCCGGTGAAGCCTTGGTGTGACAATCGGCGAAAGCAAGCTTTTTTATTTGCAGCTTGTCACAGGCTTTTGAAACAGCTGCTATTTCGGGAATCAAGCCTTCTACTCTTGGACTGCTTAATGCTCCTTCTTTCGTAAAACCATTCACCATATCAACCATCACAAGGGCAGTTTTTTCACTTTGCAAATCTTTCAACGGAACAACAGGCAGATTTGCCAACAGCTCAAATATTCCCTCAAGGGTCTGGGTGCTTTTTTTCAAAAATACATTCTTGTTTTTCATTTTCATCTCAATCTCTCCTCTCATTGCGAAACATCCGTCCAGTTCGGGTTAAACCTGAACAGCTTTGAAGGCCTGTGGCCTGCATCCTTTGTATACTCATTGGTTTCAATCACCATGTCTGCAATTTTTCTTCTGAAATTTGCTTTTAACAGCTCCTTGCCAAGAATAACTTCGTATACCTGCTGAAGCTGAGTGAGCGTAAACTGCTCGGGCATTAAACTAAAAGCGATATCTGTGTACTCAATCTTGTTGCGCAGCCTTTCAAGCCCATATTCAATAATTTTTGCATGGTCGAAAGATATTCCATCCGATTCAACAACTTCCCTTTCCACCTTCGTCACTTTACCTTCGACAATCTTTACAACTTTTACGGTTGCCCAGAGGTTATTTTCATCGTTAACTAAGCTTAATCTGAACAGCCTTTGCAACATATATCCTTTTTCAGTGACTGTTCTTTGTTCCTGGTACAGCTTGCAGGACACAGTAAACCATTTTGCGTCATCCGCGTCATCACTGGCTTTGACATCAAGAGTCGTGCTGTCAACCAAAGACATATAGGAGGTACTAATCACCCTTGTTCGCGGATCCCTGCCAACATCTCCCCAGGTATACAGCTGCTCCATGTAAATTTCATCAATGTTCGTTTCTTCTTTTAGTTCCCTTAATGCTGCTTCATCCAGGCTTTCACTCATTTGAACAAAACCGCCCGGAAGGGCCCATTGCCCGATGTATGGATGGTCTCCCCTTTGAATCAGCAATAGCCTTAAGACCTTTTCGGGCAGCTTTCTGTAGTTTGTTGTTTCTTCTTCGGTAACGGTGAATATCAGCATATCCACCGTGACTGACGGCCGCTTATATTTGCTTGCGTCATATGTGGCCAGAAACTGCTCTTCCGTGAGGCCTTGTTTGTTCTTTATGGTGTTCTCCGGCACTGCATCGCCTCCTATAAGTTCATTCGTTTATGTTATTATCTTTTAGTTATTATCATTATATTACTATGACTGCTGTTTGTCAACACAAAAAAGCCAAAATGTCCTTCGCCGATAAAGGGCGGGTAAACATTTTGACTTTTCTTTAGAAGCACCTCATTTGTTGCTCTCTCTAAAGTGAATGATATGCTGAATGAATAGCTGTTCTGCTTTTTTCTTCTCTTCATGACTGATAGTTTCATTTCCGGAAGCAAAATATCGCTGGTAAAGTAAGTATGCAGGTGAGAAAAACTCGATAGCGAGCATTTCAGGATCAGCTCTGCGAATCAGTCCTTTTTCCATCAGAAGCGAAAGCATCGCACTCTGATAGTTCAGAGCATCCTCAAATAAAAGCTTCTTGTACAGATCATCGATCTGCTTATTGTTAAACCTTTCTATGGATAAAAGGCGCCAAAGCTTATTAATCCTTTCATCCAGAAACATTTTTTCAAATACCTGCATCGCCAGGCCAATAAACAGTTCATCGCTCATCATGCCAAAATAATCTGCCTGTTGCTTATCCTGATCTTCATGATTCCCCGGTAGAAGAATTTTTTCTGTAATCATAAAATTCTCAAGATCTTGAGCATATGCTTCAAGTATTTTATCCAATATGTCCTGTTTGTTTACAAAATGGTTATAGATGGAGCTTTCCTTAATGCCTGCAGCTTTTGAAATATCCCTGACTGATACTGCATTGTACCCTTTTATGGAAAACAGGTTTAGAGCTTCATCGAGGATTCTTTGCTTCGTTTGTTCACCTTTTGTCATCATTAAGCCCTCTTCGACTAAAACGGAACTTTTTTGTTCAGCCAGCCTTTCTCCTCCCAATACTTCTTATCTCGCTCAAGTATACTTCCCTCTTTATAACCGCCGACCATTTTTCCCATCAGTTTAAAAATGAACTTTGTATATAGTTTTGAATGTATTTTATTTCTGTTGGTAACCAAATGATAAAACTTCGATGCTTTATTCCTAAGCTTCCGTTCAAATTCTGCTTTTTTCTTCGGGCTAACCCCCTGCCATGTCGTTGCAGCAACAGGACTGCCAAAGCTAAGGGTTCTCCTCACACCCCAGTACTTCAAATTCTTCTTCATTGTCCGGATACTTGTTATTGCTCCCGCTCCGGCAGCTGTGGTAATGACCATGCCTATTTTCGAAAACATCTCTTCCATTGGCCTGTGAGTCATCCATATATAACATAAATGGTCAAACAATGTTTTTAGTGCACCGCTGACATCACATGCGTATACCGGAGATGAAAAAACAATACCGTCTGCTTCACGCAATGCAGATGCTATGGGCTGTACATATTCTTGATGCGGGCATTTATCTTCGCCTTTTTGAAAGCAGGTAAAGCAACCCAGGCAAATATGCGGCAGTTGGGTTGGCAATATGAACTCGGTAAATGTCACCTCGGTAAGCTCCTGAAGGTAGTTTTTAAAAAGTTGAACACCATTGTATGTACTGCCCTTTGATTTGCTTCCATAAATAATTGCTATTTTCAAAATGAATCCCTCCGTTGTGGCAAATAAAAACTAACAGTTGTTAGTTTTTATTTTAACTAACAACTGTTAGTTTGTCAATAGAATTGTTCGATTTTGTTTATTATAGCAACAGAAGCAATTGTTTTGCAAACAAAAAGGGGGCTGTGCCCCCTTTCCAGAAACGGATGAATATAGAAACTCAGTTTTCTTCCTGTTGCAGCTTGTAACGGGTTGCGGCCTGTTCACGGCTCCATTCCAAGATCGTGTCATAGCCGTATTGCTTGCAGGTTCTGACCATCTCTTTCACCTGGTAATCAAACTCTGCATCGGTCTTGGCATATACCGCACGCCAGGAATATTTGTCTGCCACTGCCTGCATCACCTGTGTCCAGATCAGTTCCATCTCGTCGGAGCGCTTGGGCTCTGAATAAGATGTACCGGGAACGATGGTATAGTTTCCGCTTTCCATATAGTCCTGAATATTATTAAAGCCAGTCCAGTCGAACCAATCCTGCTCGAGGTCGCATCTTGCTTTTCCCAGCATATTGATCCAGCGATCCTTATTATAGGGCTCTTTGGATTCAGGGTTGATCGCATCGATCACCCATGTGGTGTTGTTCAGCTGCAGCATGCCATCGGTAAAGCTTGCACCCAGATTATATTTTTTACCGGTTTCCGAACTGGTCCATTCCACACCGCCAAGATCGTATTGGGGATCACGGTTGCATGCCAGGCCAAGCTCGGTGAGTGCTGTCTTGCCGTTTTCATCATAATACCAGTGCAGATCCTTTATACCATACCAAATGCTCATCGCACCCTCCGGTGTATAAAGCCAGTTGAGGATCTCCATGCAAAGCTCGGGATACTCCGTATTCGCCCCGATGGACCAAATACGATTGCCCCCCAGCAGGCTCATGCCGTAAACGGCAGGGGATGCTTCTTTGGGAACAAGCGGAAGCATCATCTTGTTTGCGGCAATATGCTCGTTGGTGTTATAAGCCGAGGAACCGCTGTAGTTAAAAATAGAGAAGAATGTGCCGCCGGCTTTTACCTTTTCAGACATCTGATCGTAGGTCTGCGTCATCGAATCAGGATCAAGCAGATCATTCTGATACAGCTTGTTGAAGAACCTGAGCATCTTCAGATAGGGGCCGTCTTCCATCAGTTCATCATAATAATTGCCCGTATTCGGATCATACAAACCGATTGCCAGTTCATCATAACCATAATAAGCCGTAGCAAACGCCTTGACATACATCACCATTGTACCGTCCCAATCAGGCCAGAGTGATACGGCGTATGTTTCATTACCGTTTTCGTCGGTCGGGCAGATTTCCTTCATCTTTTTCATAAGACCAAGATAGTCGTCCAGATCCTTTACTTCCGGATAGCCCAGTTGCTTGTAGAGATCATACCGGATATCCCATGTATAGAAAAAGCTCTGATGGTCTTCCTTGCTCGAGGCAATACCATGACCGATACCGTAAATATTCCCGTCACCCGAGATCTTTCTGTTTGTCTCAAGCGCAATTTGTGCCTTCTCCCAGATCGCAGGCCCATAGGTTTTACACAGGTCGCCTTCCTCCCAGGGGTAAAGAAGCTGAAGTTCGATTGCGTTCTTGTACTGTGTGCCGTTATCACCCCAGACGATAAGATCACCCAAATCACCGGCTTCAAGCAGCGTTTCATACGTACCTTCCAGATCGTTGATGATGTTCAGCTGAACGTTGAATTTGTCCTTCAGCAGTGTGGCATACCAGCCCGTCTGCATTCCATTCCAGTTGGCAGTCTGGCTGTAAACATCCAGTGTAATCAGTTCGGCATTGCCCGATTGATCCTTACCAGTCTGCTCACTCTTCTTTTTCTTTGAGCAGGCGGTGGTTCCAGCCATGACAGAGAAGATCATCACCACGGTCAGCATGATCAGTCCAATCTGTTTCATTCCTCTCATTCTTTTCATTACGAACACCCTTTCATCATATTTGTTGGGTTTTACGCCGGATTTAACCCTTCTGCCACACCTTCGCATAGGGCAAATGGACCGGAATCAACCCTTCACTGCCCCCAGCATGATTCCCTTGACGAAATAACGTTGCATAAAGGGATAGACAAGCAGGATCGGTATCATGGTTGCCATTGCGATTGTATATTTCACAACCTTCGAATTCAATGAATTGTCCAACACCGCAGTATTTCCCGCCCCACCTGCCATAACGGCCTCCAGGTCGGATGCTTTTACAAGATAAATATATAAACGATGCTGCAGCGTGAACAGATGGGGCGCGCCTTTCATTAAAATCAACGAGTCCTGGAATGAATTCCAGTTCCCGACCGCGCCGAAAATCGCTATGGTAGCAAGGATCGGCATTGAAAGCGGCCATATGATCTTTCGAAAAATTGTAAAATTGGACGCTCCATCAATATAAGCGCTTTCCTCCAGCTCGCTGGGGATGGACTCAATATAGGTTTTAACAAGAATAATATTGAAAGGCGCTACGATTCCGGGGATAATATACGCCAGATAGTTGTTCGTCAAGCCGAGCATCAGCATATTCATGTACCATGGAATCAGGCCTGCGTTAAAATACATTGTGATAACAATGAAACGATACCACAACTGCCTGCGCCACAGGTTCTTTTTTGTAACAAGATATCCTGCAAAAGCGCTGGCCACCACCATTAGTGCCGTTCCAAAGATGGTTCTGGTAATCGTTACAATGAAAGAACTGACCAAATCGTTCACTTCTTTCAGTGCGATGTAGTTGGAAAAATTAATCCCGATGGGATATAACGAAATCGCGCCTCTTGTGACCAGTTCATTGTTCGAAATCGTATTGATAAACAGATAATAAAACGGAAAAACACAAAGCAGTGTAAATAACCCAAACACTGTGTAATTGATGACGTTAAACAACCAGCCTTCCGTAAAGCGGCGGAACCTGGAATAGCTTTTATCTGTTTGATGCTTATCTGCCTGTTTCATCCTGCACCTCCTTTGAAACCTTCCGAACTGGCTCCGTGGAGACCGTTTGGAATCTCAAAGACTTAACTGTAATATTCATTCATGCCAACCCTCCGAGCCGGCTCCCTGGAGACCGCTCGGGAATTCTCGTTCTGCTTGAACCGGCTCCCTGGAGACTGTTTGTTCCGAGCCGGCTCCTTATATAATGCTTTCGCCGCGAACCTTCTTCGAAACCTTGTTTGCGATGAAAAGAAGCGCGATACTGACCAGGGATTTAGCCATTCCAATCACGGTTGAAAGCGGAATTCTGCCGCCGTCTATACCGATGTTATAAACATAAAGGTCCAATACTTCTATGGACTCCTTGTTCACTGCGTTTGAGAACATCAGGTACTGCTCCATGCCATTTGAGAGGGATCCCGCAATGGACAGTAACAACAGTACCATATAAGTGGACATAAGGCTGGGAACGGTAATATGCCACATCCTTTGAAAGCGCCCGGCGCCATCTATTTTCGCGGCTTCATACAGCTGCTGATCGATGCCTGAAATCGCTGCAATATAGATGATTGCACTCCAGCCAAGGCTCTTCCACATGCCCCACAAAAGCATTTTCAGCCAGGTATGATCCCCGCTCATCAGCCAGTTGGTCTGCGATTCGATGGAGAAAAAGGAAAGGAAGGTGTTATAAAAACCATTGGTGCTGAAAATGGCCAGGGCAATGGCATAAACCAGCACCCAGCTGATGAAATTCGGAATCGTCGTTAAGGTTTGAACCAACCGTTTGAAGCGGTTACTGCGGATTTCATTAAGGAAAATTGCAAAAGCCATGGGCACCCAGCTTGTCAGAATGCCCAAACCGCTCATCGCGAGGGTGTTTTTCAATACACGAACAATATCGTTCACCGCAGCGGGGTTCTGGAACAGAAGGGTGAACCATTTAAAGCCGACAAAATTATCGGCGCTTAAGGTTCCGCCGGCCGTATAATCAAAAAACGAGAATCGCCACCCCCAAAGAGGAAGATAGTAGAAGACGAATGTCAGCAAAAGAATGGGCAGAAGCATCAGGAAAAGAGAATACTTTTCCGGCATCTCCATTTTCGGTTCCGTCGCAACCGGGCGTTTGAGCAAAAGGATCAAGCCAGTTGCTAACAACATGAGAACGGCCAAAGTTGCATACAGGTAAAAACCAGAAGGAAACACAACCCTTGCGCGGGCTGCAGCCTTTGCCTGCGAAAGTTGTGTATAGGATATGAAAATACCCGCAAGCCCCGCGCACATGACCAGGGGCCCGGCAAAAGATAACCAAATCCCGCGTGACTTCATGCGGCTGTTGCCCAGTGACGTGCATCCGCCAATTGCACAAAGGAGTATCCCGATGATCATTACAGCCGATGCAATGCTGAGCCATATAAACGTCGATTTATCAACAACGCCCTGCTTAAACATGGCGGCGAATTTCGTCGTGAGGTCTGAAAACGAAAGCGCAGTGGTGAACAGCGATATATTTTTGTTGATCAAAAGAGAAATGCGCCCTGGATTAACGTCTGGGAAGAACATGAAGAAGCCTGTGCAAAGCGCGAGTATGCGAAGGGCGCCGTACAATACAGCCGATAGATCCATGGACGCTTTTGGTTGTCTGGTCGCATTTTCCATTTTGGTTCTTCTCTCCTTCTACGATAAAAAAGTCACCGAATACCGTAAAGGGGATACGAAATTACGGCAGTTGTCAAAAAATTCATGGTGCGATTCCCATATTTCAGGGAACCGCACCTTAGAGAAGGGATCACTTATTGTTCTGCTTTTTCCTGGAATTGAGGATGAGGAATACTGCAACACCGATGACGACGACTGCAACGATTGCGATAATCAGGCCGGTGAATGGCTGTTTCGCAGTATCAGGAGCTGCCGGGGTTTTGGTGGAGGTTTCCACATCTGCCGGGGCAGTTGTAGGTTCTGCCGCTGTTGTCGGTGCCTGTTCTGCCGGAGTCTGTTCGGCCGGTGCCTGTGCAGCGGAATTCTTGCTGAGGCCTGCAACCGTAAAGGTTATGGTCACTTCTTTGGTCGGAATTGTGTATGGAATCGCTTCCACTCCGGTTGAAGTGTATTCGTTCAGGATATCGAGCTGCAGGAGATCACCGTCGGTATTTAATGTGAAGGCTGTCTGTCCCTTACCTCCGTCAATGGAGGTCTTCACATCACTGATCGTCACCAGACCCTGATCGATCAACTGGCTGGGGATATCGGTTGAAAGAAAAAGCATACGGATGGTTTTATCGGTGCCCAGGGCCTTATCCCCCAGCTTGACACCAACCGTATATGTACCGTTGCCATCCACTTTGGCGTCAGTAAATGTTCCGCCATAGTCAACCTGGTTGTTATCGGCATCCCAGCCGGTCAAATGTGTGAAAGTGTCCTTGTCCTTGCCGTAATTGGGCTCATTCCAGGCATTGCGGAAAATATAGGTTTCTGTCTGAATGCCGAAGTAGACATTGTAATCGGCCGCCAATGCTGCATCCACATCAATGGGAGGGGCCTCGGCCTTGACGGGCTTATCGCCTCGGATATAGGTGAAGGCGACTTCCATGGTCTTTACGGAAGCAAAAGCTGCCTTGTCAACAATTTTAGCGCTGGCTTCATCCAGGTTTTTGTCAAAGGAATGGGCGTCGGCGGGGAGCTCGGTTACCCACTCGTTATAGATGTTCATGCGGGTTTCAACTCCGTCGTCCGAACTGGTATAGCCCTTTGTAAATGGTACGTCCTGACCATTGACCTTGATGGAATCAATGCGGATATACCAACCGGGATGGGTAATGTCTCCGCCTTTGATGCCCACGGCGGTAAACGCAACATCTGTTGCGGCTTTGTCCTCGGTCTTTGTGAAATCGAGCGCTACCTTGTAGGAGCCTGCACCTGTAACGGTGGCGTCTGTGGCAGCTACTCCGGTATCAACCGGGTCGCCAAAGTATTGATATTTCCATGCAGCGTCCGCAAACATAATAAATGCTTGAGCCTTGGGGATGGAATAATCAAAGGTAACTTCGATGGTTTCAATCGAATCAAAAGCTGCTTTGTCAACAATAATCCAGTTGGCGCCTTCGGTGCTGGCGTCGGAGGATCTTGCGTCGGCAGGAAGCTCAGTGACCCACTCGTTATAAATGTTCATACGGGTTACAATACCATCATCCGAACTGGTATAGCCCTTTTTAACCTCTATTGCTTTTCCGTTTACCTTGATGTTTTTAATCGTGATGCAGTAGTTGGGGAATTTCTTTTCGCCCTTGGAAATCCCTACTGCGGCAAACGCAATACCGCTTGCTTTCTTATCCGCTGTCTTTGTAAAGTCCAAGCCTACCGTGTACTCGCCGGGGCCTTTGACTGTGACTTTCTTTGCCTCAACAGCACTTTCGGCACCATCGTTCCAATACTGATAGGTCCAGCTGGAATCTGCAAACATCAGGAAAGCTTCATCTTTATTTTCATGCAATGTGAAGGATACTTCAATTTTCTTAACAGAGGCGAAGGCCGCCTTGTCGACCATGATCGCCTTGGATTCGGCGATGTCTTCGTCAAAGCTTCTGGCGTCGGAGGGCAGCTCTGAAACCCACTCGTTGTAGATGTTCATGCGGGTGGTAATACCATCATCGGAGCTTGTATAGCCTTTGGTAAACGCCACATTTTCGTCATTGATTTTGATGGATTTTATTTCGATAGTTGCGTTCGGGTATGTAAATTCACCTGTCTTGATGCCTAACGCTGTGAAAGCGATTCCTGATGCCGCTCCATCAGCTGTCCCTGAAAAATCAAGACCAACCTTGTAGTCTCCGCTGCCTTCGATCTTTGCTGAGGTCACCTTTACACCGTTGCCGTCTTCAGTTCCCCAATTCTGATATGTCCAGGAGGAATCGGCGTACATCAGATACGCTTCCTCGCTGACGGTGGCTGCAGTTACACTGACCGGCACCATGCAAATCAGTACAACCAACGCTGTCAATAGAGCTATTAGCCTTTTTTTCATTCTTTTCTCTCCTCGCTTAGTATTCTCGTGAGGTTTGGGTTGACCCTTTTCCAGCCGCAAACCTCGGGTTCTATCGACGTGAACCCATTAAAACAACTGGAAAATATATGCTTTTTACTAACATATCCAAACAATATTGCCCATTACTCTTCGATTCTTCTAACCGTATCTCCCAATTGAAGCGAGCCCTTAATAATAATATGTTCTTCCTTGTCCATGTCGGGCTGCTCAATTCGCTCGATGAGCTTGATAACGGACACTTTGCCGATCTCCTCGGCATTTTGGCGGTAGGTCGTAAGCTTTGGACGCAGCAGTTCCGATAGATGAATACCATCGTACCCAACCGCACTGACATCCTGCGGGACGGATAAACCGTGTTTTTCGATCTCGCTCAACCCCCCCAGATAGGAATAATCATCAGGGTATAGAATACAGGTCGGAGGAGAAGGCAGAGACAGAAGTGCTCTGGTCGCCAGACCGCTTTCCTTTGGCTGATGGTACTTGCCCTTGAAGGTATATTCCTCGGGAATTCGAATGCCCTGCTCCATACAGCCCTTGTAGAACCCCGCAATTCGCTCCTGTGTAACAAACCCCCTCTCTTCCCCGTGAATAAAGGCGATTTTTCTGTGACCCATGCCAGCGACATAACGAATGATCTCCACCATGCTTCTGACATTCTCAGACATCACCGAAACACAGCCTGAGAAAACATGGTCGATCACAACGATGGGCAGATCGCTGACAACAAGCTCGGCGATAAACGGATCCTCGAACCGGGCCTGTGCGATCACCACGCCATCACAATTACGATAGGCCGCGTGACGATAAAAGCTCATTTTCGAAGTGCCGATTCGATTGCAGATGAAGGTAATATCATAGCCAAAATCCATCGCGGTGTCACGGATACTGTCTAAAACGTTGGCAAAATACTCATGGTTGATGCGATCGGCAAATAAAACCCCGATATTGTAGGATCGGTTGGTTTTCAGTGAGCGCGCCGCAGCGTTTGGGTGATAGCCCAGGCTGTTTGCTATCTGCCGAATGCGTTCAGCCGTTTCAGGATTCACATCCGGTCGTCCGTTGATAGCCTTCGATACGGTGGAAACCGATGTTCCGCATATTTCCGAAAGTTGCTTGAGCGTTATCACTGAAAGCCTCCATACTCGAAATCGTTTTCGTTAAATTTCTTTTTTTATGTAAACACAATTCAATTGCCCGATATTCATGCCTCCGCTACTGTCAAGAATGCCTTATATGCTATTCTCAAGCGTTTGGTGGTATTAAACGTATTAAACCTTAATATTATCATACCATCATGCTTCCCAAACTGTCAATAATGTGGTAGAATTTATCTGTGAAAACTCATGTAGAAAGAAATCGTTTTCGTAGTTTTTATTGGTATTTCTGCAGAAGTACGAGCAACCGTTATTTACGAAAATGAAGAGCATAAATGTTTCAAAGTATCCTGTATAATCAGTAGTCGAAAGAGATATTTTCCGACCGGGGAGGAATTTTTATGAAGGCAAATAAAATTTACGTTTTTTCAATACTGATCCTGGTCATGGTCGCTGTTATGGCAGGCTGCAGCGGGAAGGGAAAAAAGGCTGACATACCTGCAACTCCAGACATAACAGCAGCGCCGTCCAAGGCCCCCGGGGCTTTGGATAACACAAGCTCTGCATCCCAGAACCCGGCCAACAGCAACACCGGGGTTACCTCCCTTGAGCTGGCAGGCCTGATGGGCAATGGTATTAACCTTGGCAATACCATGGAGGCATATGGTCGGCCCAGTCTGGGGGTTGGGGCAGCTGTTTCCGCCTATGAAACCTTCTGGGGGCAGCCGGTTACCACCCGGGAAATCATCCATAGCATGAAGGAGGCCGGGTTTGATACTCTCAGAATACCCGCAGCCTGGACAAACGCAATGGATTTTCAAAAAGGTGATTATACTATCGGTTCGGAATACCTCGACAGGGTCGGGGAAATCATTCAATACGCCCTTGATGAAGACATGTTCGTTATTGTCAACGACCATTGGGACGGCGGCTGGTGGGGCATGTTCGGCTCTGCCACCGAGCAAACCCGTGACAGCGCGATGAAAATGTATATCTCCATGTGGACTCAGATTGCAGAAAAATACAGGGATTACCCAGACAAGCTGATCTTTGAATCGGCCAATGAAGAGCTTGGCAACAGGCTGAACGACAAGGATCTCTGCCCGGATTCCGGCACCCTTTCCGAAGACGAGTGCTACGAAATGACCAATAAGATCAATCAAACCTTTGTAAACACGATCCGAAGCACCGGTGGCAACAATGCGCAGCGCTTCCTGCTAATCGCCGGATATAACACCGATATCGACAAGACCTGCGATGATCGCTTTGTGATGCCAGGTGACAGCGCGAAGGATAAGTTGCTGCTATCCGTTCATTATTACACACCATGGGGCTATTGCGGTGTTACCAGCCTGTCGAAATGGGGCACTGTGCGTGATTATGAAGAACAAAACACGTTGCTTGCCAAAATGACAAAGTTTACTGAACAAGGCTACGGTATTGTTATCGGTGAATATACCGTGGCATTGAACGGCGATGGTACAGTTAAAGACAACGCCTGTGACTTTTTTATTAATTTTCTGAACAATTGCGACCAGTACGGCTATAGCCCCATGCTTTGGGATTGCAGCAACCTTTTTATCCGGAAGGATCTGGGCTTCTTTGATAACGATGTGGCCCAGGTCTTTAAAAGCCGCAGTTTGGCTGCCCGGTCGAATCAGAGTGAGGAAGAAATCGTCACCGCTGCAAAAACAGCTATCAGTGATGCATATGAAGCAGCCACCAGAGCCAATGCAAATACAGCCGGTGATGTCACTGGAAAAGCAGTTGCCTGGATCATGTTCAACAGTAATGACTACGGTGTAACCTACAGCGTGGGAGATGTTTACAACCCCGATTCAATTACCGGCGGCGTTGTTGCCAAAGACGTGGAAATTACCGGCAAGGGAACCTACACGGCAAGTCTTGATTTCACCGGTACCAGCGCCGGTTATGCCCAAAGCTTTATCTTCTCGGCTCTTGCCATTGCCAACGGTGAAATTCTTTTTCCAGACTATGTGATCATCCCCATTGCTGTGAAAATTAATGGCCAAACGGTTTCACTTTCCGGAAAGCCTTATACAACCGCCGATGACGGCATCTGTACCCGTGTCAACCTGTATAACGCCTGGGTAACAGCCATACCCGGCGGAATTCGAACGGTTGATGGCAATGTGATGGGTGCTTCCGCCGTGCTGCTGAAACCGGAAGATTACCCGGAAATCAAAACCCTGTCGGTTACATTCAAGTACCTCCCGAAAAGCGAATTAATGAAACCGTGATGCATTCGTAGTATTTTGTTAAATCACCAAATGTCCTTTCTTTTCTGCCACCGAAATGGTTGCTTCTATTCCGGAGGTAAATTTCAAGTAATCGTTTTCAATGCCATCACTGAAAATAACCCCATTCTCCGGCATTTGAGACAGTATGGTCAATGGTGTTCCCCTGGTTACTTTCCCAAAAACCAGTTCTGTCCCGGAGGTTTTACTGGGAAAAGGTTCACGGACGGAAAAATATAAGTAATCAATATTCCAGGGAAGCCTTTTCTCCTGCCGTACCTTTTTTTTCTCATCGGAAATCCCGTTTACAATGCTAACTGCACCTGCCAGTACACTCTTGAGCCAGCCGGTTGAACCAAGCCCTGTTGATACAATGATCCCGCTGGAGGATTGATTCTCGTAGCACTCCCCCCATTGGATGCCATATCTTGCAGACACGTGGGTGCGTTGTCCAATAAACAGGTCATTGACGGCGTAAATCGTCTGGCCGTCGTTTAAAGCAGCCTTAGCCATCGAAACCTCTTGAATATGCCTTTTCTGCTTGAAAACATCTTGAACGATTAGCTTCAAATCACTGACAGTAAAGGGGAGCAGCACACCATCCCACCTGGCAGGGTCAGGATTCACTCCGATCAGCAGCTGGTTTGACAGATACTTTAAGGTATTCGCCACCAACCCATCCTGACCGATGGCTACGACAAGATCAGTTTCTCCGAAGATGAAATTCGGAACGAATTCCCTGTCGACAACCTGAACCCTTCCCAGCTCCTCCAGCTGGTTGTACGACATCGATACAGTCAGCTTGTACTGTTCATCCTCTCGGATATAATCTGAAAAATCACTGCCCATGTGCTCGATATAAAACCTGGCTTGATTGATGGTATTGAACCTTGCAATCAAGTCATCCAGCCTTGTTTTTCTTTTAACCAATATGATTTTGTTGTCGGTTAATCTTTTATTCATCATCTTGAATCCCTCATCAATTGCTGCAGCAAATCAGGAGTTATATTCAACTGACCTATTTGTCCTGCTTTTTCGGCCAACTCCTGGAATGCTATTGCAATCAGTTTATTGGGCTGCATACCAATGCTGGCAAGTGACTGAATCACATTGGGTTCTATTCCTTCGAGAGCCTTCATCACTGCAGACAACTCATATGCTTTAGCATCTGCCTCTGCTTTTGAATTCTGGACAGTAAGTTCAATCAGGTCTGTTCTCTTCTCCTCGAGCGTCGTTTCAAAGTTCATCTGTTCTTCCTTCAGTTGGTTCTTCTTTTGTTGAACGGCCCGCTCTGCCTCTAATTGGGTTTCTTTAACCTGCTTTTTCTTGTTTTCAATGGCAATTTCGGTGTTGAATTCGTTCTCCTTCACACGCCTTTCCTGGTCAATCGAAGCATTGCGTCTTTCGTAGATCGCTTCATCCGCTTTTTTAAGGATTTGCTCTCTTGCTTGGGCCTCCAAAGCTCTGGCGGTTTCTTTGTTTGGAAGGATAGCAAGGATTGAAAGGCCCAGTATTTCGACACCAAGAAGGTTCATCTCTTCTTTTCCCCTGATTTCGGTTAATATGCTCTTCGCAAGAGCTTCACTGGATTTGACAGCATCCTTCAGCTGCATACCCTCGAGGTTTTTCTTCGTCAGCACTTTCACAGTATTAATAACCCGCTGCGGTAACTTTTGTGGGTCCTCGGAAGCATATCCGCTGCCCTTCATATTTAGTGTGTAGTTGAGAATACCTGCGATCTTCCTTTGATCGATGATACGAAACGTTACCTGCCCCTGCACGGTTACCGTTTGAAAATCCGAGGTGACCTCCTCAAAAATGAACGGTTCATCCACACTACCCACAGGAACAACAACAATAGACGTAATCGGGGCAAAGTAGTAAAAAGATATGCCTGCGCCTTCCTTCACAATTTCACCGTTTCTGTACCGGAGTACATACTCGCTGGGTTGGAACTTAATAAACCTCATACCAAACATAAAAGCACCCTCCTTTGCAATCCATCATTTACTCAATCACTACGATACCCGTACTGTCAGGAAACCTGGTTGGATTCCTGCTTGCATCAAACCAGACTAACAAATTTAAAGAATGTATTTCATATGTTGGTCCAAGTATTGATCTGGTTTTGTTATTATCCTTTTGTTATTATCATTATAATACTATGTCAGCAGGATGTCAACACAAAAATAGTCAAAATGTCTTTCGCCATAAAAGGCGTGTAACATTTTGACCTTGCTTTATCAGTGAAAAATATATTTTTTATCAAATCATTAAAGAGATGGGGCACCCGCCCCATTCTCTCTAACACATTTTTAGCCAAAGGTTTAAAAGCGTGCGGTGGGAGCTAAATCAAGACCAGCACAGGGGGAGTTCCTCAGTGTTTTTCGGCAGGGGATATGTTCATTGCCGGGAGAACAAACCCTTCCTGATCGGTCACCGAAATCCCATCCTTAAGCCCGTCTATATTGGGATTTCTAACGATAGTATCCCCTTCGGCCAAGCCTTCCGATATGACTACATCCACATCGTTTTCGATCCCTTTACGGACATAAGCCAATTGAACCCTGTTTTCTTTTACGAGCCACACTGCGTCTTTCCCCTCCATTTGAAATACCGATGTCTTGGGAACGGTTATCAGGTTGTCCTCCCGATAGGTTGTAAATTCGACATCCAGTGAGTATCCGGGGTAAAGATGAACCTGCTCGGTTTCATCCAAAACGATTTTCAGCTTTACACGCTTCTCAACCAACCCGAGGGATGATATTTTCTCCACGGCCGATGGGGCAATGGATTCAATTTTCCCCTTAAGAACCTTATCCGTCTCCTCCAGTTCCTGAATAACGGATACCTCCATCCCTTCATGAACTTTTACAATATCTTCCGCCAGAATATAAACCTCGACACGGTACTCCTTCGGATTGAAAATGGTGCATATCGGCACCGCCGGGTTTACCGGCGAGCCTTTATCGTAGTTGACGTTGACAACGATACCATCAACAGGAGCAATGATCTCGCCTTCTTCCATCTGATGCGTCAGTTGAGTAATTTGATTCTCTATTGTCAGAATACTTGTACTGTAATATTTTACAGTTTCGCTGTCCGGACTGGCCTGGGCTTCCAATTGCGAAAGAGCCAGCTGCTGCTGCCGGAGGACATTTTCCAGCTGATTCACCTGATTTTGCATGGCATCTACCTGGCTTTGGGGCGCCGAATCCTGGCTGAACAATGTCTGAGCCTTGTTCAAATCCTTCGCTGCTACCTCCAGCTGACGGCTGGTTTCCTCGATCATCAGGCTTTGCTGCTGGATTTGATCCTGGATATCCTTCAGTGTTTTTTCCAACAGAGTTTCGGTATTGCTTTTCTGTACCTCCAGGATACGAATCTGATCCTGCAGCTGCTCCAGATCCAGCGAAGCGATTTTTTGCCCCTTTTTTATCTCCTGGCCTTCCTTAACCTTCAGGGAAACGATTTTGTTCGGCAATATGGCATAAACATCCCTTTCTTCCACAGCCGTTACAGTTCCTTCTTCTTTAAAGGTTTTCACAACCTCGCCTCTAGCGGTTTCAAAAAAATCAACCCGAACCGGTTTTATGCTTTCATAGTAACCATAAGCACCTGCTACCAGGACAACCAGAACCCCCATGATCCACTTTATAACCTTCTTCATTTCATGACCCCCTTGCCAAGTAATTTTTTATTTATAAAGAACTTAATGAACCTGTATTATTCTCTTGCCTTCAAAACCTCCACCATATCCAGTTGCTTCACCTTTTTTCGCATAAACAGGAATGCCATGAACAAGGAAAGCACCGTCCCCGCAAAGGCCATGATAAAATCAACCGGCAGGATCACCTCGGGAAAACTATAAAGATCGGTACTGAAGTTTTGGGCCAGGATCCGGTTGAACAGGTATGACAACGGAACACCAAGAACCATCCCAATGCCGGCAAGAAAATTTTGTTCAAAGGACACTACCTGCAATACCTCTTTGTCGGTCATACCCAGGACCTTTAACGATGCCAGTTCCCGCTCTCTTTCAGACATCGAAATGATTCCGGAATTGTATATGATTGCAAAACCTGTTAATACAGCCAATACTACCATTGCATACAACAGAAAGAAAAACTGATCCAATAACTCGACATATTTCTTTTCGGATTCTTTTTTCTCCTCGAAGCCAGACACTTGCTGAGAGAAAGTTAGCTTCTGCCGGATACTTTTTATGGCATTCGGTGGCGCTTTCAGCATCAAGGCGCTTGCAATCCCGTTTGTTCCGACGATCCTGTTTAGATTATCCAGGGTAGTATATCCGTTGGTTCCCAGATACTGCGGGAACGTGTCCACTACCCGAAGCTTCAGGTCCTTTGAAGCAGTGATGCCACACTCAACTTCCAGGATATCTCCGGGTTGAACCCCAAGCTTGTCAGCCAGGGACTGGGCCAGGATAATCCCGGAATCACTCACAGGAATACGGTTCTTATTATTATCGACCACATGATACAGATTTGAATCTTCCTCTATTCCCATCAGTACCGACTCCTTCCTGATATGCCCATGAATCAACGTTACAGGCACCTCCAGCAGAGGTTCGACCAGTTCAACCCCTTCGAAATTCTGTCCTTCCCGCAGTAAATCCTCTGCCTTGCCCGGCTGCGCAAGAGCAATTTTGGCATCATACATCTGCACATATTTAAAATTGTCCATGATCATCAAATCAAACATATGAAGAAAAGAAAAAAGGCACGCCATCAAACTGAACGCAAAAGCTGCTCCAATTGTCGTAAATGCGCTTCTTGCCTTGCTTCTGAATATGTTTCTTGTTGCCATTCTACCCTGTACCGTTAAAGCTTTCCAAAACAAATGCAGCTTTTCAAGAAATATTCTCCTGCCGGATACAGGCGCCGGTGGCTGCATGGCTATAGCAGGTTCCAGCCGGAACACCCGTCTTCCCCCCATAAAACCTGCAATACTGCTGAATAGAACAGCAGCCGCAATACCGGCGACAAAATACTGCACAGAAAACTCCGCCTGGAGATTGGGTAATGTAAAAAATTCTTTATATATTTCAACCATGAAACCGGAAAGGAAATACCCCAGAACTCCTCCGGCCGTGCCGCCAAAAAAACCGATTACAACCGCATAGGAGATGTAATGCCCGATAATTTGTATGGAGGAATACCCATTCGCCTTTAACATGCCAATTTGCATCCGCTGGTGCTCGACCAGGCGTTTGAGCATAATCCATAAAATAACCGTCGAAAGCATCAGAAACAGCATTGGAATGCTGGATGCAGTTTCTTCAAGCTGGAACAACTCCTGCTTCAGCATGAAATTGCTGGTTTGATCCTCCTGCTTGACAATCCCGGATAAGTGATATTGTTTAAGTTCGGTTTCCAGTTTGTTCTTCACATCATCGAAGGAGGTACCTTTTTTTAGTGTAAAGGAAACCTGATTGATGGTTCCCCCGGCATGAAACAAGCTCTCCATCACATCATAAGGGATATATCCCACTCCGAAGTCCCTGCCCGCCGGAAACAAATCCGCAGAATTCTGCATGGCATACACGTAATCCGGGCTTTGTGCCTTGCCCGCAACAGTCAGGTCAACCTTTCTTCCATCTATCACAACGGTAATTTTCTGACCGATGACCATTTCATTGGCATCAAAAAACTTAATTCCGGCAAGAATTGCCCGCTGTCCGGCTTCAAGCGGACTTCCTTCGATGATCCAGATGTCGTTCAGCCGTTCCTTTTCCTCGGGGTCCACTGAGACCAGACGAATATAAACGTTTTCTTTTCTGTCCGGAAAAAGAGCCCGTACATCTAGAACCAGATTCCCGGTAATTTGATCGATGCCTTCGATTCTCTGAAGATCTTCGAGGGCGGAAAGAGGCATGGACTGAACATATGCAAAGCCCTGTGCAAACCTGTAGTCCGAATAAAATGTATCTTTGGACCTGTTCATGGTATCCATCATATTATTCATCGATACATACGTCATTAAGGCGATGGCGATCAGCAGCGCGCATGCCGCATAGGCCAGGCTGTTTTTTCGAATATCCCGGAGCATTTTTCTCCCAAGCATCACCATTCCACCTCCTCCGGTGGTACTGGCTTTGCGATGGATTCAATTCTGGTAATTTTGCCGTCCCGCATATGAAAAACCCTGTTGGCTATTTTCGCAATACCGGCGTTGTGGGTGATAATAATGACTGTTTTCCCGTGCTTATTGTTAAATGTTTTCAACAGCTTTAAAACTTGCACTCCCGTTGAAAAATCCAGCGCACCCGTCGGTTCGTCACAAAGCAGCATATCCGGATTTTTTGCGATGGCTCTTGCAATGGCTACCCGTTGCTGCTGGCCGCCGGATAATTGGGATGGGAAATGCGATGCCCGATCCAAAAGGCCAACCTCCTCCAGGATGCTCCGGATATTCAGCGGTTTTCTTGCTATTTCGACGGTTAATTGAACATTTTCCATCGCCGTCAGGTTTGGCATCAGGTTGTAAAACTGAAAAACGAAACCCACCGCGTTTCTCCGGTATTGGGTTCGTTGTTGCTCTGAAGCGTTATGCAGCGGCTTTCCTTTATAGAAAATTTCACCTGCGGACGGCTTATCCATCCCGCCGATCATATTCAGCATTGTGCTTTTTCCGGATCCGCTGGGCCCAAGGACAACAATAAATTCGCCCTGGTATATTTCAAAATCAGCCCTGTCCAAAGCTTTCACCTGAACCTCGCCCATCTGATAAAACCGTGAAAGGTTTTTTGCTGACAGAATGGTATCCATAAACCTTCCTCCTGTGCTTGTATAGTTTCCCTGTCCTGATGGACATACCCCGACCACATCATTTCTTGACAAAAGTCCAAATTCTCTTTTTCAAAGCCTGAATGCGCTGGTTCAGCCTATAAAAAATCCTGTGGGACTATAATCATTCGGTTTATAGTCCCACAGGATTTATCCTGCTGCCATTATGGCCCAGCCCCACACATTCCAAAGGAATGCATCGCCTGCTCAAAATATTTAGCTGTTACAACCAGTATATTATAAATTAGTTAATATTGTCAATACAATTATAAATAGTACAGAGCTATCTGCCTTCATGGGTTAATTTATTTAAATTGATAATGAATATTATTAACATTTAGCAATCATACCTTCTGCCTTACCAATGATACACCAACAACTCACCAATTCATGGTGTACAAATCTCCCGTTTCAGATTCAATGAGCGCATCGGAGGAGTATTCCTCGGCTGGAGCCTGCGGTACACTCCTGTCTTGCGTGAACTGTGTGCCAAAATACAAAGAGGCCACAAGATGCGGCCTCGCTGCTTCTCTATGCCCTACACCCATTTTTCGAATACAAATAGCTGTATAAGATTCCATGCCTTATTTCATCAGTGATTATCCCCGTAAGGATATTAATTTGTACCCTGTCCTGCAGTGCATAAAGTATCCTTCTATATTTTCTTACAGCATTCTGCTCTCCCATCAGTGCCCTTCCTATTCCCTCGCAATAGGTAGCAGGTTTTTCAAATGTAACATTCTGTGGAGGTGGGAGCATTTGCCCGGTCAGTTGGAAATACAATTGCCTGAATAGTCCGAAGTGGCTGATCTCATCTGCTTGTATCCCTGTGATTATTTCTTTATCCTCTGCAAAAGGTGCATTCTCAATAAGGTATTGGTAAAACATCCTGTCTTCCGTCTCCCCTTCAACGGCTTCCTGGATTAACTTCAATGCTCCGGGAACATTCTGCGGATAAGTATAGTCTCCTAATCCCATCAGGGGTGTTTGGTACTGTACCGTCATTGGCAAATCAGTCGTTTGTGACATCATATATTGACTTTGTCTTGTCATGTAAGGTGATATATAGGGTGTAGTACTAAAACTCGGCATTAAAAAACCTCCTCGTTATAACTTTACATAATATTTTATGCAGTGCAAATAAAAAGGTTATTGATTAGATTACCCGTAAAACTCTTGCCTGAAATGATTTCTCAGCCGCAGGTTAGCGGGCTTTTCAACCCATGAAGTACCGGTTTATCATTGTACAATTTTATTTTGTTCAAATAGATGCATATAAATTTTTACTTAGTGAAAAATAAACTTTAAATATCATAAAAGGACGTGTTTTTAATGGCGTTATTAGGAGACCCCTTTGTGGCAAATGTACCAAGACAAATGTCCAATGAAGAACTGGCTCAGGCTCTTCGCGTAGATATGGCCGGAGAACTGGAGGCGATTATTGGTTACGAAGCTCATGTTATGGCTACCAATGATGAAAGAGTGAAAAAGATTCTTCACCATATTGCCGATGAAGAAAGAAAGCATGTTGGGGAGCTTCAGCAGTTGCTTTATGTCATTAGCCCGAAAGATGCAGAACAAACTGAAAAAGGCAAACAAACCATTGAGTTGCAGCAATCTCAGAATTTTAATGGATCCATGCAATAACTATCCTGGAGACCGTTCAGCATTCAACAGATCATCAGGTTATTCGCATAATCAACTATCCGACAAATACCTCTTTATGAGCAAGGGCCGGTTTTACCGGCCCCATAAGCAGCTTACAGATGCGAGAGGAAATGCTCGTGTCATTCATTATCCTCTGCGATCACAATCAAATAATCATCCTCTGTAAAAGAGATTCTTTCGGATTTCTTCGGATTCGTGATGATTTGAATGCCATCGGTTGTCATTTTCTTATACCCCACGGCAATCTCATTGCGTTTCCTGGCAATTTCGGTAATTGCATAAAAGTCCGTTTCAATACCTGTCTTTATGTAGTGGCAGGCCTTTTTCATGTATAGCTCGGAACCGTCAGCATCCAGAAGGTCTTCAAACAAAAGCGCCAGTTTTCTGTTTTCTGAAATTTGTGCAATAATCAGGTTGGTAATTGTGCTGCCGACAACAAAGTCGTTGA
>CAYVFB010000048.1:0-225 GCA_964450305.1 uncultured Ruminiclostridium sp.
TAACCAGAACCGTATCAAAAGGGGTTTAAACCCCGCAACCTCCATCTGGCTATGGGGGCAGGGCAGGAAGCCCACATTGAAACCCTTCCGGGAAAAGTATCACCTGACCGGCAGTGTTATTTCAGCTGTGGACTTAATCCATGGCATCGGTATTCTTGCCGGCCTTGAATCAATTCGTGTTGAAGGGGCTACCGGCAATCTGCATACCAATTATAAAGGCAAAGC
>CAYVFB010000048.1:235-24335 GCA_964450305.1 uncultured Ruminiclostridium sp.
ATGAATGCGGTCATCAGGGAATGCTTGAGGGCAAGATCACAGCCATTGAGAAAATCGATTCCGAGTTGCTCTCACCCCTGTTGAAGGGTCTTGAAAAACTGGAGTATTCCATCCTTTTGATGCCTGATCACCCCACGCCATTATCCATCCGAACCCATTCAAGGGAACCTGTCCCTTATGTGATTTACCGCAGTACAACCAAGCGCACGGATGAGGGCGATGGTCAAAATTCCCCGGCATTCAGGCAGTATACTGAGAAAGAAGCGGAATTAACCGGAATGCTGATCGAAGAAGGCCATACGCTGATGGATCGGTTTCTCTGCCGCTAAGCCCATACTGTAGTTTGGTTGCCTTCATGAAAACAACAATCAAAGAACTTCAGGGAGTAATTACAGTGCAAACGAACATTATTTGAATCATTTATACCCTCTATGCAGATCTGAAAAGCGGCTTGGATGCACTCCAAACCGCTTCATTTTTGTGAACTTCTTTGCTGTTGTGGCAAACCAGTTGTTGGTGACCTGAGTTTGCCTGCTTTGTTTTTACGACCCTTTCACTCCTAAAGCAATCTTCCTGCTTTATGCTGATTCCACAGGCATTACGACTATTGACCCTTTAATTCCTCTTTCGACGGAATTTTCAGTTCCTGCCCGATGGAGATATTGTCGTAAGGGGCTGGTATCTTGTTATACATACCAAGCCTTTCCACATAGATCCAATTATCGCCGTAATAGATCTTTGCGATGGAAGAAAGGGTTTCACCCTTCTGAACCTTGTGAATCTTCACCTCGGCAACGGGTGCCTGGGTGGGCGTGGGTGTAGCCTCTGGTGTGGGCTCCGGTGTTACCTCAGGTATGCCCGTTGGCGCAGGAGTAACTGTAGCAGTGATAGACGGTGGTGATACCGGATCAGTATTCCGGAGTTTTGCCATAATATTTTTGATAACAAAGTACATGATGATCACAAAGATGACTGCTGTGATAACAACGCTTACATAATAGATGGTGTTCTCATATTTTCTGAAACCTTTTTTATTGGTGTTGTTGTACTTATAGGTAGGAGGCGGAGTGTTTTTTAAGGCAGTTGCCTTTGGTTTCTCGAGTGCTTTCTTTACCGGTGCCGCCCCGGAGGAAGTGATCCTCTCGATGCGGACCACCATGGCCGTCATATCCTCCCCGGTGTCTTGCTTCAACGCTTCCGATACAACCCTGTAGGCAATATATGTACTGTCACTGCGCATGGATAGAATATCTTCCAGGGTTTCTTCCCCGAGGGAATTGTATACCCCGTCGCTGATGAGCAGAAATTTATCTCCCTCCATGATTTCCATGGGCTCGGTCAGTGAAACAGGCCCTTCTTCTTTTTCATCAACACTGTATTTTTGCTGAAAGCCCTCCACCTCGTCATCCGAGATGATCCCCAGCTCGACCAGGCGTTGTGGCTGAGCCTTTTCGCTGGACATGTGTTTGAAAACATTCCCGCGGCAGTAATAAATATGCCCGGTTCCAAAAAGAGCACCAATCGCCTTCCCTTCCGACAAAAGCAGCCCGGAAAAGCCCATTTGCCTGGAGGAATCTTCCGCGGGTACTTTGTTCATATCCATAAAGCTTTCAAGATATTTTGCTGTTTCGGTGACCCTTGAAGCCAGTTCCTTTGTTTTAAAATTGATGTCGCCTTCATGGACGGTTATTTTTTCGTGAAACTTGCCCATTTCACGCAGAATTGAAAAGTTTGCCTTTTTCTCATCGTCAGAATACTCCATATGATCGGCCACCGCAAAAAAGTATTCGTTCCCGCGGTTTTCCAGTGATGCTTCCATGTTGTCCAGATGATGCTCGGATAAAAACTTACCGTTCATGTAGAAGTCGTCCCGGTTGGTTTCTCTTTCGTTTCCTTTGCGTGAATAAACGCACGCATTTACCTTAATGATATCGCTCATTTGGAATTCTCCTTCTTTCGACAAGTATTGGATATTCCTTTTTTATCATCATATCATATGAATTTTACGGTTTCAACACAAATCAACCTGTTTCATCACAGGTTTGCGTTACAGGTACACTACAAAAACTGATGAAATCATTTATGGGTTCACGGGCTTTAGAAGCACGCGTGGTAGTACTTAAAGGAATTTTTCTCTGAAATAAACAGCAGCGTTGAAGGGTTCAATGATAAGCATTTTTCCATTTTCCGTGTGTCTGTTACACCCGGTGATCAGATTCGGATTTAGAATTGCGTGGAATCATTTCTGTTGCTATAAGAACCTTATCACTATGTGATAAGAACCTTGTAACCGGGCTGGTCGCAAGCTAAAGCTTGCTGCTCGCCTATGCAGCCTATGTGTTACGATTGCAAGCAATCGCTTCTGTTGTTATAATAAAATAAGTGCACCGCGAGAAACGGATTTCCTGATGCTATGGGTGTTGTGAACATCATGAATTCCTTCGAGGAGTGCATCAGGTGAAAGCTTCTCACTCAACGGCAGAGAAATGGAAAATGAGGTGAATGTGATGGCTCGAAAAACAATCGGGTATTATAATGTACGAAAAATCACCAGCTTGAAGGATATGGTCAAACAAAGCGCCGATAAGTTCTCAAACTACGACGCTTTCACGCTGAAAAACAATCAGGGCAGCTTATATGGAATCACCTTCAAGCAGTTTCAGGAGCAGATGAATGCTCTGGGAACCGCCCTTATGGATCTGGGTCTGAAAAACGCCATGATCGCAGTTCTGTCTGAAAACCGTTATGAGTGGTGCTTAAGCTACCTGGCTGTTGCCAATGGTGTTGGTGTCATTGTTCCGCTGGATAGAGAGCTTCCGGAAAACGAAATTCAGTCGTTGTTATCCCGCTCCCATACCCAGGCCATTATCACCTCGGCAAACCATCTGGAGTCCGTCTCAAAGGTTCAAAAAAATCTTCCCGATTTAAAATATGTCATTTGCATGGATCATTCCAAAGATGAAACCGCTTCTGTGTCGCTGCAGACATTGATCAAGAAGGGACAAGCTCTTATTGACAACGGAAACCACGGATATATCAATGCGGAAATTGATCCGGACACCATGAACATGCTGATCTTTACCTCGGGAACCACCGATAAATCCAAAGGGGTTATGCTTTCCCACAAAAACCTGTGCCATGATATCATGGCTGTTTCACAGCTGATCTATGCCGATCCCCACGACAGCATTCTGTCCATTCTGCCCCTGCACCATACCTATGAGTGTACCGCCGGCTTTTTAACCATGACGTATTTGGGGATCTCCATTGGCTTTTGTGAAGGACTTCGCTATATCACCAAAAACCTGCAGGAATACAAGCCCAGCATCATGATGTCCGTTCCGTTAATTTTGGAATCGGTTTATTCCAAGGTTGTTAAAAAGGCCAGGAAGGATCACAAATACATGAAACTGCGTTTTGGCCTGTTTATTGCCCCCGTCCTGGCGAAGCTTGGTATTGATATTCGCAGGAAATTATTTAAAGATGTCCATGAAAACCTTGGTGGCAATATACGGTTTATTATTTCCGGAGCCGCGGCATTAAATCCGAAGATCTCAAAAGCATTGCGTGCCATGGGCTTTAACCTTCTTCAGGGTTATGGCCTTACCGAATGCGCTCCCATTGTAACCGTAAACCGAATGGAGGTATACAATGATGCCGCAGTAGGGCTGCCTCTGGCGGGGGTTACAGTGAAAATTGAGAAACCAGGAAATGATGGCATTGGGGAAGTACTCGTCCAGGGAGACAATGTGATGCTTGGATATTACAACAATCCGGAAGCAACCGCGGAGATCCTGAAGGACGGTTGGCTGTATACCGGTGATTATGGCCGTATTGACAAGCATGGCTTCCTTTATATCACCGGCAGGAAAAAGAATGTTATCGTCACAAAAAACGGAAAAAATATTTACCCCGAGGATATCGAGCTGTACCTGAACCGCAGCGAATATATCAAGGAATCGCTGGTTTATGGCGTGGACAGCGAAGAAGACGAGGAAACCAGGGTCTGCGCGCAGATCGTTCCGAACATGGAAGTGATTGTTGAACAGCTTGGCAAGTTCCCGTTAAAGGATGAGCTTGAGAAGATTATCTCTGCCGAAGTAAAGAAAGCCAACAAGAAGCTTTCCGGCTATAAAAAAATCAAACATTTTGATATCCGCGAGGAAGAGTTTGAAAAAACAACCACGAAAAAAATCAAACGGTATGTGGAGCTGCTATCATTAAATATCTCAAACCTTGCCAGCAAGCTGAAAATCAAGTAATTTACACCGGGGACAGGTCCCTCTGTAAATAAAGAGCCAGGGGCGGGGCCCAGGTCCCTTGGTCAAATTTAACCACTGGGGACAGGTTCCTTGGTATAACCGCTGGGGACAGGTTCCTCGGTAAGTTCATCCAACGACCGGTGACCAAAGGGCGGCTCTGGGTTCGCTGGTATAGACCTGACCATTAGGATCTTACTTTAATAACCACCACAGACAGGTTCTCCGGCGAGCCCTGTGTTAGAACCCAACATCCAACAAACACGCAGAAATAAACATCATCCAAAAATAACTCTATCAGGAGAAATCATGTTTACAACATATCATACCCACAGCCATTATTGTGATGGGAGTATGGCACCGGAGGACTATATTCTTTCCGCCATCCGCAAAAACTTTCCCGCTATCGGGATTTCAAGCCATGCGCCTGTTCATTTCGAAACCTTATGGACAATGAAACCTGGCAAAATTACGCAATACATGGAGACGATTCTTGGCTTGAAAGAAAAGTACCGTGGTAAGATTCAGGTCTATGTTGGCCTTGAAACCGACTTTTACCCCGGTGCAGTGGATTACCGCAATTATCCCGGTCTTGATTACACCATAGGTTCTGTGCATTTTATTCATCACGCTGCTGGGCTAAGGTATATGGCTTTGGATGGCACCCCGGAGGAGTTCCAGGAAACCAGAGATGTAGTTTTTCACGGTGAGGCACGGGAACTGGTAAAGAAGTATTATCAACTTCTGACTGATATGCTCTATCAGCAACCCCCCTCTATTCTGGGGCATCTGGATATCCTGAAAAAGAACAACCGTGGCAATTGTTTTTTTTGTGAAAACGAGCGCTGGTACCAAAAGGCTGTTGAAGGAGTCCTGGACGCGGTTACGGAGCAACAAGTTATTGTCGAGGTAAACACCGGAGGGATTGCCCGGGGGTATACCTCTGAAATGTACCCGTCTGATTGGATTTTAGCCTGTATGCGGGAACGAAACATTCCCCTGGTACTAAATTCTGATGCGCACCACCCCGACAAGATCGACGCATATTATCCCCAGGCTGTCGAAAAGCTGAAATCCCTTGGCTACACCCATCAAAGAATTCTTTTGGACAATATCTGGCAGGATGTGCCATTGTAAGTCAACGAACTTACTGTATACTGGCAGAGCGGTTATAGAAATAAATGGAATGCCCATTAATCTAAAAGGGAAGCCAAATGGCCTCCCTTTTAGTTAGGTTTTAAGGTGGATTCTAATCTTTGGTCGTTGTATATGCTCATGATTTATTAAGCAAAGGGCTCTGGGTTCTGCCTGTGTGAATTTTTACCAAGGTACCTGGGTTCTGTGGTTGCATGTGCAATTTTTACCAAGGTGCCTAAGCTCCGTGGTTACGTGTGCAACTTTTACCAAGGTGCCTGTCCCTGCTGGCTTTGTCCCTGTTGTCTCTCCAGCTGGCTCTCGTGGGTGAATTTGATCAAGGTACCTGTCCCCAGTGGTTAAATTTGACCAAGGTACCTGTCCCCTCTGTCCCATTTACACAGGAACCTGTCCCCGGTGTAAATTTAGTAGCGGCCGTATTCGTTGACGGCCCACAGGTATGCCTGGACATTGATATACGGGGTTCCGGCAGCAAGGCTTCCGGCTGTGGTTTCTACCAGTCCGCCGTCTCCGCCCACCGCATCAATGTCTCTTTTTACAAGCTCAATAATTTCTTCAGGGGTACCGTTTCTAAGGGTAAAGGGAGGCATTTGCCCGTGGATTACCGCTTTTGGCATTGCTTTGCGGATCTCCAGCGGATGTATCGTTGGACCCAGGTTCACACCGTTGACCCCCACATCGTTTAAAATCCCCATTAAATGGCCCATGGCGCTGTCGGAATGCTGATAACGGGAATCCTCCGGGTTTGGTGAAAACTCTTCAAAAACCCTTTTCAGGAACGGTGCACAAAGCTCTTCATATTGGGTTGGAGGTATCAGATAACAGTTGTCGTCGGTGATCCAGTAGCCGTTGCGCAGTTTTGAATGGGTTGCCTTCAGCAATGCTTTGTGATATTCGATCATTTTTTCAGTTAATACATCAAAAAATGCTTTCATGATCTCGGGTTCATCCATGATGAAAATACAGGTGTTCTCTGTCCCGAGGATACTGGTGGCCATTGTCGCCGGTCCTCTGTGTCCCCTGCTTCCGAAATCCAGCTTCTTTCCGGTTTCCTTTTCCACCTTTTCTTTTTCTTCAAACCAGCCTTCCGGGAAAGTTTCCTGATCCATATCCAGTTTTTCAGCCCGGGAGATGATCTTTTTCACATCCTCGATATCCGTAACGGTGGATTCCAGCCAGGGGGTTCCGCCCTCACTATATTCCCAGTGGGCCCCCATGATCACCTCAAAACGGTTGGGTTGGAGTACCATGTCTTCTTTCTCGTGAAAATGCCGAATTCCAATGGCTTTTTCCATCTTGTCATTGCACAGCCGGTTCATTTCCAGCCGATAATCCCTATCCTTGAAATAGCGCAAAGTGGATTCCACCTGCATGTCTTCGAGCAGGAAATGGTCATCAAAGGACAGCTTCACAGGAACACGTTTTTTCTGGGTTGTGAATGGCTGGAAACAATCCGCATTTTCCTCCCAAAACTTTTTGTAATCCAACAGATACTTCATTTTCAGGTTACCCCCTTACAAACTGAATTGATAAATTTGAAATGATTCATCACCGAGTTAAGAACGACAAGTCATTACCAGGTTCATACTGTATGGCAGACAAGAAGCGAGGCTGAATGCCCCGCTTCCTTCTATGCGTTATTTCTTTACGACTATATTCACCAGACGACCGGGTATAGCGATGACCTTTACTATTTCCTTATCTTTCAGGAAGACCGCAGCTTTTTCATCCTTCAGCGCCTGCTGTTCCATGGCTTGCTTACCGGCATCGGACGGAACATCGATTCGGTATTTTACCTGTCCGTTGATCTGGACGGCAATTTCCACGGTGTCTCTGACCAATGCGGCGGGGTTCCAGTCCGGCCACTTCTGATGGAAGATGGAGTATGCGTATCCCATCCTCTCCCACATTTCTTCCGTAAAATGCGGCGCGAAGGGTGAAAGCAGAATTAACAAATTGCGAAGGGTATCTTCCATCACCTTTCCATTTCTTTCGGGCAATGCATCATATCTATACAGTGCATTGATCAGCTCCATCAGCCTTGCAATGGAGGTATTGAACTGGAATTTCTCGGCATCTTCGGTAACCCCCTTGATGGCGGTATGAAGCACAAAGGCCAGTTCCCTTTCTTCGGCGCCATTTTTCTCACCGGCGAGCGCAGATTTTTCTTCAGTGAATTTCTCTACTAACCGTTCAACCCTGTTGACAAAGCGGAAGATCGCTTTAATCCCTTCATCGCTCCATGGCCCGCCTTCGGTATAGGCAAAACCAAACGCAAGGTAAAGCCTGAAAACATCGGATCCGTATTCATTGATATATTCATCGGGGGAAATGGTATTCCCCTTGGATTTACTCATACGGGTGCCGTCAGGACCCAAAATGGTGCCCTGGTGCACCAGGGATGTGAACGGTTCGTCAAAGTCCAGATAGCCCATGTCACGAAGCGCTTTTGTAAAGAAGCGGGAATATAACAGATGCAGTACGGCATGCTCCGCGCCTCCCACATATTTGTCCACAGGCAGGATTTTGTTCACCCACTCCCGGTTGAATGGCTCCTTGTCGTTTTTATTATCCGGATATCTTAAATAATACCAGGAGGAACAAAGAAATGTATCCAGTGTATCGGGATCACGCTTTGCAGGCCCTCCACACTTCGGGCAGGTGGTGTTGATATACGCTTCGCATTTGGCAAGCGGTGATTCCCCATCGGGTGTGAATTGCACATCGTAGGGAAGTTCGACTGGCAGCTGTTCTTCGGGAACAGGCACGACACCGCAGCAGTCACAATGCACAACGGGAATTGGCGTGCCCCAGTAGCGCTGCCTTGAAACAAGCCAGTCCCTGAGCCGGAAATTAACTTTCAACTCGCCTTTTCCCTGCTTTTGAAGCTTTTTCACAATGGCTACCCTGGCGTCTTCAGAGAGCACCCCGGAAAATTCCTGGCTGTCGGTGAGGATACCATACTCCACGAAAGGAAGCGCGTCGTCGGCGCCTTCTCTTCCCTTGATCACCCGTTTGATGGGCAGATCGAACTTGGTGGCAAATTCGAAGTCCCTTTCATCATGAGCCGGTACGGCCATGACACAGCCTGTGCCATAACTGGCCAACACATAGTCTGAAATCCAGATGGGTATTTTTTCGCCATTCACCGGGTTGATTGCGGAAGCGCCGGTAAATACGCCGGTTTTCTCTTTGACGGTGGACATTCTTTCTACATCCGTCTGTTTTTTAGCAAACTCCTTATATGCTTCAACCTGATTTCTGCATTCATCTGTAGTAACCTGATCGGTCAGTTCGCTTTCGGGAGCGAGCACCACATACGTTGCACCATACAGGGTATCGGCCCGGGTGGTGAACACCTTGAAGGCCTTATCACTGTCGGCAACAGCGAATTCGATTTCCGCGCCCTCGGAACGTCCAATCCAGTTTATTTGAATTTTTTTTGTCTTTTCAGGCCAGTCCAACTTCGGAATGTAATCCAGAAGCTCCTGGGCATATGCGGTGATCTTGTAAAACCACTGGGTTAAGTCTCTTTTGGTGACCTCTTGATGGCATCTTTCGCAAGCACCATCCACCACCTGTTCGTTGGCCAGAACGGTTTTACAGCTGGGGCACCAGTTTACAGGGGCCTTTTTGCGATAAGCCAGGCCACGCTCAAAAAGCTTCAGGAAAATCCATTGGGTCCATTTGTAATACTCGGGTGCGCAGGTGATGACTTCATAATCCCAGTCATAGGTGGCACCCATTTCCTTGAGCTGACGCTCCATGGTATGAATGTTGGTATAGGTGGAATCCTTCGGATGGATACCCGTTTTGATCGCGTAGTTTTCAGCCGGCAGGCCGAAAGCGTCAAACCCCATGGGATGGAACACATTAAAACCCTGCAGGCGCTTCATTCTGGCCCAGGAATCGGTGAGGCCGAAATTGTACCAATGCCCCACATGCAGGTTTGCCCCGGATGGATAGGAAAACATTTCCAGACAATAGAGCTTGTTTTCCAGCTTGTCTTTATCGAATTGATAAAGCTTTGTATCCTCCCATATTTTTTGCCACTTTTTGTCCACCTTCGTTGAATACGCCATATTAATTCCTCCCACATTAAAACCCGCTGTGATAACGGGCTCACTCATTCACATCATTCAGGCTATGCCGCCCGAATAGCTTCTATATGATTATTCCCTTGGGGGGATGGCTCTGCCGTCCTGCCATAACCGTTCCAGGTTGTAGAACGAGCGATCCTCCTCGTGGAAAACATGAACAATAATATCGCCGTAATCTATCAAAATCCATCTGGCGCTGTTATAACCCTCACGGCGCAAGGGTGTTATATCCTTCTCCTTTAGTTTGAACTCAACCTCATCGGCAAGCGACTTGATATGGGTGGTGGATGTGCCGCTGCAGATGACAAAATAATCGGCGATGGTGGTGAGCTCATGGATGTCGATGGTTTTCAAATCCTTGGCTTTTTTGTCTTCCAATGCATTGACAATACAGTGATACATTTCTTCCAATTCCATTAAAAATATCTACCTCCTCAATATGATTTTATTCTGATAGGGTTGAAAGAGATCGTCATTACCTCTTTCAAGCTTGTTCCAAAATTTCAGGGGTTAACCGGCTTCCGGTTTATAACCGGTACCTGTGCCCTATGCACACTTCCCGATTTTTATATGTTACTATCATAACCCTTTCAATGCCAGGTATCAAGGGGATTTTTCCCTGAAATATGGCTTTATTGTGTGATATTCTCCCTATGAAAGTCGATTCTGAGCTGGTGTACCAGCAGGTTCACTTTGCCGGGGGTAGCCCGGTAGTGCTTTGCTTCATTCGCTTTCCCACATGGACAAACCCGCCAACAGTTTTCCTCATGAACTCTCCCAGCGGGCATAAATCCCGCAGGGCAATACGATAGCAGTATCCTTAACTGGAAGACCAACCTCCCCGGCAGTAATTCTGCCCCTGACCTTCCTTTGAATGGTCATCTCCATCATATTTGCCGGCACATATGGGGAAAACCCTGTGGTATAGGAGTTTACCAGAACAAAAAGCGGGTTGTCTGACAGAAGAGGCGTGCAGTTTTGCAGCAGCCGGAACAACTCGTCCTCTATTTTCCAAAGCTCTCCACTCGGGCCCCTGCCATAAGACGGCGGATCCATGATGATCCCCTCATAGGTTTTCCCTCTGCGGGCTTCCCGCTCGATAAACTTCATGCAATCATCCACAATATATCGGATGGGTTTTTCCGCAAGGCCGGAAAGGGCAGCGTTCTCACGGCACCATGAAACAATGCCCTTTGAAGCATCCACATGACACACCTGCGCACCGGCGGAAGCACAGGCAATCGTTGCTCCCCCCGTGTAACCAAAAAGGTTCAGCACCCGTACCTCCCGGCCGGCCCGGCTGATTTTTTCCATCATCCAGTCCCAGTTCACAGCCTGTTCCGGAAAGATTCCGGTATGCTTGAAGCCTGTGGGCTCCACCTTGAATTGCAGGCTTTTATAACCGATCACCCAGGATGCGGGAAGCTTTTTCAGCTTTTCCCACTCACCACCGCCCCGGGTGCTGCGGTGATATCGGGCATGCACATTATCACGTACCGCTTCAGATTTTTGCCAGGGCCAGATAACCTGGGGATCGGGCCTGCGCAACACATAAGCACCCCATTGCTCCACCTTTTCACCTTCACCGGTATCCAATATGGCATAATCCTTCCAATTATCCGCAACCAGCATTGTATTGCCCCCTCTTATCGGTCAATTTCATATAGTGTTTCGGGTATTTCGCTGAAATATTCCGGAAGCTCTGCGGTGCAGCAGATAAAAAGCCGGTGCAGCGCACGGGTACAGACGGTATAAAAAAGGTTTTTTTCTTCCGCGCCGGTGTATGGTTGATCCAGATTTAAAATATAAGCCGCATCGAACTCAAGGCCCTTGGCCAGGTATGAAGGAAGGATCGATACGCCCTTCGGGAACGCGGTGTCCGCTTTGGCAACAAGATGGCATGGAATCTGCTGCTTCAGGTACCCGTAAAAGTCTTCCGCCTCAGCACAGGTTCTGCAAATCACGGCTGCTGATTTGTACCCGGTATTGAGCATTTCATGCAGGCTTTGCGCCAGAGAGGAGGCACACTCCATAATATTGTTCGTTATGCGCACACTGGGCTTGACCCCGCTGCGGTTCACAAATTCAAATTCCTCGCTCAGTCCCAGAATGGCTCTGCAAAACCTCGTGATTTCAAGGGTTGAGCGATAGCTTTTCCCCAGACGGATATGTGCGGGTTCCTCCCCATGAAAAATATCCTTCAGCACGTTTATCTGCCCGATATTGGCATAGGGGTTGATGCTTTGGTTCAAATCGCCGACAACCGTAAACTGGCTGGATGGAAAAAGCTCCTTGATGATTTCCATCTGCAAAGAAGTATAGTCCTGAACTTCATCGATGATAACCTGACGGATGGATTCCTTCCGCGGAATGCCATACAACTTTCCCATTAAATAGAGCATCGGTGCCAGATCCTCATACAGGATGACATTCTGCCCCATCCTTTTCAGGGTCAGGGCGGCAGTGCTGACAAGAGAATCATCGGCAATTCCGCCTGAAAGGTGGTCTTCCTGGTACAAACGAACATAATAATCCTTGATGGTTGCATTTGCCATGCTTCGTGCCCTTTTTCGGTGGGGTTCGAACTGTTTCAGCACAGTCCTGACCGCAACGTTTCTCCTGTCCTTCGGCTTTGTGTCCATCCATTGCGGGTCATTGCTCATCTTTTGGTCTAGCTGTTGTATTTTTTCAATTTCTCTTTGTTTGATCAGGTAAAGAACCCTGTTTCTTACCTTTTTTAAGCGTGGAACCAATGGCAGATAGGTGTACTCGCTGTGGAACAGGGTCCGCTGCTCCTCGCCGGAGATGATCAACACCTGATCCTGTATAAAATCTTCGAACTCCCAGGGGTTTTGAACCAGGTTTTCGATATATTGTTTCAATGCGGCCAGAAACTCAACGGAGGACTTGCATCGAATAGCCCGGATGCGATCGGCATAGGTTTCCTTACTTCGGGCGGTGAGGATAAATTCCATCTGCTGGTTCATGTCGTACATTTTCATGTCTGTTTTCAAAAAGCTTCTGGCATATTCCATAAAAGTGGTTTGTCGGACATTCTCTTCGCCAAGCTCGGGTAGAACCTCGGAAATATAATCATTGAACATTTCATTTGGAGAGAAGATAACCACATTGGCATTGGTGATGCTGTTGCGGTAACGATACAGCAAAAACGCAATGCGATGCAGCGCAATGGATGTTTTACCGCTTCCGGCAGGCCCCTCGACGATCAGCAGCTTATGGCCTTCATCCCGGATGGCAAGGTTTTGCTCGCGCTGAATGCTGGTCACAATGTTCTTCATTCTCTCGTCCTTGCTTTGCCCCAGCAATTCCTGCAAAATCTCATCATCAATTTTCACATCGGAATCAAACATGACCTCAATGCGGCCATTTCGAATCCTGAACTGCCTTTTTAAGGTCAACTCACCCTGGATGGTTCCAGCGGGTGAATCAAACTTCGCAGGGCCCACATCATAATCATAGAACATGCCGGATATGGGTGCTCGCCAGTCATACACCAGAATTTCAAGGCTCTGCTCATTTTGCACCATGGTGATACCAATGTAGATCTGATCTGTTTTGTTTTCACCGTCTTCCAGAAAGTCAATCCGGGCAAAATACGGATTCACCTTCATTTTTTCCAGCCTTACCAGCTTACCGGCTGTACTCTGATACGTGCTTTTGATATTGCGCATCTCATCAAGATAGAACTTTGCCCGAATATACTGTTCCGGATCCCAAACATTATTCGGAGTGGCCTCCACCTCTTCCCACATGTTTTTCATGGTGGTTCGCATGTTTTCGGCAAAGAACGCCTTGTCAGCCTGCTTTTCCTTCAATTGTCGGTCTATTTCTTCCAGTGTTCTTTCAAGCCTGTTTTCTTCATAGAATCTATCCTGCTCCAGCATCGGTAAACCTCCAAAAATGACCAGAACCTCCGCCAACAATCATTTCTGTGGTTGACGAAGGTGCTTGTTCGCGGGCTATAACCTTATTCGTGATGGTGATGGTGATGGTGGTGGTGATCCTCCAATGCCTCGGTCTGTCCGCCGAGACTTCGAATCGTTCCAATTATTTCATGGAAAAGCCTGTCTGGAATGTTTTGGGCGTTCTTCTCTAAAAAACTGCGGAGCATGGGCACTGCCCTGCCATCGCCATATACCCCAAAGCACAGGATTGGTGTTGTTTTGTCCTCCAGTACCCTGAACACGCTGCGAAGCATCTGGTAAACCCTGTCATCCTTCGCTTCGGCTGCGCCATAAGCCAATGCATATAGCAGCGTCTGTTCGGTTTTACTCCACTGTGCATCCTGCAGCCGCTTCAATAGCGGTTCGACAACGCGTTCCCTGTGGCGCTTCAGTGCATCTTCTATCTGCTCTAGCTGGGGTTCTTTAGTGATTTGATCTGCCAGTTCAATTAATCTGTCAACACATTCTTCCAACTGTATGACTCCAAGTGCTGAGACGGCTGCTGAAAATAAATAATCAGAAGGTGGTTGCCCTTCTTTGTTTTCCAGAGCCAGTTGATGCAGCTTGGTTACAGCCTCTGAACCAAATTGCTGTAATTTATAGACCAGAAGAATGGGAAGCTCTTCATCGGCAAAGCTGGCCATATGGGTGAATATATCAAAAACCTCATTGAGCTCACGCAAGTCTTCGATAACCATCGCCGGGGTTGAACCCTGCAGCTCGTCCATGGGTGTGCTGCTCCATTTCTCGATCATCCCGATCTTTTCAGAGGTGTAGCGGACGATCATCTGATAGATAGCCTCTTCCTGCTGGGCGTGGGATAACTTGCTAATATCCTTGTCCGGAGCCATTTTGTTTTTGTCAAAGTAATCGGTTACGGCTTTTCTGTAGCTTTCAGTGAGTATTTCTTTCAATTCAGGCATAAATTCTTTCCTTTCAGCGAAACAATTAATGTATGGGCGCTTGCGTATATCCAGCGTAGTGACTTCTGGGATGTATGGTGATAATGCTTATTGATTAGCATGAGTTTTTAAAGTAAAAACCATTCCAACAGGGTATCACATGGCCGATGACAGCGGCGGCGACTGTATATCTTCATTGACAACGACCGGTGCCGCAATTCCCTTTCCGGGAAGTTTTAGCACAACAAGAGTAGATATCATTAAGACAATCGTTACAGCAAGGCCGCCTTCCATCCCAAAGGCCCCACCGTTGATCAGTGTGCTGCCTCCTGCCGGCAGAAACGACAGAACAGAGACCTCTGTGTCTATCCCACTGACAAGGATACCGAACAAATTTCCCTGGGCGAAATTCCAAATGGTATGAATGGCGCAGATACCCCAGATATTGTTGGTTTTCAGGGTGTATACCGAGGCAAACAAACCGAAAAGGATTAGATTTATGATGGACAGAAGCGTTACGCCGGGGTTTAGCAAATGTAAAACAGCAAAGAAAACTGAATTCGAGATCACTGCCAGCAGAATGGAGTTTTTACTGGCAACCGACAACATGAAATAACCTCTGAGGAGAACTTCCTCGCTCATTCCCTGCAGCACGAAGCCAATGAGGTAGCACACCAGCAGCCCAAAGCTATTGCTCAGGGTAAAACCGTTATATTGGAGGCTTCCGCTGCCCCACGCGATGAGCACGCAAACACCAAACATCACAAAGCCCACCAGCAGGCCGATCAAATACTGTCGAGCAGCATTCTTTCTGGTAAAGCCCATGGAGTACAGGCTTCTTTTTTCGATAAAACGGCAGTACAGAATAACAATAATGGTGGTTAATACAGTGACAAGCAATGTAATCAGACCGCTGTTGCCTTGCATACCCCTGGTGAACTCCATCACCGATTGGGAATCATATGGGTTGATTTCCTGATTCATCACCGCTGTAAATGTTTTAAAAAACATGACAATGGCCAGTGGAATAGACTGGGCAATGGAGGTTATAATCAATATTGCGATAAAAATAAGGATCTGAATGCCAAAAGAAGGCATAAACTTTGCTTTTTGAGCTTCAACAAGGATTTGCGGCTTTTTCTGAAAAACACTCAACATGGTGTTTCCCCCATTTCTTTTAATATCAAAATTTACAATGTTTAGATTATACCATCGGTATCTCTGAATTTCAATGTTAGATCCTTCACTTCACCCAGCAGGCTGCACCTGCATGCTCTCCGACCTGTAACCGGAGTTGAATCTGATGGGAAACAAACGAGGAGGTTGATTTGAAACCCCACTCGGGTTATATTAAACATGTATGCGTATTGTCAAAATTGTTTTATCGCGGGAGGGAAGAATGATGCATTTTACATTCAGCCACAATAACATAAACGTATTGGACCTGGAAAAGAGCCTTCTGTTTTATCAGGAAAACCTGGGGCTTTCGGAAACACGAAGAATTACTCCGCCACACGGAGAATTCATCATTGTTTTTCTTGGAGATGGGCAAACCGCACACCGGCTGGAGCTGACCTGGATGCGCGACTGGAAGCAGCCGTACAACCTTGGTGACAATGAATTTCACCTGGCCATGGAGACTGAGGATATTAAAAAGGCGCATGAGCTTCATGAAAAGAACGGGGTTATCTGTTATGAAAACAAAGCCATGGGGATTTACTTCATCAATGATCCCGACGGCTATTGGACTGAAATCATTCCGAAAAAATAGCGAAAATAAACTTCTGGAAATGACACTGCTCCGCTTTATGCGTGGCAATCATAAGTGAATGAAATGATTGATCAAATCGAAAATGCACTGCCCCGCTTTTACGCGGGGCAATCTTCCATTGGTTAGTCACAGCATTTGTTATCGATATATCTTCCTTTCGGGCTGAATATATCAGGACAGAATATAATAATCAACACAACTATAATGATAATCCATTCCCAACCGCCCAAGCCCAGAAAGCCTTTGTCGTAGTAGTCACCCATTCCAATCACCTCGCATTGGTTTAACTGCTATATAGTATGCAGGCGAGGTTTACTTGGTTACCGTAATTCCGCAAATGTGCCCATACAGTTTCTTATAATCCATGGCGGAATGAACCCAGCTGAAGTCCTGCCCCATGCATTGTTTCACCAGATTACCCCATTTATCCTTATCCTGATAAACGGTTATGGCACGCACAATGGCATCCTTCATTTCATGGGCGTTATAATTGGCAAATGTAAATCCTGTTCCGGTTTCGTCGTACTGATTGTAAGGAATCACCGTGTCCTTTAACCCGCCTGTTTCCCTTACAATGGGCACGGTTCCGTAGCGCATGCTGAAAATCTGGCTTAAACCACAGGGCTCAAACAGTGAGGGCATTAAAAACATATCGCAGGCTGCATAAATGCGCTGAGCAAGGGTTCCATCAAAATAGATATTCGCGGACATTTTCCCAGGGAAGGCCCCCTGGGCCCATCGGAACAGGTCTTCATACTTTTTGTCTCCCGTTCCAAGAACGATCAGCTGCAGATCCATATTCAGCAGCTCACCGATCATTCTGTCCACCAAATCCAGCCCTTTTTGGTCCACCAGCCTGGTGATCAGCCCAATAAGGGGGATGTCTGCATTTACCTCCAGGTTTAAATCTTTCTGGAGGCTTAGTTTGTTCGTTTGCTTTCCTTCCAGGTTATCGGCGCTGAACTGTGCATAAAGCCTTTTGTCAGTAACCGGATCATTGATCTCATAATCAATTCCGTTGACAATTCCTATCAGATCATTCGCCCGTTTTCGGGTGATGCCCGCAATGTTTTCCCCATAAAAATCGGTTTGAATTTCCTCGGCGTAGGTTTTGCTGACGGTGGTCACCTTTGTGGCAAAAGCAATTCCGGCTTTCAGATAATTGATATTGTTGTAGAATGCAATCCCATCCTCGTGAAAATAATCCCAGCTGAGACCAAGGATATCATCCATCATCACCTTTGGAAAAACCCCCTGATATTTCAGGTTGTGGATGGTCATAATGGTATGCATGGTCTGGTAGAAGCCCTTGTTCCGAAAATGTCGGAAGTGAGCGTCCAAAAGTACGGGTACCAGGCCGGTTTGCCAGTCATTGCAGTGAATGATCCATGGCTTGAAACCGATCACCGGAAGAACCTCCAGAACAGCCTTGCTGAAGAATGCAAACCGTTCGCCGTCATCGGGTTGTCCATAATACCAATCCCTATTAAAGAAACGCTCATTATCCAGGAAATAAAACGGAATGCCATCATACTCCAGGGTAAAGATTCCGCAGTATTCATGCCGCCAGGACAAATCCACATAGGTATATCCCAGAAAGCGCATTTTGTTCACATACTCCGGGGGGATTTGCCTGTATTTGGGCAATACGACACGGATGTCAACACCCAGCTTTTTCAATGCTTTCGGAAGGGATCCGGCTACATCAGCCAACCCTCCTGTTTTCGCAAATGGTGCGGCTTCCGATGAAGCAAACCATATTTTCATCTGTTTCATACTTACCCTCCAGTGGCTGTAACTAGAATTTCTGCCTTCAACATAGAACATTATACCACTGTTTTTCCTACTGTAATCTCCAAATTTATATCGAAAAAAAGCCCGGTTAACTCATCCACACCCGAAAAGACGTGCAATCGTTGTAACTGCAAAGCATATCACAATACCCATGATAGTTGGTATCAGAAATGATACAACTGTCCATTTCGTGCTTAAAGTTTCTTTTCTGATGGTCCATAAGGTCGTGCCGCAGGGGAAATGCATAAGTGAAAACAGCATAACGCAAATTGCAGTAAGCGCCGTCCAACCGTTGGAAGTGAGCAGTCCTGCCAGCTGTTCCAGGCTTTCATATTTCATCATATGGCCTTGCTGCATATAGCACATCAATATAATGGGCAGAACAATTTCATTGGCAGGCAGTCCCAGAATAAAGGCCATCAGAATAAACCCATCCATGCCGATAAGCCGCGCAAAGGGGTCGAGAAAGCCGGCGCAGTAATTCAAAACACTAACTCCTGCTATATTGATGTTGGCCATCGCCCAGATGATCAGGCCGGCCGGTATTGCAACCGAAGCAGCCCTGCCCAGCACAAACAGCGTCCTGTCCATTACCGAACGCACCAGGATCTTCCCCAGTTGCGGCGACCGGTATGGTGGAAGCTCCAATGTGAACGAAGATGGAACCCCTTTCAGAATGGTTTTTGACAGAAGCTTTGAGACAAATAGCGTCATCATAATTCCAAATAAAATTAACAGGGTTATAACCACAGTGGGCAAGATCGACCCAATAAGCTTTGCGCCGGTAAAGGAAAAGAATATCGTTGCAATCGCAATGAGGGTGGGAAAACGGCCATTGCAGGGAACGAAGTTGTTTGTGATGATAGCAATCAGACGCTCCCTGGGCGAATCAATTATCCTGCAGCCCACCGCACCGGCAGCGTTACACCCAAAGCCCATGCACATGGTTAATGCCTGTTTCCCATGGGCGCACGCCTTTTGAAAGAAATTATCCAGATTAAAGGCTATCCGGGGCAAATAACCCAGGTCCTCCAGCAGTGTAAACAAGGGAAAGAAAATCGCCATGGGCGGCAGCATCACCGATACGACCCACGCCAGTGTCCGGTACATCCCGAATACAAGCATGTCATACAACCAAAACGGAGTATTTAAAATGATAAGAAGGCTTGACAATCTATCTTCCACCCAGGCAAATCCTGACGCAAGCAATTCAGAAGGATAGTTTGCGCCCGTTACCGTCAGCCAGAAGATGAAGCCCAGTAATGCCAGCATGATGGGGATACCATATACTCTTGAGGTAACGATTTTGTCTATTTTTCTGTCTGTGATATTATAGTTCCGGTTTTCATAGAGAACACAGGTATGCGCGGTTTCTTCCGCTTTTTTCATAATGCTTGAAACAATCAAATCCCGAAAAGTCTCCGAATCAATGCCCTGAAGTTTAAGCTCATGCTTTGCCCGCTCCAGCGCCGGCATCAACTCATCATTGTGAACAAGATTTACCCCGGTATGTTCGCAGATATCCTGGATAATTGACTCATCTCCTTCGAGAAGCTTCAGACAGACCCATCTCGATTGCAGTCCTTTCCCCAGCGCTTTTTGGACGATGACATCCAACGATTCAACAGCCTGTTCTATCCCTTTTGGATATGATACGGCAGCCGGATTTGTTTTAATTTGGCCGGAAGCAACCTTCCATACCTTATCCACAAGCAAATCCAGCCCCTGATTGCTCCTTGCGCTTGTGCCCACAACAGGCACGCCCAGACATTGCTCCAGAGATTTTACATCCACCCGGATTTTTTTCTTTTTTGCTTCATCCATCAGGTTTACGCAAACAACCACGAATCCAGTAATCTCCATGATTTGCATCACCAGATTCAGGTTCCGTTCAAGACAGGTCGCATCGGTTACAACAATGGTCACATCGGAATGCCCAAAGCATATGAAATTTCTGGCGACCTGCTCCTCTGCAGAATTTGACAGGATGGAATAGGTTCCCGGAATATCCACCAGCGTTAACATCCTGCCATGATATAAAGTTTTCCCCACCGCATTGGTCACAGTTTTTCCCGGCCAGTTGCCGGTATGCTGGTTTAACCCGGTTAAACCGTTGAAAACAGTGCTTTTTCCTACATTTGGGTTCCCCGCAAGGGTGACAACCAAGTCACCTCGGGGCAGAAGCTTCAGATTCACTGGATTGTTCAGCTTCATACCCACAGATTGAACCGATAAGCCCATACGCTTCTCCCCTTAAACCTCTACCAATATTCCGCAGGCTTCCGCTTTTCTGATGGCAATGACAGTTCCACGGATTTGGTATGCAGTTGGATCACCTGACGGGCTTTTCTGTAATGCCTCCACCGGAGTATCCACCATGATACCCAGATCGAGCATTCTTCTGCGTGTGCTTCCCACAAACTCAAGTTTTCTGACATAAGCCGATGTTCCAACAGGTAACCGGCTCAATGGAATTAATTCTCGGTCTTGCATTTTGAGCACCTCCCGTACCTTTAACAGACCTGTGTATAAAAGGTTGCTGGCATTTTATTCATGTAGTCATAATGCATTGTTGGTCGCGTCAAAGTTCATTGCCTATGACCAATCTATGAGCCATAATTCAGTTTGGTGACGCATATATTCAACCAGAGGTGTTTCCTAATGAATGAAAAGTCCTCGTTTCATACCGTCCGTGGTTATGAGCTGATTGCGCAGGAAAGTAAAGTGCTCACACCCGCCATGGAAGATTATCTTGAAATGATATACCGGAACAGCCTGGATACGGGTTTACTGCGCTCGAACACCCTTTCAGGGCTGCTGAACGTCCACCCCTCTTCAGTGACTAAAATGCTGCAAAAATTAAGTCGCCTGGGATATGTGGACTATCAGAAGTATGGCATTATTTTTTTGACTGAAAAAGGCATTGCGGCCGGAAAGTTTCTGTATAGAAGGCATCAGATTGTGGAAGAGTTGCTGAACTTTATTGGCAACTGCAGAACTCCTCTGGTTGAGACTGAACTGATAGAACACCATATCCGCCCTGAGATGCTTGGAAATATCGAATTGTTCATCCGTTTTCTGGATGAGAACCCGGATTGTATTGAAAGATTTCAGATGTTCAGAAAAAACGCACTCCAACCTCAGTCAGAATAAAACCAAATTAATCCTCTGAACCGGACAGTGTGATAAAATCTGCCAGTTCGGTCTGAATGCGCTGGTTGAATTGATTCCTGTCGTACTGGTAATCTTCTTCAGTCGGAGCGTAACTATCCTGATGAACCGGAAGCGTGACTACAAATTTTGACCCCTTTCCCGGTGTGCTGTTAACGCTGATCGTACCGCCATGAATTTCTACCATAGACTTCACAAGGGACAAGCCGATTCCGCTTCCCTCAAAGTTTCTGGAGAAGGCTCTATCCACCTGATGAAACCGGGCAAATATCATTTCTATATTTTTCTGGGGTATGCCAACTCCGGTATCTTCGACTGCAACCGTAATGTATGTATCGCCATCGTTTAGAAAAATTGACACTCTTCCGTTTTTGTCCGTGAACTTGATGGCATTGGACAACAGGTTCAACAGGATGCGTTCCACTTTATCCACATCACAAATAATGGTTTTTTCCTCTACATCTGTATAAAAGCTGAGTGTTATACCCTTTCTTTTTACATAATCCTCGACGGTTACGACGATTTCATGGATAATCTGCACAATATCGCACTTGGAGGTATTTAATTCGTAAAATTTAGAGTTGATGCGGGTTGTATCAATTAAATTATTGATCAGGCGGTTCAATCTCAAAGAGTTTCTTCTGAGAACGTCCAAATGCTTTTGGGCGGATTCCTTTTCAAGGTACGGTTTGTTTTTCATAAGCAGGTTAATCAATTGAATGCTCGAAAGGATCACATTCAACGGTGTTCTTAATTCGTGAGATATGTTGGCAAAGAATTCGGTTCTGAGTTTATCTATCTCCTTCGATTCCAGCAACAGTTGCGTGTTTTTCTCAGAGTCCAGTTTCAACTGATGTATCTTTTTATTCTGGGTACAGGTTCGAATACAATAGATTGCGAAAAGTACTGTCAGCACGAGCAAAATAGCCAGTATACCCTTGAACTGGTGCGCTACCGAATCGACTTCGAAGAACATTTCATTACGGTCCAGAGATATTACCAGCGACCATTGTGTATCCATCACAGGAGTATATGCGATAAACCGTTGCGTTTTGTCGGTAGTAAAATATCCGTTCCCCATTTCTCCACGCTTAATACTGTCAAACAGGAAAATGAAATCCTCGTTATCGTTGAACCTGTTGTTTATGCTGTCTAAGATACTTAACTCATCAAGGTCTATCGGCGAGTGGGCCACCAGTTCCCCTTCTCTGTTGACTATACCACCAAAGCCTGTGTTTCTCAGACTCATATTCTCAATGGGTTCAAATAAAAGCCGGGGTTCCATATGGGTGACAAGCACTCCGGCGACCCTGTCACGTTCATCAAAGATTGGGGCAGAGCATAAAATCATTGTCTTCCCGTCATATTCTCTTACAATTGGATCTGTAATAAAGGTTAGCTCCTGAATGGATTTTTGAAAGTATTCCTGCTCTTTGATGTTTTCCGTATACCCTAATGAGGACTTTGCCGTTCCATCAAGCTTGGCGATCTGTATGCTCTCAATTCGACTGCGTTGACATTCCAGTAGTAAAACCGGTTCCTGCTTTTCCCACTTCATGGAACGGATCTCTATTCTTCTTGAAATCCCTTCAATCTGGTTGAACAGGCCTTTGATACTGGCTCTGACATATAAAGAGCTTTCAGCAGTACGATCGATGATATTTCGTTCTATGTTATCTTTCATTGTTTCGGAGAAGGTGAAGAAGGAGCGATAGAAAGCAACCAGGAAAACAGTTATAATGATAAAAAATACAATGATTAAATTGTTTGTAAAATGGTAGTTACTCCTTCTTCGCTTTTTTGTATCAACGTTCTGTTTATTCCTGTTCACCTTATCACCTCCCACACCGTAATGGTTCTATATCAAATTCCCTGGCTTGTGGTACTCATAGTCTGATACTTGTGTCATCCATCTATCGGCCTGTCATATTCTTCCGTTCTTTATATCTTTCGTACAATTATTGGAAATATATTACATCAATTCTAAAGATTAACGTAGTTTACATGTATTTTTTTCATTTCTCTGGAAAAAGGAGTAGCCTTCGGAACCATAAATCCATTGCAGCGAACTAAAGAAAATTTGTTTATAACGAAGGAGTAGCTTGATAATATCTGCCCGGAAAACTTATAATGAAGATGCATGAAGCACCTGGTGCTTGGTGTATGCGGTATCCGGAAGCCGACACTTTTATGAAAGGAGTGATCTGCGTTGAAGATTGATATGGAGGTGGCTGCCCTTTAGCAGCAAACCAAGGTGTACAGCCCAGCTGTACACCTTTTATTTTCGATTTCTGGCGTATTCCATGGAAAACAGAAACCATAGCACGGCATCGGTGTTATTACCAGACAAGAGAACCGGGATTGGTGCTTAAATGGTTGGAGTACAGCTCCATCAGCGTCCATCTCAGCTGCCTGATAAACAGAAATATTTCAAGATATATTCACTATTGATAAGCTTAATATATTATCGGGTCGGTCCCTCTGTTGGCAAACAACTTTGAACTGCCAGGATAAAAAACAGGGCGGTTCTTTCGATAAGCTTCCAGAACCATACGTATATTGTTCGGTGTAACATGATTCACGTGATTGGTTCCCCTGCCCAGCATAATGTCATCATCAGGCACCTGAACTGTCCACTTATTTCCGCTTTCCTGTTCTATGTATTCCACAGGTGCCCAATAACCCGTTTTACCATCCACCGGTCTGCGCGGAACCTTGGCTTCATGGGTCCTGTACCACGCATTATAAGCGTCGCCAACCCCCATTGCATGACCAAACTCATGTGCAAAGGTTGATTTTATATGGTTTGAATACCCGGTTTCGGATATACTTTGTTGATGGATGGTAACTGTAATCCGTCCGCTTGAATCTGCCATATTCCAAACAACACCTTGATCTCCCCCTATGCCCGATATAAAAATGTCTTCCTGTTTTCCTGCATAACTGCTGCTTTTTATTTTACCAAAGTTTATCTTATACTTTA
>CAYVFB010000049.1:0-8030 GCA_964450305.1 uncultured Ruminiclostridium sp.
GGCGCTTTCAGCGCCCGCGTTTTGGCGCACAATTCGCGCAAGCGCTCATTGAATTCCGATACCTTCAAAGCATAATGTACCCGTTATTCTCATAGAATTTCAATGCATGGACGGTTTGCTATGCAGGGGATCGTTTTCATGCAGGTGCTGATCGCTCTTCGGAGGTGAAGGTTGATGGTGGAGGAAAAGAAGCTGCCCGAGCGGGATCTTCAGAATATTACTCTGCGCGACAGAAAAAAGCTGCTGATCACAGGGGTGCACAATGTTGACAGTTTCAATGAGGAATGTATTGTGGTGGACTCCGAACTGGGGATCATTGTAGTCAGAGGGCTGGACATGCATATCAATAAGCTGGATGTGGAAAGCGCTGCCCTGGATGTGGAAGGTGAAATTGTCATGATTGAATACCTGGATCAGACTGTACCACAGCGAAAGAGCGGGTTTCTGTCCAGTTTGTTCCGGTAGAAGGCATGGGCATGATTCAAGAGGTAACCGTATTTATAAGCGCAATGGGTGGCGGTGCAGTTGCAGGCTTTGTTTACGATCTGATCCGGTTGAAAAGAAAAGCGATCAGGACAAAAGCTTTTATTATAGGCCTTGAGGACATTCTATTCTGGGTCCTGACGGCCTTGCTGATATTTGTGACCGCATATTTCAGCAGCGGGGGAGAGGTTCGGCTTTACTTTCTGTTTGCCGCATTGATAGGTGTTTTCATTTATTACTGGTTGTTTTCAAGTTTGGTCGTCCAGATACTGACCTTCCTGGTGAAGGCTGTTCTCTGGCCGTTTGCTTTCCTGCTGCGGCTTCTGAAACCACCAGCGAAATGGGTTTGTGCGCTTGTGGGCAAGGGAACAGAAAAAGCTCACCAAAAACTGCAGTTGGCTGGGGTCAGGATGAACAGGCGGGTGAAATCCATCCGCCATATCATGCGCAAGCTATAGAATGGCCTTGTAAAAGATTTGTTCCCGGCAACTTGCACTTTTGCTGGATTATGGTATAATAAAAACAGGCAGATATGCTGGAAACAACAGGGTTTGCCCTTACAAAAGCAAAAAAGGGGAAGTTACCGATGAAGAAACGAGTGCATCCATTGATATGGGTGTTCATGTCAGGCCTCATTTTTTATTTCATCATCACGCTTGCCAGGCAGCAGAGTGATATTTCCCTGATCCAGGCTGAAATGCAGGTGATTGAGCAAAAAATCAACCAGGAGACGGAAAAAAAGAATGAATTGCTTGAACAGAAAATAAAGGTCAATACCGACGCATTTATTGAAAGCATTGCCAGAGAAAAGCTTGGCATGGTCAAGGAAGGCGAAAGGCTGTTTGTGGATTCAAATTAAAACCTGCAGGGTAAAGCTTACCGGCAGGTTTTTGTATAGCTTCATAAAAGCCCCGCGGGGTGGTATAACAGTTCTGCCCTTAAACAGAAACAATCCAGCAGCTGCCCTTGCATATCTTGCGTGATGCAATTGCACACAATTGCTTCCTTTGCTATAATAATGATTATTGGCTGGATGAAAGGCAATGAGCTCCAAGCCCTATGGAAGCGAGGTTAACTGAAAAAATCGATGAAACTGAATGATTGGCTGAATCATAAGCTTCCGGACATCACAAAGAGTCTGGAAGAAATCAATAAAAACCATTTTCTCAATGACAAAACCATAGGCGTGGCCGGGAAGGAGCAGGTTTATCAGGTTTTAAGGCTGCTTCGCTCGGCTCTTTTTCCGGGGGTATATGAAAAGTATCCCATTGATGAGTCCAATATCGATATTATTACCGGAAATAATATCCGTACCGCCGCGCTGGATTTGCAGGGATTGATGGAAAAATGCCTGAAGAACGAGTGTGATCGGGATGAAAAGGATAAGGGCACCTGTAATCAATGCCAGGAGAAGGCCAACCAGATCACCATTGAACTGCTGGAGCAGCTGCCCAAAATCCGGGAAATGCTGCACAAGGACATCGAGGCTGCTTATGAGGGAGATCCGGCTGCCATCCGCAGGGAGGAAATCCTGTTAAGTTATCCTTCCATCGAAGCGCTGAGCATCCATCGCCTGGCCCATGAGCTTTACAGGCACGGTGTTCCCATCATTCCAAGGGTCATGTCGGAATACGCCCACCGCAGAACCGGGATCGACATCCATCCGGGGGCTTCCATCGGCGAATACTTCTTCATTGACCATGGTACCGGCGTGGTCATTGGCGAAACCTGCGTGATCGGAAAACATGTAAAAGTATACCAGGGGGTAACTTTGGGCGCAAAAAGCTTCACCCTCGATGAAAAAGGAAACCCGGTGAAGGGGGTTAAACGACATCCGGATATCGAGGATCATGTGATCATATACGCCGGGGCCACCATTTTAGGGGGCGATACAGTCATCGGCCATGATTCGGTTATCGGAGGAAATGTATGGCTCACCCGTTCGGTTCCGCCTTTTAGCATGGTACATAATTCTCAGCCTTCACCAACCATCAAGAATGGAAAACCGGATGATATGGTGGAACCAGGGGAAGGCTACCATAAATAACGGGTAGAACCAGAAGGCGCGAAGCATAAACTTCATATGCGTTTGCGTTGCCAAACCAATACCAACAGGAGCATTTGTTCAACACAAAACGGATATACAGGGAGATGTAACTATGAGATTCTATAATACCCTCACACGCAGCAAAGAAGAATTTAAGCCCGTCAAACCCGGCGAGGTTAAGATGTATAGCTGCGGCCCCACAGTTTATAATTATTTTCATATCGGAAATGCCCGTCCATTTATTATATTCGACTGTCTGCGGCGGTTCCTGGAATACCGCGGGTATAAGGTCACCTTTGTTCAAAACTTTACCGATATCGAAGACAGAATGATCAAGAAGGCCCAGGAAGAAGCGATAACGGTGCCGGAGGTTGCGCAAAGGTATATCCGGGAGTATTACATCGATGCTCACGGGTTGGGCATCCGGGACGCGACAGTGGCTCCGAAGGCCACCGATAATATGGATGCCATCATTGAAATGGTAAAAACCCTGCTCGATAAAGGCTACGCCTACGAAACCGATGGCGATGTTTATTTCAGAGCCCTCTCCTTTGCTGAATATGGCAAGCTGTCCGGTCACAATATGGAAGACCTTGAAGCCGGTGCGCGGATCAGCGTGGATGAAAGAAAAGAAAACGCCATGGATTTTGCGCTGTGGAAAGCGCAAAAGCCAGGTGAACCCGCCTGGGACAGCCCCTGGGGTAAGGGACGCCCGGGGTGGCACATCGAGTGCTCGGCCATGGCCAACCGATTTCTGGGTGAAACAATTGATATTCACAGCGGCGGGCAGGATCTTGTCTTCCCGCACCATGAAAATGAGATTGCCCAAAGCGAGGCGGTCAACGGAAAGCCCTTCGCAAATTACTGGCTGCACAATGGCTTTATCAATATCAACAATGAAAAGATGTCTAAGTCCAAGGGGAATTTTTTCACGGTGAGAGACATCGTCCAGCATTTCGATTATGAGGTGATCCGATTTTTCATGCTTTCAGCCCATTACAGAAGCCCGATCAATTTCAGTGACGGCTTGCTGGAACAGGCACAAAGCGCTTTACACAGGATATATGAATGCCGGGACAACCTGGTTTTCCTGATGCAAAATGCTAAGAGTGATTCTTTTGAACCCGAAAGCTTTGAACAACTGGCTGGTTACCGGCAGAGGTTCATTGAAGCCATGGAGGATGACATCAATACAGCCGACGCCCTTGCAGCCATCTTTGAATTGGTTCGTCAAATCAATGTTTCAATACCCGGCACGGGTAAGCAAACCATTGCGAAAGCACTGGAGCTTCTAAAGGAGTTGACGGGGGTTCTGGGGATCATGACAAAGGAACAGGAAACCGTGCAGGATCAAGGGGTGGAAGCACTCATCGAAGCAAGGCAGAAAGCCAGGGCAGCCAAAGATTTTAAGAAAGCCGATGAAATCCGTGATCAGCTGAAGGAAATGGGAATCGAGCTTCAGGACACACCACAGGGGATCAAGGTAGTATATCGATAGGAACCGGCTCGGAAAGTCTGTTTATTCTTTAGAAACGCGCATAAACATGTAAAAATAAGCTGAATTATGCGGGTTTCAAGCCATAAAAAGTAGTGTCTTATGAGTAAATATGCTTTTCCAAACGGTCTCTTAGTTGATAACTTGCCATGAAAAGGGCAGTACAATCAATAATAAAAACGAGGGGTTGAGTATGAAACAGTTCATTACACCGGATCAACTGCTGGCACTGAGTACCACGCAGAAAGCCAATCTGATGGATTTATGGCTGCCGCAGGTAAACACCCTGGCCATGGCCAGAATCTGCAAGGATGTTATTCATGATGAATATGACAACATCGTTTTTGTGATCGGAGAGGTGCTTGTAACCGAAGGCAGGGGCAATCTTGTGCTTCGAAGGTACAAGCTGCTGGATGAAACCTGTTTTGATCAGGACAAGGAGCTCTTTGAGAACGAAGAGGATTTTGAACTGGAATACTCCGAACCGGAGCAATATTTCAGCAAGGAAGACTGTATGCCTCTTCCCGGAATCGGGCAGATGATCGAGTGGCTGCACCATCTCAGATACGGTCATGACGGCTTCAGCATTTCTATCCCCGCTGTCAGAAAACTGCCGGGGGACAGAGACTGCGTGGTGATGAACAGTAACGAGCTGGAATTTGAAGAGGAAGAACTGTGCGATGCCTTGTGGAATGCATTGGTAGAGTGCCTGTAACATCAGAGAACTGTTCTGTTGAATAAACAAGAAAAGGGAATGCGCATGCATTCCCTTTTATATTTAACGATTACTGGTTTAACGCAGCTTATAGCGCTTCAGCTTCTCGTCCAGCTCGACCACCAGTTTGCCCAGGTCTGTAGAAGCTTCATGAAGCTCATCAAAAGCTTTCATCTGCGCTTCTGTTGTTGCAGCCATTTCCTGGCTTGAAGCAGCGGTTTCCTGTGACACCGATGAAATGTGCTCGATAGCCCGGATAACCTCATCCTTATCCGTCTGCATCTTGGTCACCGAGTCGTTGACGCTTCTGAATTTATCCACAATGGCATAAATCGCATTGGCGATATCCCCAAAAGCCTGTCCTGTTTTCTCAACGGACTGGTTTTGTTCTTCGGATGCTTTTCTCAGATCTTCCATGACACTGACAGCCATTTTGGAATCTTCGCTGATGGATTCAACAAGGTTGGTGATCTCCAGGTTGGACTGTCTGCTTTGGTCGGCGAGCCTGCGTACCTCATCCGCAACCACCGCAAAGCCCAGACCGGCTTCCCCGGCTCTGGCGGCCTCGATGGCGGCATTCAGGGCAAGCATGTTTGTCTGTTCGGTGATGGACTCTATGGAATCGGTAAATGATGTGATCTGTTGCACCGTTTGAACAAGCTTTTCAATAACCGAGAAGATCTTTTCAGAAGCATTGCTGTTGGTAATGGTTTTTTCCTTCAGGGACTGCACCACGTTTAAACCGGCTGTGTTCACATGGGTTATCTTGTCGGTTTCAACAATGATTTCATTGGAGCTGCTGTAAACGGCGTTAATCTGATCGGAAAGCTTCTCAACGGACAATACACCGTTTTGTGCTTCTTCAGCCTGGCTGGTAGCACCTTTTGAAATATCATCGGTCGTACGGGAAATCAGCTCGATGGCATCCGATGCATTCTTGGAAACTGTTTTCACCGTATACGAGGAACTGTTTATTGCAAGCGACAGCTGGAAGAACCCGTCGATCAGCTTTTTAATTTCACTGAGCAGAATGTTGATCGTTGTTGCAATGGGACCGAGAAGATCATATTCCTTTGGTATGATCAAAACAGAAAAATCCCCCTCCTTGATTTTCTGGATTTGATCGTTGAACCGGATAACCAGTTTTCTTAACTCACGATTCAAGACAAACCGAACAATAAATGCCTCTGCCAGGGCAAAAAAACCAAAGACGAGGAAGATCAGCCAATCCTTTGTTCTAACGTAAAACAGCCCACCGAGAATAAAGCCAAGGATGGTTATAACGATAGCAACAATCTGGTTCGGCGATGTTTTTTTCTGTTCCTTACCGTTTTTCATAACATTCCCCCCAAAAATAAAACATTTTTACCAGTATGTAATAAATGTCGGCACTAAAGTGTATTTTAGTAACGAAAAGATACTCCACTGCATATTTACCTTAGTAGTAGTCTTCTAAACAAGAAGGAAGAAAGATTTCAATGGATTTACTCAAAAATTATCTAAAAATGTTGACGAGATTTCATTGGGCGGTGGCCAAAAAATGGGTTTGCAGCGCTTTCGGCAAAATACAACCAAGGGTTTACAGACGCTCAATTTCCTCTATCGAAATGTTCCGTGTATGGCAGGTATGAGCCCACTCCTTGCGCTGGGCATCTTTGATCCCCGCAAATGTAACGGGCAGCCAGGTGAGACAGTATAGCGGATAGACAAAAAATCCGATTAGAATGCGGAAATCCCATTTCTTCTCGACGAGAACCACCAATGGTCCGAAGGCGACCTGAAAAAGGATGATCAATGACCAGATTTCTGGTGGAAAGGCATATCCAATTATGTAAAAGGATATTGACGGGAATGCATGACCTGACCAGGAGAAAAGGGTTGCCAGACCGAAGAAGATGAAACGGATGGGTTGAAACAGATAAATGGCGCAATCCAGGGCCGCCAGGTTTGCTTCCCGTAAGGACTTCCTGAAAAGCATCGGCAAATAACGCCTGGCGCAGTCGGTATGGCCCTGCATCCAACGTTTGCGCTGGCACCAGGACTGAATAAAGGTAAGGGGCTTTTCATCATAAACAACCGCCTTTTTACAGAAAGCTACCTTTTTATTGTTTAATACAAGCTTCATGGTAAATTCCAGATCTTCGGTCAGACAGGTTGCACCCCATCCGATCTCCCGAATGATAGCGGATCTGACACAAAAGCCGGTGCCGCACAATCCGCAGCTTAATCCCAAATTGGACCGGGTCTGTTGAAAAACCCGGTTTGACAGCCAGAAGGCGATGGAGTAAGACAGGGTGATCCAGGAATCAAAGGGGTTCTTGCTGTCAATATAGCCCTGGATAACTTGATGTCCCTGCGAAAGCATTTTATTCATTTCGCTCAAATATCCAGAGGAAACTACATTGTCAGCGTCGAACACACATATGGCATCGTACTGCATATCCAATATTCTTGCAAAAGCCCAGTCCAGTGCATAGCCTTTCCCGCGCTGTTGGTCGTTCTGCCGCACAAGAACATGCGCTCCGGCTTTTTTGGCCTCCGTTTCAGTGCTGTCACTGCAGTTATCACAGACGACGAAGATATCAAACAAAGAAGAGGGGTATTGTTGTTTTTTCAAGCTCAAAACCATGCTCCGAATCACGTTCTCTTCATTATGAGCGGGAATAACAATGGCAAAGCGCTGGAAAGCCACCGCTTTTTTATCCTTGCCTATGTTTTCGGGAAACGGAATCCATCCTGCTATGGTAATGACCATATAGTAAGCACCAAACAGGAACAAAAAGAGCTGAATAAGATATGAAAAAGAAAAAATCATCAGGTGGATTACGATTTCCATAGTTTCCTCCGTTTGGTTTTCAATGAAACGCAAGATTATTTATTGTCCTCGTTTATTTTCTACAGCGGCGGTAAAAATATGTTTGGTAAATCAAGCATATTTGAATTTCAATACAATCAATGGTAAAAATTCAAGAGCAGCTGTGTGTTTATTTCCCATGACAAAAACCGGGAAATATTTGATTTATCGAATACTCAGGGAATGCTATAACTGGGCCAGGATGGGCTGCCGCTCCTCCTGATTGCGTATTTTCAGATGGAACAATGTGAAGCCTCATTGTTGCTGTGGGATGGTTTTGCGAAGGAAAAACCTGCTTATGCAGTATTGGTGGTCGCAGGCTAAGCTTGGCTGGTCAAAAGCTAAAGCCTATTGCTCGCCCATGCAATCGGAACCGGCTCGGCTTTGCCGAACGGTCTCCCCGGGCTGGTCGTTGCGCTTCGCTGCACTGCTCGCC
>CAYVFB010000049.1:8130-23978 GCA_964450305.1 uncultured Ruminiclostridium sp.
TTGCGCTTCGCTGCACTGCTCGCCCATGCAATCGGAACCGGCTCAGCTTTGCCGAACGGTCTCCCCGGACTGGTCGTTACGCTTCGCTGCAATGCTCGCCCATGCGATCGGAGCCGCCTCGGCTCTGCCGAACGGTCTCCCCAGGGCTGTGTTGTGATTGCAAGCATTCGCTTCCGTTGTTATAATGTAACCGGGGAATGAAACACGCGGTTGCCCGCTTATTCCCGGTTTTAAATGCTGTTGATTTTCTTCTTTTTTCGCAGGAGGGTTACATGGGAAAACCATATAATAACAACGCTGTCATCGGCAATGGCAGCATGCTCGGCTGTATTACCGAAACAGGCGAATTGATTCGGCTTTATTGGCCTGAAATCGATTTTCTGCAGCATCTTGAGAAAATGCTGACAGGTTTCTTTGACACCACCAAATCGAACAGTACCATTTGGTTCAGCGAAGGTGAACATGAGGTGACCCAGCGATATTTGGAAGACACAAATATCCTTGAGACCACTGCTGTTTTTTCCAGCCTTCCGCTTGCGGTAACGCAAACAGACTTTTGCCTTCCGGATGAAGATGTACTGGTAAGGCACTATACCATTCAGAACCTGGGCAATGAAGATATTCATATCGGCATGGGCATTGCCTCCCATGTGATATCCTCCCCTGCAGACATGGGTAACACCCTGTTTGATTTTCAGCTGGATGCACTGGTACACTACAGGCATGGGGGAGCCTTTGCCATTGGCTCAAGCCTGGAGGTTCGACATTTTCAGATAGGAAACAACCCTTTCGGCGCCATATGGGACGGAAAGCTTACGGGGCCCGACAGCGTGGGAATGTCCCCTGATGGCGCCATGCAGTGGGACATTGGGTTACTGCCGCCGGGCGGGCTGAAGGAGATTACATTGTACATCGCATTTGCCCGAAACTATGCCGATGTAAAGGCACTCTCCATCAGGATAAAAGCAGCAGGCTGTCATACACTGATCGAACAGACCCAAAAATATTGGCATGAGTTCCTAAAAAGCTGCAAGCCGATGAAAAGCGGAAACGAATATGCCGACAGAATATACAAACGTTCACTGCTGCTGTTCAAGCTGATGTCCGATAAAAACACGGGCGGACTGCTCGCTTCTCCTGAAATAGACGAAGGGTTCACCCAATGCGGACGGTATGCATTTTGCTGGGGACGGGATGCGGCTTTTATTACGCAAGCTCTCGACGCGGCAGGCCTTTACCAGGATACTACAAGGTTTTATGAGTGGGCCATCCGGGTTCAGGACACGGAAGGCTTCTGGCATCAGCGCTATCATATGAACGGCAGCCTGGCACCGTCCTGGGGCATTCAAATCGATGAGACCGGATCGGTTCTGTTTGGGATGCTCTGTCATTACAACATAACCAGGGATTCCCTTTTTCTTGAGAAGATGTGGCCTGCCGTTGTGAAGGCAGCTGATTTCCTCGCAGGCTTTCTCGATCCTGAAACAGGCTTGCCAAAACCAACCTTTGATTTGTGGGAAGAAAGAAAGGGTGAGCACACCTACTCTACCGCTGCGGTAATCGCAGGCCTTCAGGCAGCGGCGGAAATGGGGCGCCTGCTGGGGGCGGCAGTGGAAACCACGCGGGGCTGGCTTCAGTGCGCAGAAAAAATCCTTCAGGCCATGGGTAAAGTCCTTGTGGATGAAGAAACCGGCATCTTCCTTCGGAGCGTTCGGGTCAAGCTGAACCCCTGGGGGAAGGAGCCCTCCGATCAAACCGTATGTATCCAGGTGAACCCTAAGGGATATTCCTGGGAGGTATCGATTACCGATAAAAAAATGGATATCAGCCTTCTGGGGCCGGCGATTCCTTTCGGGGTTCTCAAGCCGGATGCCCCTTCTGTAAGAAAAACAGCTGCCCTGCTGGAAAAACTTTTAAGTTGTGAAAAGGCTGGTGGGCTTATGCGATATGAACAAGACCATTATGCAGGGGGAAATCCCTGGATTATCGCAACCCTCTGGATGGGTATGTACCACCTGGAAACCGGCGAGGTGAAGAAGGCTGAGGATTATCTGAGCTGGTCCATCCGATGCCGTACCCATCTGGATCTGCTGCCTGAACAGGTCGACAGGAATGATGGCAGGCCCGCATGGGTGATTCCATTAACATGGTCCCACGCGATGTTTGTTTTGGCCTTAACAAGGTTTCTTGAAAGCGGAGGGTTGTTATCCAATACACCATGATCCAATGATATTGCCAATGTCGGAATTTAATCTTCAGCGTTTACCAGCCGGGATGATGCTGTGATCCCGGGGGGAGGAGTTTGAATGTCAAAGCAGAAAACGAAGTTTGTATGCTCGGAATGTGGTTATGAAACAGGAAAATGGTTGGGGAAATGCCCGGCCTGTCTGCAGTGGAACACCTTTACCGAGGAAGCTGAAACCGTGAAGCGGGGAAATATATCGGTTGGGACTGCGGCAAAAGCCATCCCGTTAACCGAAGTTTCAAAAGATACAGAGGAAAGGGTAAAAACCGGTATGCCCGAATTGGATAGGGTTCTCGGAGGCGGACTTGTCGGTGGCTCCCTGGTGCTGGTGGGCGGTGATCCCGGAATCGGGAAATCCACTCTGTTACTGCAGGTGTGCGGAGTCCTGGCACCGAAACAGAAAATTTTGTACATATCCGGAGAAGAATCGGTCAAACAGATCAAAATCAGAGCCGACAGGCTTTCGGTCAATCACCCGAATATTTTAATGGTTTCAGAAACGAGTTTTCAAAGCGTGGAAAAGCTGATAGAGGAGAACAGCCCTCAGGTGGTCATCCTCGATTCCATTCAGACCGTATACAGCGAAGAGCTTACCTCCGCTCCGGGCAGCGTCAGCCAGGTGCGCGAGGTGACCGGACATTTGATGCGCATTGCCAAAGGGGTTGGAATGACTGTTTTCGTGGTGGGCCATGTGACGAAGGAAGGGGCCATTGCAGGTCCGAGAGTGCTGGAGCATATGGTGGACACGGTTTTGTACTTTGAAGGTGAAAGGCATCAGAACTATAGAATTCTTCGGGCTGTCAAGAACCGTTTCGGTTCCACCAACGAGCTGGGGCTGTTTGAAATGCGCCAGGAAGGGCTGATCGAAGTAGGAAACCCTTCCGGGCTTTTGCTGGACGGCAGGGCAAAGGACCAGTCCGGTTCGGTTGTGGTGGCAAGCCTGGAAGGCACACGGCCAATGCTGCTGGAGATACAGGCGCTTGTGACACCCACCAGTTTTCAAATGCCCCGGCGTATGGCTACGGGTATTGATTATAATCGGCTGACGATGCTGATGGCGGTTCTGGAAAAGAAGGTCGGTATGCAGCTGTACAGCTTTGATGCCTATGTAAATGTGGTGGGCGGAATCAGGCTGGACGAGCCTGCCTGTGATATGGGCATTGTGGCCAGCATCGCCGGAAGCTTCCGAAACAAACCCATTGCCTCAGAAATCGTCGTGATGGGCGAGGTCGGCCTTACAGGTGAGGTTCGCCCTGTCAGCCAGGCCGAAAAAAGGGTGATGGAAGCCATGAGGATGGGTTTCAAAAAATGCATCCTGCCGGCTGGAAATCAAAGCAAACTGAACAGTGCCAGTGAGGGAATGGAGCTGTTATATGCGGGAACAGTGGAAGAAGCGCTGAGTTACTTGTTTGGTTGAGCCTCCCACCAATGAATTGCTCCCTCAATTTCAAAGCGGGGTTTTTGGCTCAAGGTTTTTTATGCTTGCACTGACTGCATAACTCCCTGTTTGGATAAACTCGAAAAAAACAAGCCAGCGGTGCTGACTTGCGTATAATCATGGGAGGACGGGGCTTACCGCAGGCTGTATTTCCCCAAAAGCTTCAACCGGTCGAGTTCTTTGATGATGATGTCGTACAGGTTGAGATCCAGCGTGTTGCAGATGGATGACAGATAAAAAAGGTTACGCCCGATATCTTTTTCAAGAAGGTCACGGCAGTTTTCACAAAGACTGCCCTTCACATGGGACTGCATATGGTTTTTCATTTCATCCATATCTGTAATGGTGGGAATATCTTGCTTTTCGCCGCTGATTTGAATGCATCCGCATTGGGTAACGGCCTTTGCCAGCGTTCGGGATACCCTTGAACAGGAATCAGTCATTTTGGTCATACAATCCAAAATGCTTCTGTTACGGATGAGCAAGTCCTGGGTAGTATACTGGAATTTGTCCAGAACCGTATCTTTGAGCTGAGTCATTCTCTACACACCCCTTTTCATCCGATGATTTCGCCGCGCGAGCTTTTGAAATCATCCTATCTAATATTATAATTTTAATCCGTAAGCTTTGTCAAACGAAAATGGTTGTTGTCTGTCCGTCTTTCATCGCAGGAATTAACAAAAAGGCCGATTCACCGACAGCAAATCCGCTCCCGGCATGACATCAGTTTTTCTGCTTTTGACTTTTCCTGGCCTTTGTAGTATACTGGAGTATACAGGCTTGTATTTATTTCGCGCTAAAGCATATACTAACAAAGCGCTTGCGGGTATCCTGCAGCGACCATCCAGCAATATCAGAACAGATTTCAGTCTCCTGTCTGCATTGCATATTTTTGCTGGTTTGCGTATCCGGCATTTTTCAGGGGGATGCGTTACAAGAGATAAGAAACCGGGGTATGAATGCGAAAAGGAGTGTAAGGCATGTATGACATAGGTGATAAAATCGTATATCCCATGCACGGAGCCGGTGTTATCGAATCCATCGAAGAAAAGGAAATACTCGGCGAAAAGAAAAGCTATTATATCATGAAAATGCCCGTCGGGGAAATGAAGGTCATGATACCCATTAGCTGCGCCGGAAATGTCGGTATCCGTGATGTTATCGATAAATCCATCGCCGACAGGGTTTTCAGATCTCTCGAGGGGTCTGTCATCGAGCAGCCTGCCAACTGGAACAAACGCTACCGCGAAAACATGATCAAAATCAAGAGCGGAAATGTGTTTGATGTAGCGGATGTTGTAAAACATTTAATCATTCGGGAACGTCAAAGGGGCCTGTCAACGGGTGAACGAAAAATGCTGAACAGTGCCAAGCAGATTCTCATCAGCGAACTGGTGCTTGCAGAGAACATGAAGCCCGGCGAAGTGGAAGAGATGATCAATTATAAAATCAGCCTTTAGGTGAGTCTGCAAAACAGGCAGGCCATATGAGGAAAAAGAGCCCCTTCATGCAGAATAAAGTTTCATACGAAATTTGGTGTCGGGAGTCGGTTGAATGTTGGACAAAGCGATGAAATATGCTTTTGCCGTTATTGGCGCCGTAACCGGGCTTACAATCACAAGGTTTGTGCTGCAGTCCACCGGAGCGAATTTAACCTCGTTTATCAATCTGGGAATTATGGTGGCTGCCTCCATCGGGTTTGGCGCAGTGATGCTCTTTATTGGCGGCAAGGCGGTCAGCTATGCTGCACAAGCCATCGATAAAATTGAAAAGGTCTTACAAACACTCACACTATACGAATTATTGATCAGTGTTGCCGGTTTAATTTCCGGCCTTATCGTTGCCAACCTTCTTTCCATCGCATTAATCAGAATTCAAATCATTGGCATACCCCTCACCATTTTGGTGAATGTTCTGTTTGGCGGCTGCGGGGTTTATCTGGCTTTGTCCAAAAGGCATGAAACCCTTGCGGATGACAAAAAGCGACGCGGCGGCCATAGCAAGGTGCTCGATACCAGTGTGATTATCGACGGCCGTATCCTCGACATATGCCGGACAGGCTTTCTGGAGGGGGAGCTTGTCATACCGGATTTTATTCTTGAAGAGCTGCGGCATCTGGCCGATTCACATGATGATCTGATCCGGGCAAAGGGCCGGCGCGGGCTGGATGTTCTAAACAGCCTGAAGCAGGATTCGGTGGTCCCGGTAAAGATAGTAAAATCGAAACAGGAAGAATCTGTCGAAGTGGACGAACGGCTGATGCGTTTTGCGAAGGAAGAGAAATCCTGCATTGTTACCAACGATTACAACCTGAACAAGGTTGCCTCCATTGCCGGCATTCATATTCTGAACATCAACGATCTGTCCAATGCGTTAAAGCCATTGGCAGTATCCGGTGAGGAGATGACCGTAAAAATTATCCGCGAAGGCAAAGAGAGCGGCCAGGGGGTTGGGTACCTGGATGACGGAACCATGGTTGTGGTCGAGGGAGCGCAGAAGTTCAAAGGAACAGAAGTGGATGTTGTGGTCACCAGTGTTCTTCAAACCTCCGCCGGACGCATGGTTTTTGCCAGGTATAAGTCTTCGGGGCTTTCGGTTGTCAGGTAAGGAACGGGGTTTATCGCATGCAGCACCAGAACATCAAAACTTCGGCAATCATAGTTGCAGCCGGAAAAGGCAGCCGCATGAATGCAAAGACCAACAAGCAATATTTAATGCTTTCAAACAAGCCTGTTTTGGCGCATACCCTCCAAGCCTTCGAACAAACCGATATCATTTCTGAAATCATTATTGCTATTCATCCCGATGATCACCAGCTTTTTAAGGAATGCATCCTGCCCTATGGGTTTTCAAAAATTACTGCTGTAATCGATGGAGGTGCTGACCGACAGGCTTCGGTATACAACGCCCTTGCGCGGATCAGCCCGGAATCAGGCGTTATTGCCGTGCATGATGGCGCAAGACCGTTCATCACCCCGAAGATTATAACCGAATCAATAGAAACCGCCGCCAGCTACGGCGCGGCCTGTGTCGGAATGCCTGTAAAGGATACAATCAAGCACGTAGGCCCGGATTTAACAGTGATTGATACACCGGATCGTTCTGCTCTGTGGGCCATTCAAACCCCGCAGACATTTCAAAGGGAAACCCTGATAAACGCACACGAAAAGGCCATTACAGAAGGCTATCGCGGCACAGATGATTCGGTGCTGGTTGAAAGGCTGGGCGTTAAGGTCAGAATGGTTATGGGCAGTTATGCCAACCTGAAAATTACGACCGCCGAAGATCTTGTTTTTGCTGAAGCGTTCCTGAAAACAGAGTTTGGCAAGTAGTCAAACCATTTAGCCATCCTTCAGCAAACTATCTTACCCGCTGTGCTTTACAAAAAACTGCCGGAGGACAAAACTATGTACAGTCCCCGGCAGTTGTGAATTAGTATTCTTTGGGTAAACGATCATGCTGTTTTAAACCCATGGGTAAAAAACAAAAGCATTACGCCAGCACGTCTTCCAATGCCTGTATTAGAATTTTGTTCTCTTCTTCGCTGCCGACAGTGATCCTCAGCCAGTTCCCCATAAAGGGCCTGATGATGACACCCTTATGAAGCAGGCGCCGGAACATTTCACCCGAAGAAAGAGGTGCTTCTACCCAAACAAAATTTGCATGCGATTTTACATATGGCAGCTTTAACCTGTCAAAGGCCTGATAGAGCATGGTGAGGCCTTTTTTATTTTCGGCAATGGTTTTCTCTACAAAGCTCTGATCGTCCAGCGCGGCTATAGCAGCCTCCTGGGCCAGGGTGTTCACATTGAACGGAGGGCGGACGCGGTTCAGGTAGGATACCATTTCACTGGAAGCCATCCCGTAACCAACTCTTAAGGAAGCAAGGCCATATACCTTTGAGAAGGTTCTCAAGATGATAAGATTCGGGTATTTTTGCAATAAGGGCTGGGATTCGGGATAGCCTTCTCCGCGGGCAAATTCATAATAGGCTTCATCCAGCACGACGACCACATTGGAAGGGACAGCCTGTAAAAATGCATCCTGCTCTTGTGCGGTAATGATGGTGCCGGTGGGGTTGTTCGGGTTACAGATCCAAATGATCTTTGTCTTTTCAGTGATGGCGCCTTTCATAGCGTTCAGGTCAAGACCGTGATCCTTCAATGGGATTATCACGGGGTCTGCGCCGGTAGCCCTTACCGCAGTGTCGTACCAGGTAAAGGAAGGTTGTGGGTATATTGATTCATCACCAGGGCCCAGGAAAACCTGCGCGATAAAGGTTATGATTTCGTTGGAGCCGGCACCGAATACAAGCTGATCCGGTTCCAGGCCAAGCTGGCGGGCCAGCCGTTCGCGCAGCAAAGTGGCGTTTCCGTCGGGATACAAAGACAGGTTTGAAAGCCCTTTGGCAACTACCTGCTTCACCTTTTCCGAGCAACCAAAGGGGTTTTCGTTGGAAGCCAGCTTTATAACATGGGAAAGCCCCAATTCTCTTTGTACATCACTGATTGGTTTTCCTGGGACATATGGAAGAATATTTTCATAAACATCTCTGTATGGCAGTCGCATACGAGTCATCACCCTTTCATGCTTGTTTTTTTAACATTATATACTACTCAATCAGAATAAAACAAGCATGAAAAGAAGATATCTTGCCAGACAATGCTGCTTATGTTACTGTTCGCAACCATTTATAACGACGCCCGGATGGGCCCCTGCCCCACCTCTTAACGTATTTTCAGCCAAGGGCTGAAAAAGGCCGTTTTTGCTTACCTGAGAATAGCAGCGGTGCTTCAGCATGAAACAAAACCATCCCCATGCTTCGTTACCGGCAGCAATGCCGAGATTCTTTCGGAATACTCCCGGAGCAGCCGCTCGGCCTCTGAGCTGGAACGGCCTTCTGTATAAAGGTGAATTTCAGGTTTTTCAGAATCGGGGATGATCAGTGCCCAGGATTTTTCCCGTTGAATCCGGATACCTCCAAGAAGCTGCCGGCCATTTTCCAAATAGAGCATACGCATGACCTTCCCAATAGCTTCATAAGGGCATGAAAACGAGGAATGCCTGATATTGCAGAAGGGAGTCAACCGGATGAGATCGTCGAGGTTTATATTGTTCATGCAAAGAAACTCAATCGTTTTTGCCAGGGAAGCAAGGGCGTCGTGGTATAAGAGGTACTGTTCAGCTGATTGTGCAGAGCTGCTTTCCCTCAGCAATTCTCTTACAAGATCGTACCCTGTAATTTTTGTGCGTTTCACCGACCCCCCGTATCTGAGCGCCATTCTTTCGATGGTGCAGGTCATGTTTAGTGGAGCGGCAATTTTTACCCCCGGATTGTTTTTCATCAACATATAGGCACGCAGCAGAAAAAGCTGGTTCTCATCGGGAACCCTTCCACAGGAATCCATCAGCTGCAGTTGTTCTCCGCTGCTGTCTATGAAAGCCGTCAGGTCGGCATGGAGGAAATGCTCAATATTCCGCCTGCTATCAGGATCAAGCCGATCAATCCGCATCTCGCCGGCAATGGGAATGCATAGCCTGTCAAAAACAGAATGCACGAAGGACAGCATGGCTTCACTGTCGCTCATGACGAACAGTACAGGGGGCTTCGCCTGAATCAGGGTGGTGCTGCTCCCAGAAACCACAGAACGAATATAGGTTTCCCTATATTCCTCCATGTCCACGAGGCTTGGAACAGTACAGGGGTGACAGCGGGTGAAGTCTTCCCTGTAAAAAACAGCTTCGATGGTTTTCTCAGCAATGCTGTCCAGGTTTGCGCCGACCTCATCCAGAAAATTAATTACAAGTGTTTCGGAAGAGGGTGGTTCACAGTGAATGTGAATGCCCCCGGACAGGTTCAGGTCACGAATGGCCATCCGTGACACAGGGACAGATACACCATGAAGGCTGAAAACCTGAACCCCCGTTGAGATCATACCTGAAGCAAATGCATGCTCAAACAAACAGCTGACATCTGCTGCGTCTGAAGCGACAATCACCCTCTTACCCGCACCCAGAACAGAACCAAATGCCGAGCCCAGCCTTGAAGCGACTTCAGGGGTGATGTCCGCATTCATTCTGCCGGCAATTCTGCCATTGTGAAACAAGGATGAATGGTACCGGGAGGAATGGATGATACTCCTGTTGACCACCGAAAGCGGTCCGACGGTTTTTGACGGCCAAATCCGAACCCCCGGCTTGATGATGCTGCGTTCATGGATGACGCTTTCTTCTCCAACGACGGTGTTTTCAAGACAGGACACATAAGGCATCAGGCGTACCCGGTTCCCAAGAATACTTTGCCTGATTTCACAGCCTGAACCCACTGTGATGTTATTGTGCAGGATACTTCTTTTGACGAAGGCCCGGTCTTCGATCATGCAGTTGTTTCCGATAACGGTATAACTGTCGATCATGGCTCGGTGGCCTATGTAGCAATTGTTTCCGATAACGCAGGGCCCGTGAATCAGCGCGGTGGGCTCTATGACAGTGGATTTGCCAGTGAATACACCCTGCAGGCTGCCTTGGCTGTATGGGAACAGGTCCGTCTTTCTGTCAAAAATATCCCTGTGCGCATTCAAATAGTTTTCCACAGAACCAATATCCGACCAATACCCTGCTGCGGGATAGCCTGAAAGCCGTAGCCCGGATGACAAAAGCTTTGGGAAAAGCTCGCGGCTAAAATCGAAGGGATGATCGGACTCGATATAATTCAGCACATCCGGCTCCAGCATGTAAATCCCGGTATTCACAATGTCACTGAAAACCTCACAGAGCGAAGGCTTTTCAAGAAAACTGACGATATGGCTGTCATGATCGGTGATGACGATCCCATAATCCCTGGGGTTACCGGAACTGGTTAGAACGAGGGTCGCCAGAGTCCCCTTGCGGCGATGAAATTCAACGGCTTCGGTGAGATTGATATCTGTAATGCAGTCTCCGCTTAGCACCAGAAAGGGTTCATTCAGGAATTCGGCGGCACTCAAAAGGCTTCCCGCTGTCCCGCAAGGGCTCTCCTCCACAAAATACGATAACCGGACTCCCCATCTCGAACCATCACCAAAGTAGGAGCTGATCTTCTGCGGCAGATACATCAGCGTAACACCGATATCCAGGATACCATGTTTTTTCAACAGCAGGATAAGATGCTCCATCAATGGGATATTGAAAACCGGAACCATAGGCTTTGGGAGTTCACAGGTAACAGGATGCAGGCGTGTCCCCTTTCCTCCCGCAAGAATCACAGCTTTCACAGACCATCCCCCGATACAAAAAGCCCTGAGGCTGCTAATAGACCATTTATTTTTTATATATGCAACCAAACCTTTAAAAATTCCATTACCAGCTCAATACATATTGACATACAGTTTACGAAACAGAGAAACTTCTTGCCTGTAATATACGATTACCAGTTACTGTTCACGGGTAAGCAGGTGCAGCCTGCTGAACGAAGTGAAGGATCCCGATTCACTCCCGATAAGATTCCTGTGCTGTGTGCAGGATAAAACACATACCCATTCAGCAACTTATGAACTGATTAAAGGGGGGTGTGAAAAGTAACGAATATCGTGCTTTTGCAGGATTCCTAACGAAATGGATTGAATTAAACCACATAGATGTGATAACATTGTGAACAGTGATATTTTCATGCCGTAATGGTGAATTTCGGTGGCAGCGCAGATAAAAGTTAAAAAAATATCACGATATATATTAACAACCAATAAAGTTTGGTATAATACCTAATAGGATTTACCAGAATAGATGTATCGGGGCCTTCGGATAGTCGGTTCAGATTCATTGATTTCCAAACCGTTCCAAATAGTTTCAAGGCTGCCTGATGAAGGCAGACACACAGTGGTGTTTGTGTTTCTCCAAAGCGTTTTCGGCTGTTTGGGGAAATCATATAGAGTGTTATGTGCACGGCTAATATGAAAGTCACCTGGTTTACAGGTGTGAAAAGGGGGAATTGGTATGAAAGACTATAGCGTAGACAAAATACGTAATATCTGCCTGTTGGGACATGGAGGCGCGGGCAAGACAACGCTGGCGGAGGCCATGCTTTTCGATGCAAAGGCAACGGACCGGTTCGGCAGTGTTGTCAGTGGAAACACAGTTATGGATTACGATCCCGAGGAAATGAAACGTCAAATCAGTACCGGTACTTCATTGGCACCGCTGGAATGGGATGGACACAAGATAAACATTATTGACACACCGGGATATTTTGACTTTATCGGTGAAATGCGCGAGGGGCTGCGTGTTGCTGACGGCGCGCTCATTCTTGCAAGCGCCAAGGACGGTGTGGAGGTCGGAACTGAAAAAGCCTGGGAAGAGGCTTCAAATCAGAAACTGACAAAGCTGTTTTTTATCAGCAAGATTGATGAAGAGAATTCAGACTTTTTTAAAGTCTTTGATCAGTTACAGAATAAATTCGGAAACCATGTAATCGCATTCGAGCTGCCCATCATTGAAAACGGGGCGTTCGCCGGTATAGTCAATGTTGCCACGATGAAAGCAAAAAGGTTTTCCGGAAAAGATTTCGTAGATACCGAAATTCCCGCTTCCATGAAGGCTTCCGTCGAGAAATATCATGAAGGGATCTCCGAGGCTGTAGCAGAGACAGACGAAGACCTGATGGAAAAATACTTCTCCGGCGACCCGTTCACGCAAGAAGAAATTTTAAAGGGTCTGGCATCCGGTATCAAGTCCGGTGATATCGCACCTGTTTTTTGCGGTTCCGCCGTCAACCATGCCGGCATTAAGTTTTTGCTCGACGCAATTGTGCAGTATGTTCCCGCATACAATGAGAGGGGGACCGTGACTGCTTCCATACCCGGCAAAGAAGGAACCATCGAGCTGAAGCCCGACAATAGTGAAGCTTTATCCGTACTTGTTTTCAAGACCATTGTCGACCCGTTTGTCGGCAAGATTTCATATATCAAGGTGATGTCCGGTGTATTGAAGTCCGACTCAGTGGTCTATAATGTGAAAAAAGAAAAGAATGAAAGAATTGCGCAGCTGTTCCTGATCAAGGGGAAACAGCAGATCAATACCACCCAGCTGATGACCGGTGACATCGGTGCCGTTGCCAAGCTGGTTGTCACTGAGACCAATGACACTCTTGCCACAAAGGAAAACCCGTTTATCCTGTCGGCTATCCAGTTCCCGTCGCCCATGCTGTCCATGGCGGTTCTGCCGAAAACAAAGGGCGATGAAGAAAAGATCTCCAGCGGCTTGACTCGTTTAATGGATGAGGATCCTACCTTCAAGGTTGAGTTGAACGCTGAAACGAAGCAAACCCTCATCTATGGTATTGGCGATCAGCATCTGGATCTGATCCTCAGCAAGCTCAAGGCCAAGTTCAAGGTCGAAGTGGAGCTGACCAACCCCAGGATCCCATACCGTGAAACCATTCGCAAGAAGGTCAAGGTTGAAGGGAAGCATAAGAAGCAATCCGGCGGACATGGCCAGTTTGGAGATATCTGGGTTGAATTTGAACCAGGACCCACAGAGGATCTTGTTTTTGAAGAAAAGATCTTCGGAGGGGCTGTACCCAAGCAATACTTCCCCGCTGTTGAGAAGGGCCTTCGTGAAAGCATTGCGAAGGGTGTTCTTGCAGGTTACCCGGTGGTAAATCTGAAGGCTACGCTGGTCGACGGTAAATACCATCCTGTCGACTCATCCGAAATGGCATTCAAAATCGCAGCAAGCCTGGCATACAAGGAAGGCGTTCAGCAAGCCGGCCCTGTGTTGCTCGAACCTATCTCCCATGTGGAGGTTCTGGTGCCCGACAGCTATATGGGTGATATCATTGGGGATATGAACAAGCGCAGAGGCCGTATTCTGGGTATGAACCCGGCGGAAGGCGGCATGCAGCAGGTTGTGGCTGAGGTTCCCGAGGCTGAAATGTTCAAGTATGCCACAGATCTTCGTTCCATGACCCAAGCCAGAGGTTCCTACACCATCCGTTTCGAGCGTTATGAGGAAGCGCCGCAGAACGTTGCGGAAAAGGTCATCGCCGAATCGAAGAAGGATAAGGAAGCAGAAGAATAAATTCCTGTAATCAAAGGCTGTAACAAAATTTTCGTTTTGTTACAGCCTTTTTGGTGCGCGCGGCATGCGCGCGACCTTGACCCTTGCATTCGATGGTCATTTACAGTATAATAATAGTCAGAGATAGTCAAAGACAAAAGAGGGTGATGGGGTGGCAAGATTAAGCGATATTATTGAATCCTTTATCAAGGAGATGATAGAGGATACGGATGGAGCGGTGGAAATTCAGCGCAATGAGCTGGCAAGCCATTTCAATTGTGTTCCTTCGCAGATCAACTATGTTATCAGCACGCGTTTTTCAACAGATAAGGGTTATTATGTGGAATCACGAAGAGGCGGCGGAGGCTATATCAGCATCAAACGGATGAATGCGGGCTCGGTGGGCGAATATTTGATGCATATCATCACCTCCATTGGTGACAAACTATCACAGCACACCTGTGAGATCTTCATTCAGAATTTTGTGGACTATGATGTCATCAACGAGCAGGAGGCCGGGATCATGAAAGCGGCTACGTCCGACAAGGCACTGGTGGCTGCTTCGCCCGATTTGCGCGACGAGATCAGGATGAACATTCTGAAAAACATGCTGATGAGCCTGGTCATTTAAGGGGGGAAAACCTATGCTGATGTGCCGACTGTGCAATCAAAGGCAGGCAACCGTACATTTTACAAGAATTATCAATGGACAGAAGGTAGAGATGTATGTCTGCGAGGCATGCGCGCGAAAAAACAATGAGATCAAGATAAATCTGCATAAGCTGCTTTCAGGGATCCTGGGGCAGGAGGTTTCAGCGCAAATGCAGGAAGAGCCTGTACCGTCTGTTCAATGCCCGTCCTGCGCAATGACAGCCGAAGAGTTTCAAAGAACAGGGCTGCTCGGCTGTACCGAATGCTATACAACCTTTGGGGAAAGCATTCAAACCTTGCTCAAGCGCATTCACGGCAATGTCAAACACCACGGGAAGGTACCCCCAAAGCTGTCCGCAAAGCTTCAGCCTGCCCGAAATCTGCTTGCATTAAAGCAGGAGCTTCAAAAATGCATCGATGAAGAAAATTACGAGCAGGCAGCCGTCATTCGGGATCAGATTAAAGAGGCTGAAAAAAACAAAAGTGATTCAGGAAGCGTTAAAACGTAGCTTCAGCGTTTCAGCAAGCGTTTAGACCTTAACAGGAATTTCCTTCAAGTGGGTGATGTAATGAACAAATGGTATATTGATAAAGGACCGGATTCGGATGTGGTGCTGTCAAGCAGGGTAAGGCTGGCCAGAAACTTCAGAGAGTATCCCTTTCCGCATAAAAGCACTGCCGGGCACCAGCAGAAAATTGCGGAGGAAACCCAAAAAGCCATTTTTTCAGGCAGTGACAACATGGCAAACATATTTCGTTATGTGGACATAACCAGTCTGGACGTCATCGAAAAAGCCGTGCTGGTTGAAAAGCATATCGTCAGCAAGGAACTGGTGGAATCCAAACGGATGATTGGGCTTATCCTCAGCCAGGACGAGCAGATATCGATCATGATCAATGAGGAGGATCATCTCAGAATCCAGTGCCTGGCTTCGGGCATGCAGCTGACCAAGGCCTGGGAGGTGTGCGACAGCCTGGATAACCTGTTATCTGAAACCATTGATTTTGCTTGGGATGAAAACATCGGCTACCTCACCAGTTGTCCTACGAATATCGGCACAGCCATTCGTGTATCAGTGATGATGCATCTTCCGGCCCTGGCGATGACAGGCTATATCAAGCCTGTGCTGGAAGCCATGGGGAAGCTTGGAATGGCTGTCAGGGGGCTTTATGGTGAAAATACCCAGGCTTCAGGAAACGTATTTCAGTTTTCAAACCAGATTACCCTGGGGAAAAGCGAACAAGATATCATCCTGAGCATGCATAACATCGCGCAGCAAATCATCGATCAGGAGAGAGCTTTGCGGCAGGAACTCCTGAAACAAAACAGATATAAGCTGGAAGACAGGATTTTTCGGTCCTTCGGAATTTTAAAGAACGCGAGAATCATGGATACGGGTGAAGCCCTGAAGCGCCTTTCCGATTTGAGGCTGGGGGTGGATATGGGTATCCTTGAGGATATTGACATTACAGATATCAATC
>CAYVFB010000050.1:0-23718 GCA_964450305.1 uncultured Ruminiclostridium sp.
CAAATGCAGCCGTACAAATGCAAAATGTTACGCTAACCCTGTATTTCCCGAGCGCAAATGGTGATTCGGTTGTTCCTGAACAGCGTTTGGTTCAGGTGAATCAGGGTGAAATGCTGGAGGAGGTAATCTTCCACCAACTGCAGAAGGGTTCTTTGAGCAGCGATACGGGGGCGATCATTCCCAAAGGAACAAAGCTTCTGTCCATTGGAACAAAGGAGGGTATCTGCACTTTGGATCTCTCCGCTGAGTTTGTGGACAACAACCCTGGAGGAACCGCCTTTGAAGCGGCGCTGATCAACTCTGTTGTAAACTCTTTGACAGAACTCCCTCAGGTGAAAAAGGTCCAATTTCTGATTAACGGGCAAAAGCGGGAGGTTTACACTCATATCTCCTTCAACGAACCCTTTGAGAGAAATGAAAATTTTATTCGCAAACCTGACAGCACCTCCGAGGCCATCGAGAGTAAATTGCGGGAACTAGGTGAAAACACCTTGAAAGCGTTGCGAGACAGGGATATGGAATGGCTCTCCTCCATTGTGCACCCGGACAGGAAGCTAAGGTTTTCGCCATATACCTATGTTGATCCTGATAATTCTCTTGCCTTTACGGCGGAAGAAATAAAAACGTTGATGGAAAGTAAAAAGGTATATACCTGGGGAGCGTACGACGGTTCCGGAGAACCTATCCAACTCACCTTCAGGGAGTACATGAACGATTTTGTTTATGATCAGGATTTCCTGAATGCCGAACAAGTGGGTTACAACCGGTTTATCGGGCAGGGAAATACGATCAACAATATATTTGAAGCATATCCGGAGGGCAAGCTGCTGGAATATCATTTCTCAGGCTTTGATCCGCAATATGAGGGGCTGGATTGGGAAAGCCTGAAGCTTGTCTTTGAAGAAAAGGACGGAACCTGGTATCTGGTTTGTATTGTTCATGATCAATGGACGATCTAGGCCCAGTCCTGTTTGGGTTTTCAGACACAAGCCGCTCGAGTTCGAACATCTTTGTCTTTTTTGAACAGGAACGACTTAAGCAATCCTATGTTAATGGTCAAGAGTGCAGGGGAGGACAGGGAATGCAAAAAAGACTGAAAATGCATTTAAAGAAGTTACTCTTATTACTTTTTGTCATAGGGGCTGCTTACGGTACACTGCCTGCTTTTTCCGAAGATGGCCAGGGAACTATGGAGTCGCCGCCCGAGTCCTTAAAGACAATGACAATTCACAAGGGCAGCGCAGTTATTGACGGGAAATCAGAATTCCAGTGGGAAGTCCTGAAGCCCGAGATCTTTGGCTCGGAAGCGGCGAATGTATCTGTAAAAGCACTGTGGAATAAAAAAAACCTGTACCTGTATGTGACGGTTGAAGATCCAACCCAGGATGGAAATGACTGCGTAAAGCTTCTCCTTTGTGAATATGACGGACAAAACTACGGAAAAACCGATGTATATTCATTTTACCGTGACGGAGGACTCGGAGATGGTGCAGATTTCACTGTCACAGAGAATGAACGGGGTTATTCAGTGGAAGCAGCCGTTACTTTGCCTGAAAACCCCATCCCCGGGGATCTGATTGCAATTGATTTCGTAGTAACCAATGCAAGTATTGTGAAAGAACTGAACTGGAACAATTCCGACAGTATTGGGCTTAGGGATTTGGGAACCGGAATTTTTGGCAAGGAGCTGAAAGCGGCTTATTCCTTATACGGTACCCCATCGATCGATGGCGAAATGGAAACGGTTTGGGCGGATGCCATCGAAATAACCACAAACACCTGGGTACAGGGGATCGTCGGTCCAACCGCAAAAGTGAGAACCTTGTGGGATGAGAAAAATTTGTATATTTTCACGCAGGTTACCGGTAAGCTTGAAAGCTTGTGGGAAAAGGATTCTGTTGAAATCTTTCTGGATCGGAGAAATGATAAGACAAAAACTATTGAACAAGACGATGCAAGATACCGTATCAGCTTTGACAATAACCTGGGTTATGGGAAAGGCACACGTGCAGAACACATTCAAAGCCATGTAAAAGCAGTGGAAAACGGTTATGCCATTGAAGCCTCCATTGCCTGGGATCAGGTGACTCCAGCGCAGAACTCACTGGTCGGGTTTGACATTCAGGTCAATCATGATTACAATCGGGACGGAACAAGGGACAATATGGTAACCTGGAATGACAGCACCAGCTTTTCAGACATAAGCACAGAAGGCTATGGTGTTTTACAGCTGGTAAAAGCTGAAAGCCTTGTTTTCACCGATATTTACAGCATTGCCTGGGCAAAGGATCAGATCGAGTTCCTGGGATTAGGGCAGATCGTCCTGCCTTCCGCCGGACAGCGATTTGAACCGACGAAGGAAATCACCCGGGCAGACTTTCTGCATTATTTGATCAATACCCTGGGTTTGACGGCACAGGCCGGCAGTAATTTTGACGATGTACCCCCGGATGCCGGGTATGCCAGTGCGATTGCTGTGGCCAGAACGCTTGGCATCACCAATGGTGTTGGGAATAATCAATTCCTGCCTTTAGCCGGAATCACACGGCAAGATATGATGACCTTGGTGGTCAGGGCACTGAATGTTGCCGGGAAATGCTTTGAAAATGCAGATGAAGCAGATATTCAGGGATTTACAGATGCTTCTCTTGTATCAGATTATGCTGTCCAAAGCGTAGCGACTCTGGTAAAGAATGGGATCATTCAAGGCGCGGGAAACCGGCTGAACCCCAGGTTTAACCTGACCAGAGCAGAGGCTGCAGTACTGTTGTACAGGATCTATCAAATGCCCTGAGCTTGTGCCGCCAGAACGGGGAATGGGTTGGCAACGTCTCGATTTAACAGGGCTATAAGCCTTGTTGTTGTGGTTCGCTTTTCCCTTCCTAATTGTTATCGTTATGATAAACCATGTCCAGCACAATCACAAGAGCCAGCATAAACGCCGCATCTTCACCATCAGAGATCGAAACTCCATAGGAATCGGAAAAGGAAAACCACTTCTTGGAGACGATGGCAGCCGGAGAGCCATTCTTAAAAACAGTAAAGTCGTATGCCCAAAAGCTTCCATCAATATTAAAACTTCCATATACACTTGATATATCAAAGCTGGGCCTAAAAAGGGTCAAATTCTTTTTAACCGTTGCAACCGGGCGCCCATTCCGATAAATGGTATATTCAGGAAGAAATCGGAACAAGCGCTGTTCAATATAATAAAGCTCTTGATCCAAAAGGTCTGTAAGGGTTAACTTATTACCAATGGAAAGCAGCCTTCCGAACACCTTAAAAACATCATTACCATATTCATCTTTAATCGTAAAGCTGTCACGAATGGAGAAAACTTTCTGGCGAACCAAATAACGCATATGAAAAGCCTCCTTTTTTTCATTGTAGCACCAAGGAGCATGTACAGGCAAGAAACCAATGAAATGGTTCGTGCTTTCTGCCGGTCTTAATTACTCCTGTGAAACCTGCCAAGATTTCGCAGGATCAATATCTTCAGTTTTTTGCACAATTACGCTACCCTGCTTTTGTTTTTCTTTTTTCGGGAACACTATTGTTTAATGAAAACCTTCGAGGAGGGAGATCAATGAACAACGAACAACTCAGACACTTTAAACATTTGTTGCAGCAGCACCGCGAAGAGCATTCGGATATCCTTACAGATATGCTCGAGGGCGCGCCGGAAGACTACCGGGATACTGAAGACAGCGAGCTGTCCAGATATGACAACCATCCGGCGGATGTTGCAACCGATCTGTTTGATGCCGAACACAGGGCAGCCCTGAGAAGCAATCACGAGTTTGTGATACGTGAAATAGATGACGCTCTTGAAAAAATTAATAAACAAACCTATGGGATCTGCGAGCTCTGTGGTAAATCTATCGACCCGCAGCGGCTGGAAGTCATTCCGGATGCCAGAAACTGCATTCAATGTGAAATTTCCGAAGAGCACGAAAACACCCTGGATCAGATCAGCAAACACGCACACCGGCCGGTCGAGGAGGATGTTCTGGAAAAAGTCATGCGAGGGCATCACGAGGGCGGCAGGTCTGAGCCCTATGACGGGGAGCAGGCCCTTGAGGAAGTAATGTCCTTTGGCTCATCCGACTCCCCGCAGGATGGGGCACCTTTGGGAAACCGACAGGACGCTGCTTCTAACGGGAGATCCCTGCAGGAGGTTCAGGATGTAGAGGAGATCAGCAATGAGATGTATAGGAAATCCTTATCATGAACACTGACAGCTGTGCATGAGAGTGCATGCTGCGATAAACCTGATACCGGTCATCGCCTCCGACCGAATCAGGCTTTTTTCTTTTTCGGTAATGATGTATAGGGCAAAGCCATATATTTTATAAGAACAACCATCTGTTTAGCACCATACCAGCACCTTAACCGATGCATCATCAGGCTGATGTCCGGAAGCTTTGCGATCTGTGCTTAAACAGCCAACGAGGCCTTATGGGTAAAAAGAACCTGAAGCAAAACGCTTTCATTCTAACCGTTGCTGGTTTTATTGTTAAAAGCATCGGCTTTATTTACCGAATCTATATTGCAAATTCCATCGGTGCCGAAGGAATGGGGCTTTACCAGCTGGTGCTTCCCATCTACAATCTGGTACTGCTTGGGCTGACCGCCGGCGTAGGAATTGCTGTCGCACGGCTTGTTGCCGAGGAAACAGCCCGGGGGAACCCCAAAAATGCCAACCGGATTGCCATCTTTACCGGCACTGCAATCTTTGCAGCCGCAGCCGCTGTTGTTACGGTCTTGTATTTCAATCTTGACTTTGTCGTGAATATGCTCATTGGAGATATCCGTACGAAAAGCGCATTGCTCTGGATATTGCCGGCCATTCCGTTCATTGCGGCGATCACTTCCCTGAAGGGTTATTTCTATGGGAAACAGGAGGTTGTGCCGAATGCGCTTTCACAGATAGCCGAGCAGGTTGTTAAGCTGATGGTCGTATTCACCATTGCAGACCTCTTCTCACAGGGGGATATGGAACGAAAATGCCTGTTTGCTACAATTGGCATGATCACAGGGGAAATTGCGAATGTGCTTGTGGTCTTCCTGGCTTTTCAATTCCGAAAGGGGAAAAAGGCCGCGAGTCTCAGAGGGCAGCTTCTACGCAAAAGAGATATTGGAAAAACATTGCTTGGTATCTCTTTACCCATTACCGCCAATCGCTTGATTTTATCACTGTTGGGAACTGTGGAATTCATATGGATTCCGCAGCGGCTGGCGATTTTCGGCATGACCAATGCCGAGGCTTTGGCTGAATACGGTAAGCTGACCGGTATGGCTTCTCCGGTGATCACCTTCCCGTCCATGCTGACGGCAGCATTGGCTACCGCTCTGGTACCGGCCATTGCAGAGGCTGCCGCCCTAAAGAGAATGAATGGAGCGAATCGCCAAATCTCCCGCTCGATCCGTTTAACCCTGGTTCTGGGCTTCCTGTTTACCAGCTTGTTTCTTGCCTTCGGCAGGGATATTTCAGAGATAATCTACCCTGGTCAGAATGTTGGGCAAATGATGTTCCTGCTCTCCTTTACCGGTGTGTTTTTCTATCTTCAGCAAACACTTTTGGGTGTTCTGAACGGTCTGGGAAAAGAAAAGGAGACACTGAAGCATTCCATGATAACCAGTGTCCTGCGTCTGGGCTTTGTTTGGTTTGGAATACCGGCCTTTGGAATCAATGCCTATATTCTATCGCTTGTGGTAACCAATTTGGTTGGATCTTTGTTGAACCTGCGTACCACCATCAAAACAACGGGAATGTCGATCGAGCTTGGAGATTGGCTTGTCAAGCCACTCATTGCAGCCGTTTCAGGTATTATTGCCGCACCTGTTGCAAAAATGCTCGCACAAGCCGTATTTGCCCAGCAAACCATGGTTTTACTGGTATCGGGTGTAATAACAGGAGGGTTGATGGCTGTGATTCTCGTTTTATTAGGGGTGTTTGAGCTGAAAGATTTACGCCAGATGCTGCCTTTAAAAATTGACAAGGACAGGAAGCTATAACAACAGAAGCAATTGTATTGCTGCTATAAAGGATGAGGGCAGTCAAACTGCTGCCTTAATCGGTGTCATCCCATAAGAGCGTTCAAAAGACCGGGGCATCCGATACATCATAACGAGTCAGGCCAAAGGTTCTGTCTTTTCCCAACGAGAATTCCAGGCTTTCACCCCACAAAAGATGGTTGTCCAGGGGAAGCTCCTTGATTTGATTATCACAATAAATGATCACATTTTCGATCGGAGAGGGAAGGGGTTCACCTTCCGACAGCGCATACACCTGCGTATCGGGAAGGAAGTAGGACGTATAGTCAGTGAGGTTCTTCAACCAAATGTTATTGGTATATAGAACCAGTGTAAGGTTATCCCTCCCTTCACGTTCCGCCTCTGTTACCGTTGACATCATACTGCTGATAACGTATTTCATGGGCTGCAATGTGTCAGGGTTGAAGTACTTCGCAGCGTCCCCCTGAACAACGGGCTTATAGATATTGTAAATACCCAAACTAATATTGACGATCACCACTAATACTAAAAGAAAAGGCTTCACTTTTACCTTATACCGCTTCATGACTTCAATTCCTGTTAGAAACAGAGCAGTTACAAGCACTGGAACGGTGATCAGCGTTCTGGACATGGAGATGGAAGGCTCATAAATGGCGTATCCTTTGAGAAACTGGGACATGCCGACAATTGCCAGAACCCACACTGAGGTAACGAGATGGATAAAGCCAAATCGGTATAGCAGGGACATCACCAGATAAATAACAATAAAAATCATCAGGTAGTTTGAAAATACGGAAGGACTGTTCAGAAAGAAGATGGAATAGCCTTCTTTGGTCGCAGCCAGACTTTCGATGAAGCTCTCAGTTCTCATGTCAGTGATCCGATCGCCTCTGCTAAACAGAAAAGTAAACGCGGCAAACAAGCTGATCACCACAGACATATTCAGGCAGGTTAAAAAGGACAGCTTTCCTTCAAGCCGTGTGTAAGGCAGGTCATGCTTCCCGGACAGGGTGAAAAAGCCGAGCAGGAAGATGATGCACACAAACAGAGCTACCGAAGCGATGGCCGGAGTGTAGCAATTGGCCATCATCGTACAGGTCCACATGATCGCAAAGGCATTAAACAGGGTTGGTTTTTTTAAAAACAGCAGAAGCCACCCGATACATTGCATGGTGAAACAAGCCGGGAACAGGGTGTGTTCAAAATAAATATAATACTCTGTTACATATGGAAAGGTAAACAGGGCTGAAACTGCGACCATGGAGAAGATTTCCGACAGGCCTTCCTTTCTCTGCCACTTTCGAAACCCGGTATAAAATATCAGCAGGCTAAGAAAAAAGGGATAAGCAAACCCGATTTGCAGAGCAGGAATGCTTCTGCCCAGAATCAAGGTTGGGATAGCTGCCAGCACATACTGCCTGTTTGGATAATCCAAAAAAGCCTTACCGGTATAGTTCCAATCCGGGGCTGAAAAAGACAATGTGCCCTCAGCCAGCTGCTGTGTGGCATCCTGCCCGATCACAATTTTATCAAAATTTCCAATAGCAAGAATTAACATCATGAAAATAACGGACATGAACACAAGGGAGAGATAATGCTTTGCCTTCAGATCTTCAATGACAAGGCGAACAAACATATAAATAATACCTGCAATACATATGACCCAGCCAAGCATCCAAAGCCTGGAGGCAGCAATGGAGAAGATGCCCTTAAAAGCGAAAGCACAAAATTCCAGCAGCACAATCAACAGTGAATAACCAACTAAAAACTTAAACTGTGCCTTACCGATGTTCTGTGTAAATACCATTTGTAAAAGTCTACTCAATAAGCTGCTATTACTGCTCATTTGCTGTTTATCATCCAATGGATGCGACTTGGGCCTGTAATCGTATTTTTTCTCTTTTTTGGCCATTACCTCACCTCAATTGTTGATTGAAACGTTCCTTTTATCATACAAAAAATAACAACCTCATTATATCATAATAATCAAAACAAACACTGTAATCAAGCAGGCAGATACGCAGGTTTTACCTTAAAGCAGTCTATAAACAATAAGAAGAAATGCAAAGCTAACCCAATAAGCTGGTAGATCCAGGCAACTAGTTGACAAAGGATTATAAATGAAAAAATATGAAATTCAAAGGGATTGCGAGAAAAAGGAAGCTATTTATCTCTATTCAGCTCTCACCCCTTGTAAAGGTCAAAGAAAGTCAAAAGCAAAGTTTGAACTTCTTCATAGAATACATTAGAATAAAACCAGAAGGTCAAAGATAGTCAAAGATTAATATTGATAAGATTTTATACGGAGGTGTTGTTTATGTTTAGCTTAGTACCATTCACAAGACGAAATGCAGGATTGGCAAAAGGGAATGATTTCTGGGGTATGGATAAATTCTTTAATGATTTCTTCAATGATTCCTTTTTCAGTTTCCAGGGAAATATCCCTGTCAGGGCGGATGTGCGTGAAACGGAGAATGAATGGCTGATCGATGCGGAGCTTCCGGGGGTGGACAAAAAAGACATCCAGGTAGACTTAACAGATGGTTATCTGACGATTTCGGTTGAGCGCAACAATGAAACCAATGAGGAAAAGGATAATTACATCAGAAGAGAAAGAACATACGGCAGCTTTAAAAGATGCTTCTATGTGGATGATGTAAAAGAGGACGAAATTAAGGCATCCTATAAGGACGGCATACTGTCCCTGACTGTTCCCAAGGCAAAACCGGAGAAAAAGCAGGGAGTGAAAATAGACATTCAATAAAGTCGATGGCAGCTTAAACTGCCCGCCCCCAAAGGGCTTTAAATATTGGAAGGGCTGAAACGGGAGACTCCTCCCGGCTCAGCCCTTTTTCCGAGTGATCAGGGTAATGCTTACAGCACAGCTTACCTGGCGGTTCTTTTTTGTCCTTCCACCAAGTGGCCAAGGTAAGGTTATTTATGTTTCTATGAATTCCCGCTTATCACCACCCATAAGGATTGCCGGGAAAATGTCAATAAATCATCTAAATCGATTTCATGTCTTCTGCCCAGGCACTATCCTTTCCCGGTAAGCTGTAAATGACAGATGCTTTTCAGGCATGGTTACTGTTTTAAAGCCGATGGAATGGGAATATTTAAAAGGATATAATCTATTGTCGCAGCAGAAAAATGTGACAGAAGCAGGGTAAAGGCTGGTACTGCCTTATTACAATATGATGAAAGGATGATGGTACATGATACAGGTGAAAGACAATGTATACTGGCTTGGCCTTAGAGACTGGGATTTGAGAAGGTTTCACGGACATGAACTGTCAACACACCGTGGTTCCACCTATAACACCTATTTAATCCGGGATGAAAAAACCATTCTGGTGGATACCGTATGGACACCCTACCAGCAGGAGTTTCTGGACTTGCTGGAGAAGGAAGTGGGCATTGCGAATATTGATGGCATCGTCATCAACCATAATGAGCCCGACCATGGAGGCAGCCTGGGCGCCTTGATGGAAAAGATCCCGAACGTTCCGATTTATTGTACTAAAAAAGGGGTAGAAACCATCAAGGGTCATTTTCATAAGGACTGGAATTTTGTGCCGGTAAAAACCGGAGATAAAATCAATATCGGGAAGTCGGACATGGTCTTTGTTGAGATGACGATGATCCATTGGCCTGATAGCATGATGACCTATGTCACCGGCGCAAATGTGCTGCTGTCCAATGATGCGTTCGGTCAGCATTACTGTGCAAAGAGCATTTTTCAGGAAGAAACCGACGAATGTGAGGTATACCAGGAAGCTTTCAAGTATTTTGCCAATATTCTTGCTCCGTTTACTGCGCTGATTCGCAAGAAGGTTGCCGAGGTGAAAGCACTGAATCTGCCGGTTGAAGTGATAGCACCCAGCCACGGTGTAATTTGGCGGAAGAATCCGATGCAGATTATCGACAAATATGAGCTTTGGTCCAACCAATATGAGGAAGGCTTTGTAACCATCGTCTATGACACCATGTACAATGCAACAAAAAAGATGGCCGAAGCCATTGCAAAGGGAATTGAAAACGCAGGAGCACGCTGCAAGATTTATAACAGCTCCACCTCTGACGTATCAGATATCCTGACCGAACTGTTCCGTTCAAAAGGCATTCTATTGGGAAGCTGCACGGTGAACAACGGTTATCTGCGTTCACTTTCAGGAATTGTGGATGAAATAAAGGGTCACAAATTCAAAGGTAAAAAGGGTGCAAGCTTTGGAAGCCTGGGATGGAGCGGGGAAGCTCCAAAGCTGCTTTCTCAGGGGCTGAAGGATGCCGGGTTACAGGTAGAGCTTGATCCGATGTCCTGCAAGTACCAACCCACCCAGGCCGATCTGGATATGTGCACCCGCTTTGGCGAGGAGTTTGCAAAAACCCTGAACCAATAGATGCCAGGCAAGCAGTACCTGAATAGCCTGCCGGGAGAAGAGACAGCAGGGTCGGTTATGTGTCCTGGAAAAAGAAGGAATAAAACACCCAGTGCAGGTGCGTACCAGAGGAGCATACCAGAGGAGCGTACCCATTGGAACGCTCCCCAGGAAGGATAACCCCAGAACTGAAACACTCCCCAGGAAAGATAACCCCAGAACTGGAACGCACCACAAGCCTTGACCCGCTGCCAGGCCCTGCGGATGGTTTCTGATACTACCTCTGAACTGTAACCAGGAGAATAAACAGTTATAGCTGAAAACCATATTGACCTATTTTCAGAAAACCAATATAATTGGATAGGACTCACGAAAACGAAAGGAGCAAGAAAAGTTGATTCACAAAATAGCATGCCATGCAAATGAATATCTATCCTTTGCTCCGGCTAAACAGTAAGTCTAATCTTTGTGATATAGCATGGATGAAGATCGGAGTTTCTGGCTCCGGTCTTTTTTGATGAAGAGGATATTTACCGGGGCGCAGTTGGCAGGCTCGGCAGGAAACTGGCACGATCAAATTAAGGATCCTGTGGCTTGGTTAAAACTACTATCAAATGGTTTTTCTGCAGAAAATCATTGCGATGAAAAAGATTTATCAAACTGGATGGTTCTTGAGTTCATGCTAGGATATCATTGGTTTATCAGGGGGGAAGATTTGTGCAGGCTGTTCATGAAGAAGCTGCTTTAAAAAAGGCACAACCTGTTTTTAAAGCAGTTATACAATCCACCTATAAGGAAAACTTTGCATTTCGCCACAATATGGCGGTTTCATTGATCACCCAACCCATATACTTTTTGGTGCAATACTTTATCTGGGTGTCGGTTTTTAATGTACACGATACAGTTTCAGGCTTCACGCTGGATACCATGCTGTATTACTTTGCGGTTTCGTCCCTGATGGGTTTTCTGAACTGGGATTCTGCTGACGGAACGCTGCAGAGGCATATCCAAACAGGAAAATTCATCACCTTCCAGCTAAGGCCTGTTTCTTATTTGTATTATGCTTTTTTTGAGAAGGTAGGCCATCGGATTCTTGCTTTCTGGATAGAGCTGGTTCCGATTCTCGGCTTCTATTTGCTGTTCGGGATAAAACCCATTCCTGCTCAGCCCTTTTGGGCGGTAATTTCCATCGCTCTGAGCTTTATCCTTGAGTATTTGATCAATTTTATGATTGGAACGATTGCGTTCTGGCTGGTAAAGACCGAAGGTATCCGCCGGGCAGTGATGGTGTTTAAGGATGTCTGTTCAGGTATATTCCTGCCATTGACCTTATTTCCCACAGCGATTCAAAAAGTATTGTTTTTTCTGCCCTTTCAGTTTACATCCTATGTTCCGGCAAGGGTTTTTATGGGAAGTTACGAGCTGGCAGGGATAACCATGTCTATCCCGCAGGTGGTCGGCTTGCAGGCTATCATGGTGGTTGCAACCTTCTTACTAAACAGGTTGATCTGGCATTTTGGAATAAAGCGCTTCACCGGTGTGGGCGCATGATGGAGGTGAGCTTATGGCGCGTACAGCAGAACTAACATTGGAAGATGATCAGCAGAAAAAACTGAATCCGCTCTTTCTTTGGTTTAAAATATACTTTCATGGCATGAAAACAGCATTCGCGTCAAGAATGGCCTATCGCGGAGATTTTATCATGAGCATGATTATCATGATGATCGTCGAGCTGTTTGGCCCTCTCATTACATTGCTGATTTACCACAATGGGGCATCCTTCCCCGGCTGGCAGCAGCATGAGGTGTTGTTGCTGCAGGCGATTTTCCTCCTTTCAAGAGGCATCGCATTTCCATTCTTTATGGGAATGGTTTGGAATACCATCGACCGGGTTCAGCAAGGAACCTATGATCTGCTGCTGATTAAACCACGATCCATCCTGCAGCTGTCCATTATCACAGCCTTTGACAGCGAAGACCTTGGAAAGCTCGCAGGTGGCCTGCTGCTGTTTATATATGCGTTGAAATCAGTGCCGCCACTACCGTTCATCAACTGGGTCACTTTCGTGTTGTTGTTTATATTTTCTCTGGTTTCAATGTTTGCCTTTGGCCTTTTCATGTCCGGCCTTGGAATTATTTGGGTGGGCAATTACAGGATTTATGAGATATTTATGAGTGTGATGGATTTTGGTTTATACCCCCGATCGATTTTTTCAAAGATGTTTCAGACAATCATTACCTGGGTTATCCCTATCAGCCTGCTCGGCTCTCTTCCTGCTTCATCCCTTTTGGGCAGGCCTGAGGCAGGAGTGCTTGGGGCCGTGTTGTGCTCGGTAGCCTTTCTGTTTGCAGGGCTATGGTTTTATCACAGAATGGTACAAAACTATACCAGCGCAGGGGGATGACGTACAAGCCCAGGTTATTATCAAGAAAAATCCACTGCAAAAGCAGAGTGAGGAACAGATATGATAAAAGTAGAACAATTAACAAAAACCTATACCTCCTATGAGCGTGGAGGTACTTTCAGAGAAGCACTGAAAAGCTTGATCGTTCGGAAAAAGAAAATCGTTGAAGCGCTGAAAGCCGTATCCTTTGAAATCAGCGAGGGTGAGCTGATTGGTTTTCTGGGACCCAACGGGGCAGGGAAATCCACCACGTTAAAGATTTTAACGGGTATTTTGTATCCTACCTCTGGTTCGGTAGATATTATGGGCTATGTTCCCTGGAAGGATCGCAGAAAATATGTGGCGAACATTGGTGCAGTGTTCGGGCAGAAATCACAGCTTCTGTTTGATATCCCGCCGATGGATTCCTTTTTATTGAACCAGTCCATCTATAATATCCCGGATAAGGCGTTCAAAAAAACCATGAATGAGATGGTGGAAATGCTTGAGCTTGAATCCATTGTCAGAAAACCAACCCGGCAGCTGTCCTTGGGTGAAAGGATGAAATGCGAGTTCATCATGGCCATGCTGCACCGGCCAAAAATTGTTTTTTTGGACGAACCCACGATTGGGTTGGATGTGATCGCCAAGGACAAAATAAGGGATTTCATTCTCGAACAAAACAAAAATGGAACGACCTTCATTTTAACCACCCACGATCTGGAGGATGTGGAACACCTGGCAAAGCGCGTTATCGTCGTGAACCATGGTGAAATCGTGTTTGACAACTCCATGGAAAAGCTACGCACCCATTTGGGAGATAAAAAGGCAGTGCATGTGACCACACGCAGAACCCTTCCTTCACTGGATCAACCGGGCATTATGATCCGTAAACAGCTATCCGACCGAGATGCTGAGCTGGAGTTGGATTTATCCAAATTAAAGCTGAACGAGTTTATTAAAAAGTTGAATGAGGAATCCATCATCAATGACTTGACCATTGAAAGCCTGGAAATTGAAAACATTATCAAGGATTTATACCGCCAGGATAGACCAAACGGAAACGGCACCAACGGTTTACACCAGGGACAGGTTCCTGTGTAAATATTTAAAGGAGCAGGAAACATAACCTGGGGGACAGGTCCTTGTGTAAAGACAGAAAGTGCAGGAACATGGTTCGGGGAGACAAGTCCTTGTGCCAAAACCAAAGGGGCAGGATGCATGGTCTAAAAAATAGAAAGCCTATGTAACCTGCCCCATTTTTTATCAAAGCCAAGGAACTAAAACGCTTGATAATACCAAGGAACCAGGGTTTCCCCCTGTTCCATTTAATCCAAGGAATCTAAGCCCCGCCCTTGGTTAGTTCTCTAATATATTTACACAGGAACCTGTCCCCGGTGTAAATTCGTGGTAGAATAAAGATAAGAAACCATTCTATCAGGGGAAAGCCATGGAGACGCGCAAGAGAATTATTTTCCATATCGATGTAAATTCCGCCTTTCTAAGCTGGGAGGCGCTGGAGCAGCTGAAACAAGGCAGTACCGTTGATTTGCGTACCATCCCATCCATTGTTGGCGGGGATCCGTCCAAAAGGCACGGAATTGTTCTGGCCAAATCCGTTCCTGCAAAGAAATATGGTATTATTACCGGTGAACCCGTTTTCCAGGCGTTAAAGAAATGCCCCAATTTAACGGTTGTTTCCCCCACCCATCATATCTATTCGCAGAATTCCCGTGCAATGATTGAGCTGCTGCAAACCTATTCACCGGATATCGAGCAGTTCAGCATCGATGAATGCTTTATTGATGCAACAGGCCTAAGGCTGAGGTTTGGTGACGATTATATGGCCCTGGCAGTCCGGATTAAAAACCATATCCACGATGAGCTGGGGTTTACTGTGAACATCGGTATCTCTGAAAACAAACTCCTGGCGAAGATGGCATCCGATTTCCAAAAGCCGGACAAGGTGCATACTCTCTTCCCAGAAGAGATTCAGCAAAAAATGTGGCCAATGCCTGTATCCGAGCTGTTCATGGTGGGCAAGGCCGCAACGGCCAGGTTTGAAATGATGGGCATCAAAACCATCGGCGATCTAGCCAAAGCTAATCCTATCGTACTGGAGCAGCAATTAAAAAAATATGGGCTGATGATATGGGATTATGCCAATGGACGGGATGATTCTCCCGTCCAGACCCAGGAAGCTGAAGCGAAGGATTTAAGCAATGAAACCACAGTAAGCTTTGATATTACGGATAAGGAAACAGCCAGGCTGTATATTCTTTCCCTGAGCGAGACGGTTGGAATGCGCCTTCGAAAAGCAGGGCTGTATGCCGGTGTAATTGCGATTCACATCAAAAACAGCAATTTTGAGTCTTACTCCCGCCAAAGAAAGCTTGATAATGCAACTCAGGATACCAACGTAATCTTCTCCACCGCTGCCGAACTGTTTGAACAGGTCTGGAAAAGGGATCCGGTGAGATTGATCGGTGTCGCAACCTCTCAACTGCAAAGGGATCCAATCCAACAACTTGACATGTTTTCCATGGGTTGTCCAAAACAGGCTAACAGGGTGAAGCTGGATGAAAGCATCGACAAAATTCGAGAGAAGTATGGTCAGGATTATGTAGTCAGGGGTTCCCTTTTGAATTTCAACCGGAAACAATCGGATAAAAAAACAGGGCATAAAGACGAACATGATTAATTATGTAAACCATAGTTTTTTCCACTGGCAAGAATCTGTGATAGAAGGAGGGCAGGATGAACTTGAAGTACTAAAAATCCTTACAAGTATTTCATGAATACGAATTTTATGACATAAAAAACCCTTCAGTACTGGATTGGACCTGTTACCAGGGGAGTGAACCACAGCCGTACCAATTGAAACGCCCCTGTGATTCGCTTCGCAAGCCTGGACCCCTTACTGAAGGGTTTTACTGAATTAAAGGTTAGAATTTCCCGCTGTGCCCAGTAGCACTGCGGCCTGAGGAACTGCTGAAAGAACCACCGCCGCCCGAGCTGCTGGTCTCACGCTTTACTTTCTGCACATGTCGATGAAGGAAGATATCTCTCTGGTCGGTTAAAGCCATACTACCCTCGCGGAAATAAACATTGGCAAGATTCTCCTTCCTCACCGAAATAAGCTGCCCTCTCCAAACGCCAGTTACCGAAAAGGCAATGATCAATGCCAGCGCCAGGGCGATCGCCCCGCCAATAAAGCGATATTTTCGAACCTCCTCCGGGTTTTTTGGAATGTTGCCCTTATCATAAGGGGTACCGGAATTCGCTTTGGCTATAAAGTCATCCACTGCGTCCGCATAAGACATAAAGGCTTCGTAGTACTGATCTTCTTTCAGATAGGGAAGAAACAGCGAATCCAAATAATCTTGCCCATAAGGGGTAAACACATCTAACCCATACCCGAAGGAAGCAAATCCAAAATCTCTGTCTTCCATGGCCAGAAGCAGGATGGCACCATCGATATCATTGCCGTAACCAAACCCGTTTTGCTCAAAGAAATCGGCGGCATACAACCTCGCTTCCCGGTAATCAAGTGCCGGAACCACTGCAACCACCGTGTCGAACTGATTTCTTTCACTGATCTCATCCAGCTTTGCAGTTAAACTTTCTGCTTGTTCCGAGGTTAACAGGCCAATGTCATCGATATAACGAGGCAGTTCTTCACCCGCGGGTACGCGAGCCAAGTCCTGCAAACCGGCTTCTGACTGTGACGTCGTCGCATTCAGCTGATTTTCTGCAGCCATCGCAACGGTTGGCAGTAAAATTACTGTTAGCAAAGCGATAAGCATGATTGTCACAAAAAAACGATTCTTTCTTTTCATCTTCGCACCCCCTCTATATCAAGCCGACGATAATTTGAGAAATGACCAGCAGCGCGGCTGCAGCAACCCCAAATATCTTTAAAAGCCATGACCGGTAGGCTGCCTTGTCCAAAGGCAGGTCACCGGCGAACTTGCCTGTCTGACCATTCATCGCGAAGATGAAGTTTTTACCCTCCCAGCTTGTGGATAACAACCATACCGGCAGCAGGGCGTAACGGACATTGTTGTTTCTTAGCTGTATGTTTGTATGTATAGGTATCACTGAATTATAACCGACGACTGTGCTTCCGAATGCTGCTATGGCACTGTTCTTTACACGGTCATTGGCGCGCGGGCTGCATTGATTTGCATCAACATCGTATTTGTTGGCAAGATATCCAGCCAGGTATGCTGTTTGAAAGTCTACCGCCTCAGACGTATGAAAGGGTTCTATTGATTCCATCAGGGTGTCGTCAATCGCTTGTGAACCGTCCACGGGAATCTGGTTAAATCCGATATCACCGGCACGCAAAATACGAAATTTTGAAGTTTCAGTGTAACTGTAATTGCTGTCGCTCCATCGGCGGATTTTTGTTGCATCATATTGAATATGAACATTGGCATCGGCATCGAAGAGCCAGAAGGGAACATAAACCCCCTTTACTTCTTCCAGGTGGTTTCTGTCTTTAAACACGCCGGGCAGCAGCTTTTTACCAACATAGTGCTTTTGCAGCGCATCCAGAGCTTCCTTCTTACCATACTTAAAAGGGATCACCATATCGGGGCGCAGCATTCCGGCAAATTTGGATGTGATCACCACCGGGTTGCCACAAAAAGGGCAAGAGGTTGCGCCCAATGACTGATCCGCAATGATTTCTCCGCTGCAGGACTGGCAGCTGTACATCACCATGCCCTCTTGTTCACTGCTTTGCCATTCATTGCCCTCATAACCCCATTCAATGGATTCCGGTTTCTGTTCCTGATTCAGTGCCTCATCCATGTCATGCAGTGCTGCAATGTCCATCACAGAGTCACAGTATGGGCATACCAACTCATTCGTTCCGGGATTGTATTGAATTGCACCGCCGCAATGAGGGCATTTATACTCTAACATCGCCATCGATCATTCCTCGCTTTCCTAACCATCTTGAAATGAACAGCCTGCATCCAATGCCTTATCCCGAACAACAGGTACAGACAGTTCGGACTTTTCACCACAAAAGAATACCAGCCTAAAGTGTAATTACATTCACAAAGCACGGGTTTTTCTGGCTGGAAACCCGCATGGTTACAAACAAATACAAAAGATGCTGTTGTCGGATGCAAATACAAATGACCATCGGGGTCTGTTTCAATCACAGACCCCAATGGCTTTACGAATCTAAGTCTCTGTTTATTTCTTTGCGAATTATGTCATTTCCGCCGGTTATTTATTGGATATCCCCATTATCGAAGGGGTCACCGCACTCGGGGCAGAATTTGGGAGGGTTGGCTTTATCCTGAGGTTCCCAGCCACACTTATCGCATTTGTACTGTGGAACGCCTGCAGGCTTGGGTTTACCACATTCGGTGCAGAACTTGCCTTTACTCTTCGCTCCGCAGGAGCAAACCCATCCATCCGCTGGCTGCGGTTTTCCGCATTCGGTACAGAATTTGCCCTTGTTGCCTTTGGTTCCGCAGGAACACACCCAACCCGAAGCTGCCTCAGCTGCTGGAGCGGAAGCGGGTGCAGATGTGGCTGCCTGCTGCTGGCCCATTGCGAACAGGTTCTGTGCGTTCATACCGCCCGCATTTGCAGCCATGTTCATGCCCATAAAGGCCATTGCCGAGCCGGCACCCTGATTTGATGCCGCTGCCTTCATCGCATCGGCCTGTGCACCAACCAGAGTTGCGGCCGCCATTGTAGGATCGCGCATAACAGCGTTCTTTTGCAGATCTTTAATCATCTGCTCGTCTTCTTTACTGGCATTAACTGAGCTGACACCCAGGGAAACAATTTCCAGGCCGCGAAGATCACGCCACTTCGAAGATAACACTTCATTGAGCGCGTCAGCCAGTTCCATTGTGTGACCAGGCAGAGACGAATAACGAATACCCATATCGGAGATTTTTGCAAAAGCAGGCTGAAGCGCGGTCAGAAGCTCGCTTTTCAGCTGACCGTCAATGGTACTGCGCACATAAGATGTTTGAACATTACCACAAACATTGGTATAAAACAAAATGGGGTTTGTAATTTTATAGCTGTACTCTCCAAAGCAACGGATGGCGATGTCAATGTCCAGCCCGATGTTTTTATCAACAACACGGAAGGGAACTGGGTTCGCGGTGCCGTATTTGTTGCCGATGAGTTCTTTTGTGTTGAAATAATAAACGCGTGTATCTTTACCGGGGATGCCGCCGAATTTGAATCGTTCCCAAACGCTCTTTAATGCAGCAAGCGCATTGTCCTTGAACGCACCGCCGGCAAAAAGTGAAGGTTCTCCGCCCGCATCGAATATGTATTCACCTGGCTCTGCGCACACATCCAATATTTTTCCCTGTTCGACAATCACCATGCACTGCCCGTCTGCCACGGCGATCGTCGAGCCATTTGAGATGATATTGTCTTCCGCTTTTGTGTTGGAAGAACGGCCTGATACGCGCTTCCACCCTTTTATCGCCAAAACATCCTCCGGCATGGCCTCGCAGTAGAAGAATTCCTTCCATTGATCGGCAAGGACACCACCTGCAGCACCTAATGCAGCTTTAATTAATCCCATGTTCCTTCTCCTTTCCATGACCTCGCTTTAAAAAGCGTATCTGGTTATAGTATAATAAAAGAAGGCATTGCTTTGCAAGTCAAACTGCCTTCTTCTCAAAAGATTCGATAAATAAATCATCCATCCAGCCATTTATCAGCCTCATGCCCCCCAACCATATACCAACGCGGATTACCCAGCTGCCAAAACCGCTCTTTACATTATCTTGCGAACCTTATCATCGCGGATTTCCATGACGACTTTTGCACGATCCGCAGGGATATGATCCCGGAGAAGCTGATGGCCCCTGATGGCAGGCATTATTGGAGGCTTTGACAAACTTCTGAATGTTAGCGAATCATCACTAATATAGGATAATATTATCCATCAGGTGGATAATCGAAAATTTGAATTATGATGGCCTGTCCCTATTGCTTGAGCTTAAACAAAACGGTACAGTAGTAGGTAGGATGACTGTACAGCTCTTTTGTCTGCGTCCGGCGGCTTTGCCGTAAATTCTATCAGGAAAGCAGGAAGAAATATGTTTGATAAAAATGCCGTCGCCAAGAATCCTCCCATGGGGTGGAACAGCTATGACTATTATGATACCACCGTCTGCGAAAAGGATGTGCGGGCGAATGCCGAATATATGGCAAAGCATCTGAAGCCCTTTGGTTATGAATATATTGTGGTTGATATTCAATGGTCTGACCCGGACGCGGGGAAAAATCGCCCGCAGGAGCAATATATCAGCTTCAGCCACATCTGTCTGGATGAATACTCCCGACAGCTTCCCGCGGAAAACCGTTTCCCTTCGGCTGCAAACGGAGCCGGTTTTAAACCTCTTGCAGACTATGTTCATGGCCTTGGCCTGAAATTCGGGATCCACATCATGCGCGGAGTTCCGAGATACGCGGCGCATACCCATATGAAGCTCAAGGGTACTGACGCCACGGCAAACCAAATCGCAAGCCCGTATTCCATCAGTAAATGGAACGGGGACATGTATGGTGTGTTGCATGATAGGACGGGCGCTCAGGAGTACTACAATTCGCTGTTCGAACTGTATGCGTCGTGGGGTGTGGATTTCGTCAAGGTGGATGATATCTGCAACACCAATATGTATGAAAAGAACCCCTACTCTGCAGAAAAGGAAATTGAAATGATCCACAAGGCCATTGCCGCCTGCGGCAGGCCCATGGTTTTAAGCCTTTCGCCCGGCCCTGCCGTCATTGAAAAGGCCTGGCATCTGGAGAAGTACGCGAATATGTGGCGTATCACCGATGATTTCTGGGATAACTGGGTTTTGCTGAAGGCCATGTTCGAGCGTTGTGAGGTGTGGCAGAAGCATGTATCCGAAGGCTGTTTCCCCGATTGCGACATGCTGCCCATGGGAAGGCTTGGAAAGGGCTTCTTGCATGAACGCAGCACAAACTTCAGCTTCGATGAGCAAAAGACCATGCTGACGCTCTGGTGCATGTTCCGCTCGCCGCTGATGATCGGCGCGGAGCTGCCCCTGCTTGATAAGCCCACGCTTGAGCTTTTGACAAACCCGAAGGTGCTTTATATGGTGACAGACTGTCATGGAGCCCGTCTGGTTACCCGTGATAGCGAACACGCCGTATGGACCTGCAGCGACAACCACAGTGATGACCGTTTTATGGCGTTGTTTAATTTGTCCGAGCAGGAAAAAATGATTGAAGCATCGCTTCAGGATCTTGGGATTTTGAAGGTGTCCGCGTTGGAGGATTTATGGGAGTGCCGGGCGGCTGAAGCCCTGCAAATCCGGAAGATGACTGACGAAAGCCCGGTGATTTCAGCTGTTGTACCCGCCCATGGCGTTGTCCTCTACAGAGTGAAGGTGTAGTATATCGGGCATATCATATTTCATGCATAACCGGAAGCTCCTTGCCAAACTCAGTATTTGTGCTTGGGAGGTACTGCCAGACTATCTTAAAACAAGTGTTGCCGCCAATGCTAATAATAAGATAATTATTATGTTAGTATAATAGGTAAAAACTCTTTAAGCTGATTAATAGAATAAGCTTTGAATAGACTTTGAATACTGTATAAAATGGAACTGTAAAGAACCTCATTACGCGACTACGATATAATTCATAAATATTATTAATATTATTTTTACATAAAGAACTAAATAAGTTAGAAAAGAGGAAGAATTATGGCAGAAATAAATGTTAGTTTTTATTCTCAGTCTCTAATAAGACCCGTCTCATTTGAAATGTATATCCCAAACGATTTACGCTCCCAGGAAGAAAACCCACACTATAACCGTAAATGTAAAACAGTTTTTGTTCTTAATGGCTATAGTGGCTGGGGAAGAGGATGGGATAAGCTTTATCAAAATGCTGAAAAGTATAACCTTGCGTTGGTATTCCCCAGCGGAGAAAACAGCTTTTATCTGGATTCACAATCTACCGCGTGTAAGTACGGAACCTTCGTTGGCTCAGAATTGGTGAGCTACATCAGAAAAACTTTTGGTCTTTGCCTGACGAAAGAAGACACCTTCATTAGCGGTTTATCCATGGGTGGTTTTGGAGCATTACATACAGGTCTTGCATATCCGGATACTTTTGGGAAAATAGTTGCACTTTCCTCTGCGTTAATAGTTCATCAAATAGCAGGTATGAAACCCAATCAAGAAAATCCTGTTGCAAATTACTATTATTATAGGAATTGCTTTGGCGATTTAGATCATCTTCTTGAAAGCGACAATAACCCTGAAGTACTCGTAAAAAATCTACAACAGAAAGGTAAGACATTACCAGATATTTATATAGCTTGTGGTACCGAAGACTTTTTAATTGAAGACAATCGCCGGTTTTGTCAATTTTTGATTGACCAGAACGTAAAAGTGAAATACATCGAATCTAAAGGTGACCATAATATGGATTTTTGGAATGAATATTTTGCAAAAGGCTTTGCGTGGTTATTGGATGAAACAGAATAGAGAGTTGCAAATTAATAGAGCATTCTGTGATGCTATGTATTTGATTCCATATGTTTTTGAAGTTTGATATAAAAACTAGATTTATAACGAGGCCAGATGTTCCCCCGCCCCACCTCTTAACGTATTTTCAGCCAAGGGCTGAAAAACGTGTGGTGGCGGGTACCGATTACCTTAATCAGGCGGCGAGCATTGAATCACGGGTCGCTCTTATGGAGTGTTCCAGTGGGTACACTCCCGGGGTGCTGGATTTTGTAAACAAAATCCTCTTCTCCCGCCTCGATATAACAGTGTGTTGCGATTGCAAGCAATCGCTTCCGTTGTTATAACAAATACGGTGAATAAGGATCTAATATAATAACTAACTGCATAAGGAGTAGATAAATTATGAAAATACGATATTCGTGTAGCCTCGCAAAGTTATATTCTGGTTCACATCACCCTATTCTGGCAACATCACCTGAATTAATGTTTATGAATGCAGCTTGTAATAAAGATTTAGATACTATATTAGGGCTATTTGAGGACAAAAAGCTTTTTGGAGGCGCACCAAGTGCCGTGGATGCACCGTATGGCAGGTTTGAAGGACTTACAGGCATCCGAAGCTTCGCTGAAGGTTGGCTGGCGGCTTTCAATGCACAACAGGCCTTCGTAATACCAGTGATTCAAACGCGCGCCAACGGCAGATCGGTCACTGAATTGGTTGTGAACTTCGTAGTAGATGGCGAAATAAACCAGGTACCCATGTTTGTTGTTGGTGACCTTCGAACACAGGCTACATTAGATGAAGTAAGGTTATACTGCCATCATACATATGTACCAGGGTTACAAGCTTACCGAAAGCCAATATTTGAAACAGCGCATTTGGAAATGGGAGATCCGGGACTGTTGACGGGTGCAGTACGTGAATATTACGAGGCTCTTCATCATGTGCCGCATGTAGACGTTGACCGAATTTTGGCGTGTATGAGCCCTGATTGTAAATTTGGTGGCTATGAGCCGATGGGTACAGTCTATAAACCGGCTGAAACGCCTGAGATACCTAGAGAAATATACAAATCAATGTCTCAATACATTCCACGATGTGTTGGCATGCGCTATGAAACAATTGTTGACGATGGTAAGAACTGTGTGATTGAGTGGGTTCATATCGTTTCTAAAGCTGGTCAGGAGGAACGTAATAGAATAGCGCTTTCTGGTATATCCTCCTATGAAAGAGGAGAAGACGGGCTTCTTTGTTCAATAAGAATAAGTGACTATGCTGGCTATGAAAAAACAATTGATTGGTCCAAAACACCAGTCACTGAAGCAGAAGCTAAGTTAATAAACTATGTAGAAGAATTTCCGTCTGGTGTAGGAAGAAAACAGCAATACAAGGAACTGAATAGCATCAGGGCTTAGACCTCACAGTCCAAGC
>CAYVFB010000051.1:0-23676 GCA_964450305.1 uncultured Ruminiclostridium sp.
GGTCGGGGGTTCGAATCCGTCCACCAGCTCCAATGTAAAACCCGCTAATATCAAGTGTTAGCGGGTTTTTGATTTCAATCAATAATTTTGAATCTTTGAAAAATGGTGCACATTTGGTGCACATCTTCGAAAAATCATGAATTCAAGGCAAAAAAAGAGCAGGCGTTCAAGCCTGCTCATTTACATTTTCATCTTTCTTTTTGACGAATAGAGCTTCCGCAGAATTGGCTATCTTATGCCGCCCTCGTCATCAATATACCGTAAAGATTGCTGACCTTCGCACGCTTCCGGAATATTCCCATGAGGATTTTTCCGTTGGTGACATGGCCGATGTTATTGACCCGGATGTTGCAGCAGACAGCCCACGCGTCCGTATCCTGCGGCATAAGTATAACCTGTTCCAGCCGTGGGATTGTGAAATTGAACTTGGTGATCCGCTTGAACGTTTCGTCGAACAACTAAAGGCTTCGTTTGATACTTCCGGCATCGTTCAGAGGCTCTTTTTTATTTGCCTTTAAACTCCTTCTTCCTTCCCTCTGCCTGGTGTGATATAATTATCCCCATGGATAAGGAGGCGGGTACCCGTGGAAGATAAAATATTTGAGTTAATGGAAAAAATGTATGCAGACCTTAAGGGCGAATTAACAGATATCAAAACAATACTCGATAAAAAAGCAGATAAAGCTGATATTGTCCGGCTTGAAAACGAACATGGGGGGAAGCTGGATGCCCTTTTTGATGGATATAAGCAGCTTGCGGAAGGGCAGGAAGAAATCAAGTCGCAACTGACAGAATTATCATCCAAGGTAGAAAAGCAGGATATACAGATTACCGTTCTTAAAGGCAGTAAAAAAGCAGCAAAGTAACGTCATGTTGAAGCCAAGTTGGACAACCTGTCTCTTAAGGTAAGCATCTATGATTCCAAGCTTGAAGTCCTGGAGGGCGACCGGAAGAAATAGCACTAACATACACATACGTATTTCCATTCAATTCGCATTTCTATAGCGCCAGTAAGCATTTTTAAGTTTAAACGCCAACATAACAGTCAGTAGATTTTTTATGGAGGATTCTCAACATGTTTGGGATTATACTGTTATTAATTGTGGTCACTTCATTAATTATTTGGGCGCTATACGAAAAGTACAAGCTTTGGAGAGAGCCTATTGATAAGCTAAACAGCGAGATAAATTTTTTAAAACAATATGGGTGTCCGTATAGTCAGCCGTACATCTATGCAAGTGGATTCCCAGACGTTGCAGGTCGTAAAGATATGTGGGCTTGGAAAGATAATGATGAACTAAAATTTCTACAAGGGACCGGTGAAATTAAAATCATTCACTGTGAGGATGTCCTTTTTTTCACAGTACGTGGCGGATTAAAAACAAATACACAAAATACAAATAGGAATTCAGGAACCCTAAATACATCATTAACAGAGGGTTTGTTTGGAACTGCAGCTGCAATGAAAAACAGTCAAATAATCAGCAATGTTTATACATTTGATGAAAGGCATACTATCCTCAAAGTCAAAATTGATAACAGTGTGAAATTTATTGTTTTTGAAAAAGGAGATCTTTATAATTACCTGCTTGAACAAATTCCTGAAAAAGAACAATCTTTCGTAGAAATGCAATCAACAATTTAAACGTTACTTATTTCTGTCAACCTCCTATCATATTAGCCTCAATTAAAGTAATATGCTACCATGTTCCCGAGTGGCTTATGTCTTTTCTTTTTCGCTCATTTATTAGGTAAATGAAACTCCCATAGGTAAAGCCTACTTAACCTATTCCAAAGATATGACAAAATGTGATATTTGGAAAATAATACTTGCGTATTGTGTCACATAGTGCTCTATTTAGTCATAGGAGGTGATGATTAATTGGGGTTAGACAATTTACCCGATGTTGTAACAGTTAAGCAATTGGCCAAATTCCTACAGATAAACGACATCACTGTAAAAAGAGCCTTGAAAGCAGGAAGTTTGAAGGGATTTAAAATAGGCCGGGATTGGAGAGTTGAGAAAGAAGAAGTGATAAAATGGTTAAAAACAAAATAAGGAACCCGGTTACATCTTGGCGGATCACCCGGATTCCTTAATCACAAACCAGCCTATGGAAGGCCAGCATTGCCATTTCATTATAGCATTGCTGCAACCTTCCTTCAAGGGCAAAGAACAAATGACAATGCCGACAATAAATATCGCATGTTGTCAGGTAGTATATCCACAGGAGGCATGCTCAATGTTGAAGATTGATATGGAAACCATGGAAAAGGAAGTATTCATTCCAGTACATGCAAACGCAGAGTACAAGGAAGCACTGGATAAATTTATGAATACGCTATTATTAAGAGACGTTGGAAAGATCGACGATTCTGTTAGCAATCTTGAGGCTGTAATAATTGCATTAACCTATAAGCAAGCATTTCATGATGGCATGCGCTTTATTCTGAACACAATGGTAGGCAAGGAGGTTATTGAGTTATGAACAATAAAGTTACTATTTATGGTACTGAATTTTCTCTTCTCGACGTTGAAGAATTCCTTAATGAACTGAATATAAACCTGTCTAATAGCCGTTGTATGCTGCGGGATTTAACCAATGATTACTTTGGTATTCATGAAACAAAGCTAAAGGCTGAACCGTCGATTCTACTTATGGAATATGAGGAATATAGCACAAAGGCTCATATCGCGGCAGATTACATAAGGGAATCACAGGCTAAGATTGAAGAAGCTATAAGCCTGATCAATAAGGAATTTGATGGTATCCGCAAACAGGAAGCAGCTTCATAAACAGGGTCCATATTAAGGGTGTTCCTCTCCGGGAATGCCCTTTTTTGGTATAATGGGATAAAAAGCTGGGAGGCGAATGTATGAGCAAATATAATGTCGTCCGCACGGACGCACAGAGCTATGGGCTACATAAAATCAGCCCGAAGTGTCATAGGATAGTCAAAAACCTTAAGGACTACACCGACGAACAGGAAGCGATCGGCGATCTGATAAAACTTCTCGACGGTAAACTTTCGGAGAGCGACATAACCGGCGGCAACTTTCCACAAAACATTGAAGCAGCGAAACTGAACAATAGAATTCTCTGTTTAGAATCAACGCTTAAGAGTATTCGTAAAAGCCTTATGGATGCCATTGGACATAATGAGTTACTTGAAAAGGCTGTCAGGGAATCGTTAAAGCGGATCGAGGAACAGTTAAAGTAAGATTGGCAATATGGCTAATTTTATACAGATGGAACCGACTTTTCGCCAATTTTAGCGGAAAGTACAGGAGGCTGTCCAGTCATTGAACATCAACTCACAATCGAAATGGTAAAGGATTAAAGGGGTTCGACACTTATGTCGAACGTCGAAAGCATGCCCACACCTGGGCACGATATTATTGCCATATGTGGCAACGGTAATTCGCCACAAGTGGCGAAATCGGTTAAATTTAACATTTCGTATATAAGCAACTCCCCAACCAAACAGATTCGTTATAAAGTCTGTGTTCGGTGATGATAATGATTTACAAAGGGTTTCGGCACTTCTGCCGAATATAATGCTTCCCATAATTTAGAAAACGGAATTTTCCGTTTTCGGACCCAGTGCCGTTAAGCCATCCCCCAAAAGTAAGGAACTCATCAGTTATTCCGACGTTATGTTTTTTTGCAACTTCCTGCGGTGCGAATTCCCATCATGCTCGGAAAGGGTGTATATAATACTGACACCCTCTTTTCTATGACCGGGGTAAATAGACTTCAATTTTAAGTTGCCAATATCCGCCATATGCTGATAATATCTTTCCGGGAGGTGTTTTCCAACGATGGACAGAAAAGTAATAGAAAGATACCTGAAAATGTACCCGGAGCTGGATAAGGAGCTTGAACGGCTGCAGGGGGATCTTGATTACTATGCGGCTGAAAAAGAGAAGTACCAGGGCATGGAGCTTCCTGAAGAACAGAAGAAAAGCATGCTCCAAACGATAGAAGCTGCATGTGCTTCATGTGCAAAGGATATCCAAGAAGTTATGAAGGCCAGGTTCTCAATAGAACGGGCATTCCGGGATATATCACCGTTGCAAAAGGAGATCATTCAGCAGCGGTTCTGGTCTTCAAAGGATCGACCGGATACCTGGGAGACGATCGGGGACAAATTACGTTTTCATCCCGTGTACTTAAAAAGGCTGTTCAAGGACGTTATGGATAGGATATTAAACGTAGTTTAGAGGGAAAAAGTTATTTCGGGTGAATTATCGGGTGATAAATATAAAAACTGGCTAATAATTTTTCTGGATATCGCTCATATATATGTAAAACCATGAAGGATTTTGGATTCTTTTGTAGAATATATATCTATGAAAGGAGGCGGTTAAATATATGGGGTTTTATGATGATGCTCTCGTTTGCTTGAATGGACATGTTATTAATGATAGTGCTACCCGTAAACCCGAACGTAATTCAAAGTTTTGTGACAAATGTGGAGCTGCAGCAATTAATTCTTGCCCTGCCTGCAACACAATGATTAGGGGTTATTACTATGTACCAGGGGTTGTTGGTTTAATAACGCGTGAGCCAACTCCAGCAGCCTATTGCCATGAATGTGGTAAACCATATCCATGGACAGAAGATAAACTCAAGGCTATTCAGGAAGCAATTGAACTCAGTGAAATATCAGCTCAAGAAAAAGCTGAGTTTGGTATAAATCTTCCGGATATTGTTGCAGATACACCTAGGACAAAGGTCGCTGCATTAAAACTTAAAGTAATTGGAGAGAAAATTGGAAAAGAACTCTGGGGTGTAGTCAAAGATATTATTGTCGAAATTGGTTCAGAAGCTGCAAAAAAGACTATGGGATTATAATAAATGTTTCGAATTCATACATAACGTTTTTTGTATAGTTCCGCTTTATAGGGCGGAATATTTTTTCGCGGGGTAACTCTCTCGGCCGGGCGCAGCGACTCCCCCCGGTGGGTCTGAGTATATATTTTTTGGTGCACATTTGGTGCACACATTTACAAAATGGTGCACGCGAATATTGCCTGTTATAAAATTCCATGTCACTGAAAAGCGCTTATATCAATAGTTTTGGAAAGATAAAAGCAGATAGAAATATCAATTATGCTGATTTGTAATCAGCAGGTCGGGGGTTCGAATCCGTCCACCAGCTCCAGTAAAATCAAGGGTTTCAAGATATGACCCTTGATTTTTTTATGTTTTTAATCGGTTTTGGGGACTATTTGGGGACTACAAGAAAATAAATGATAAATGAAAGCACAATAAAGAACAGGCGGTTAAGCCTGTTTCATATTTTGCACTACTATCCTAAAATATTCTATATTTCTTCATTGAAAATCCAGACTACATAGGCTTACCCCCACACGATGATAGTATTCAATTCATAAAAATAATGAGTAGAGCGATCATAGTAGCTGTGAGAATATCAAATAAAGGTAAGCTTTCTAATGAAATTGAGTTTATAACCACTTTTCATTTCCTCCGCCATAATAGAGGGAGAGCTTCCGGCACTGTCCGGAGGTTCTTTTTATTTCATCGAAAGGTTTCCTCTTTCTTCCCCTATTCAGCTATGTTTATAAAAGCCGGTATCATCAGTTATTTTTCAAAAGGTACCGGCTTTCTCATACCATTTTCTCAGCTACTGATTACGGAATAGGACTTTTGCCCTGTTGCGCATAGGCATAATGGCGTGGAAGATGGTGGATTTGACCGATATTCTCTTTTCACCGGATCAAATATAATAAGGTTGTAGTATGACTGCTGCTGCATTTTTGGTGATCTTTCTACTTTTCCATACCGCAGCGGCAAATGCTTCCTGATTGCAGCAATGCAAGCCAGATATTTCAAAACCCTATCGGGCGGGGGAGGAGTTTTCAATGAAGGTAATCGCTGATAGAATGATACGATCCGGAAAGCGGCGCAGGAGAGGCCAGGGGATGGTGGAATACGCTTTGATCATCGGGTTTGTTGCCATTCTTTTTGTTGCCGTTCTGAGAATGATGCCGATGCCTTTGGAGACTATCTTCGAAGATGCAGCGGCTGCACTTGGAGGAACTTCACCATAATCGACATAGTCAATAGTCCTACTCAGTGAATAGGACGATGGTAATGGGCAAATGTGAATAAAGACCGATAGGATAAAGTGTTTCAACCAATTATAATGAAGATGCACCAAAACAAAAGATAAAGCAATAGCAAAGAATATCAATCTTTAATTTTTATGAGGGGGGTTTCTGTAATGAAAAAACTGTTGATCAAATTGGAGATTTTCTTACGTAGTGAAAAAGGCCAGGGCATGGTTGAGTATGGTTTGATTATTGGCTTAATCGCTGTCTTATTGGTTGGAGCAATCGTAGCTGTCAGAGGAGGCCTTGAGGGCATCTTCGGAGATATCACCGACACGTTAACGGATCCGGCTGCTGCCGCTGCTGCCCCAGCCGCTACTTGATGACAGAAGACAACATGCCCTAACGGGAGTTAGGGCTTCTTTTTTTATCGGGTCGTTTGATGGGCTTGTTCCAGGCTTGAGGGGTACCAACGAAAGAGGGTGTTCAGATGCGTTTGTTCAAACAAAAAAAAGGCCAGTCCCTGGTGGAAACCGCAATCGTATTGCCATTGGTGCTGTTGCTGCTGATGGGCATTGTCGATTTCGGGATTTTGTTCAATAACTACATCGTTATATCAAACGCATCTCGCGAAGCGGCAAGAAAAGGTTCACTGGGAGGCACCGATGCCGAGATCACCCAAATGATTCAAAACTATACGACAACGCTTGATTCCAGCAGATTGAACATTGAAATTTATCCAGCCCAGAGCCTGCGTTTTCATGGCTCTGAAATCAGAATCACCCTGCGCTATGACAACCGACTGATTACACCGATGATCGGTTCACTGCTCGGAGAAGACATCACCTTACAGGGCCAGGTGATCATGAGGGTTGAGTAAGCCTCTGGAATACGAATTAAAGGGGAAGTGCGTTATGCGAAAGATCAATAAAAAAGCGCTGATCATATCTGTTTTACTGGCCTTAGCCAGTGCGGTCTTTCTGATGCAATATGTCAGATCGATTGACAAGCCTGTTGAGCAGAAGCCTCAAATAACCATATACACCGCTGTACGCACCTTCAAGACCGGAGATGAAATTCTTGCATCGGACATCCTGGAGAAGAAGGTGGATCCGGAATCAGTTACCGTGATTGGAATTACGGATAAAGAGGAGATTGTCGGAAAAATCGTGAAGCTTCCGATTCTGGCCGGTGAGGTGTTCACAAAAGAAAGGACAGCCACCCGTCAGGAAATGCAGTTATCCTGGCAGATCCCTGAAGGGAAAAGAGCGATCAACCTTTTTGTCAATGAGAGCATCCTTTTTTCAGATTTAATGCAGATTGGTGATCGGGTGGACTTTGTAGCCTCATTTCAAGTGGATGAGAACACAAAGCCATTCGTGACCACAACCATACAAGATCTGGAAGTACTGGCCATCGGGACGAGGAAAATCAAGGATAATCCCAAGGAGCCCGATATAACGACACTGGCAAAAACGATTACCCTGGCTGTGACACCAAAGGAGGCTGAAAAGATCTTTTACGTAACCATGTACGGTCAATACACCCTGAATTTACGCAAGCATGGGGATGACAAGACTCAGTCTTCGGACGGCGTGATTCTGGACGATTTCGTTCCGGCGAAAGCCAGGCTGGGAAGTGGGGAGTAAGGAGATGGATGGAAAAATCAGAGTTATCATTGTAGATGATTCCAGGGAAACCGTTGAGAATATACGAACCCTGCTGCGTTTTGAAACCACGGTTGAAGTGATTGGCGCAGCTTTTGACGGGAAGGAAGGCATCAAGCTTTGTGAAAAGCTGAAGCCCGACATCGTGCTGATGGATGTGAACATGCCAGAAATGGACGGCCTGACAGCCACGCAGATCATCACGATGCAGTTTCCGGATATCGGTGTTATTATCATGAGCGTCCAGGGAGAAAAGGAATACCTGAAAAAGGCCATGGTTGCCGGAGCCAGGGAATACATCGTTAAACCCTTTTCTTCAGAGGATTTAACCCAAACGATCCTGAAAACCTATGAAATGCAAAACAGAAGAAAAAGCATAGGCAAGGTGCAGGATCACCAGATCAGCACCCGGATCTTCACCGTATTCAGCACGAAAGGCGGTGTGGGTAAAACCACCATTGCCTCCAATCTCGCCGTTGCCATGGCCAGAACCACGAAAAAGCGGGTAGCGCTGATTGACCTGGATTTACAGTTCGGAGATGTTGCCGTGATGCTGAACCTTTCAATCAAAAACACTATCTATGATCTGGTGAAGGATCTCAAGGATATGGACAGCGATATTATAGAGGATTATCTGGTGACGCATTTCTCCGGTGTAAGTGTTCTGCCGGCCCCGGCAAAACCGGAATACTCGGAATTTATTGATGCGAAGCATATCGAGAAAATACTAAACCTTTTAATCGGCAATTATCACTATATCATCATCGACGCAGCAGCGTCCTTCAATGAAACCGTTCTAACGGCGCTGGACATGTCCGAAAAGATTATGTGCGTCTCCACATTGGATCTGCCCACCATCAAAAACATGAAGGTGGGACTGGATCTGATGGAATCATTGAAATATCCCCATGAAAAGATCCACATTGTACTAAATAAGGCTTCCGAGCAGTTCGGGGTTAAATACAAGGAATTTGAGCAGACCATTGGACATCCGGTGTGGGCCTATATTCCTGAAGACAGCCAGACGGTTATTACATCGGCCAACAAAGGGCTGCCCTTTGTAATGACCCGCAGTGAAACCAAAGTCGCCAGGGCTATTTACTGCATATCCGAAGCACTGTGCGAAAGAAAAGCAGATGAGCAGAAGGAAAAGCAGAAACGCAAATGGATATAAAAGCTTTTACCAAGGTATTTAAAACAAGAAAAGACGGTTCTTGTTTGTTTTATCTGGAGGAGAAATAGCATGGGCTTACTGGAGCGATTGCAACAGGAAAAAGATGAAGAAATTAAAAAGGGAAAGATCTCCGGTACTCCGCAAAAAAAGGAGGAGCATAAGGGGGATCCAAACCAGGAGCTAAAAAAAAGAATTTTTGCAAGGGTTGTGGAAGAAATCCATTTGGATTTGAAGGAGAATCAAGAGGACGACAGCGCGAGTACCGAAGAAGAAATTAAAGCCATTGCTCAGGAGGTTATCGAGCAGAATGCGGCACATCTGACCCGGAACGAAAAAACGATGATCATTAGAGAGGTCGTCCATGAAACACTTGGCTTTGGCCCCATCACGCCCTTTTTACACAATCCGGATATCTCCGAGATCATGGTCAACGGATATGATTCGGTCTACGTGGAAAGAAGAGGATTATTAGAGCTTTCCGATGTGAAATTTACAGATAACAGCCATGTAATGCATATCATTGAGCGTATTGTTGCCCCACTTGGAAGAAGAATTGATGAAAGCTCACCAATGGTGGATGCCAGGCTTCCGAACGGCTCCCGTGTGAATATCATCATTCCGCCGCTGGCTTTGAACGGGCCGGTGATCACCATTCGAAAGTTCTCTGAAAAGCCCTTCACCGTGAATGATCTGATCCGCTTTGGCACAATATCGGCGGAGGTAGCCCAGTTTATCAAGGCTTGCGTAGAGGCAAGGCTGAACATCGTGGTTTCAGGGGGCACCGGCAGCGGTAAAACTACAACCCTGAACGTTATTTCTTCGTTCATCCCGGAGGATGAGCGTATTGTCACGATTGAAGATGCCGCCGAGCTGCAGCTTCACCAGGATCACATCGTCCGGTTGGAGACAAGACCTGCCAACGTCGAGGGCAAGGGTGCCGTCACCATTCGTGACCTGGTCAGAAACTCCCTGCGTATGCGCCCGGACCGTATTGTTGTTGGTGAGGTTAGAGGCGGGGAGGCCCTGGACATGCTTCAGGCCATGAATACCGGTCATGATGGGTCGCTGACCACAGGCCATGCCAATACACCCAGAGATATGCTCTCCCGTCTGGAAACGATGGTTCTGATGGCCGGCATGGATTTGCCCGTTCGGGCCATTCGTGAGCAAATCTCATCGGCTATCGACCTGATCATCCAGCAGGCCAGAATGAAGGACGGTTCCAGAAGAATCACCCAAATCACCGAAGTGGTAGGGATGGAAGGTGATATCATTACCATGCAGGATATTTTTACGTTCAAGCAGGAAGGAAAGGACAACCGGGGCAGACTCATAGGAAGTATTGTTCCTACGGGAATCAAGCCCAAATTTATGGAAAAAATATCTAAGACGGGGATTGTCCTCCCGTCAGATATTTTCACCGAGCGGTAAGGGAGGCGGAGTTTATGGAGCTGGCTTTGGTTTTTCCGCCGATTGCGGTATTCGTTCTGTTTTTCTCTGTGTTATCGGGTTTGTTTGGAAGAACCGCCGACATCGACAGGCTGAAAAAGTATACCGACAGGAATGAGATGGCCAAAGAGGAAGCCCCCAAAAAGAAGGATTCCTACAAATCAGGGCTTGGATTTCTTGCACGGAGCATTGAAAAGCTTGGGTTATTTTATCGGTATAAGGAAAATATGCGCAAGATGCTTGTGAAAGCCAACCTTTTACTAAAGCCTGAAGAGATGGTATCCATTGCACTGGTATCTTTCATCGCAGGGGGCTTTTTTGGGTTTCTGCTGACACAAAGCATTCTGTTCGTTGTGATGTTTGCATTTGTTGGAATGAACCTGCCCGCATTCTTCCTGAAGAAAAGGATCAAGAAAAGAATTAAAACGATCAATGCTCAGCTGGGGGACACGATTTCAATCCTGTCAAACTCTCTGAAGGCAGGCCACAGCTTTTTTCAGGCGGTGGATTCTGTTGTAAATGAGATGAAAGGGCCCATCAGTGAGGAGTTCGCCAAGCTGCTAAAGGAAATCAACCTTGGCGGAAGCACCGAAGGAGCCCTTGAAAACATGGTTGAAAGGGTTGGAAGCGACGATGTGGAGCTGATGGTGACTGCCGTGTTGATACAAAGGCAAATCGGCGGAAACCTTGCAGAAATTCTGGACAATATATCCAATACCATACGCCAGAGGGTGAAAATGAAAGGCGAGATAAAAACGCTGACAGCACAGGGGAGAATCTCGGGTATTGTTATCTCGCTGCTTCCGGTTGGTCTGGCGATGATGATGGCACTTATCAGCCCCGATCAATTCATGATGCTGGTCACAGAGCCCATCGGCATTGTGATGATCGGTATGGCGGTCGTTATGGAGTTTATTGGCTATTTCTTTATACGAAAAATCGTTAATATAGAGGTTTAATACCTGGAGGGCTGGATATGAACGATAATGCTTCCTTTATCATTTTCTTTTTTCTCTTCTTCATCAACCTTTATTTACTGATCCGAGCTTTTTCCGGAAAAGAGGATTCCATCCAATCCAGGCTTGAACGGATTAAGGAGGAAGGACAGACCGAAGAGGAAACTATTTATAGCAAGCCCTTCAGTGAGAGGGTCATCAAGCCGGTGATTGAAAACGTGGGGAAAAGCCTGCTGAAGCTGGCACCCACTGAATGGATTCGCAATATGGAAACCAAGATCATCATGGCAGGAAAGCCCAAAAACAGGGGAGTGAAGGATTGGATCACGCTTCAGGCTATTTTAATCCTCCTCTTTCCAGGAGGGGTGTTGTTTATGATGACGCAGCTGCATGCGCCGCTGAAAAGCACGGTCATGGTAACACTTTCCATCACGGCAATCATTCTTTTATACCCAAGTATGACATTGAACTCAAAAATTCGGGTGCGGCAGAAGGAAATTCTAAAAAGTCTGCCCGATGTGATGGATTTGCTGACCGTCAGTGTGGAAGCCGGCTTAAACTTTGACGCTGCGCTTTCAAGGGTGGTCGAAAAAATGCCGGGCACCCTGTCCAGGGAGTTTGAGACCGTACTGCAGGAAATCAAGGTGGGAAGGAGCAAAAAGGACGCTTTGTATGACATGGCAGACAGGTTAAGCGTGCAGGATCTAAGAAGCTTCATCGCTGCCGTAGTACAGGCAGATCAGCTGGGCGTAAGCCTGGGCAGGGTCTTGCGCATTCAGGCAGAACAGATACGCTTGAACCGCAAACAGCGGATTCAGGAGCAAGCAATGAAGGCTCCGGTAAAAATACTGATACCCATGGTGATTTTCATTTTTCCGGTTATTTTTATTGTGCTTCTGGGGCCTGTGGCGATAAACCTTATCGATATGTTTTCAAATTGGTGAAGGCGAAGATTGCTGATAAAAATCAAGCTTAACAATGATGTTCAAATAGGTGAAGGTGGGGATTTTAGATAAAAATCCGACTTGGTTATGATGTTATTAAATTGGTGAAGGCGAAGGACTCAATTCGTAAAAGGTAGAATAATTTTAAGGTAAAAAAAACCGGCTTGTTTAAGCCGGTTTGGCTGCGGACTAAGGATTTGAACCCTAACAAAATGAGCCAGAGTCATTCGTGCTACCATTACACCAGTCCGCAACGCTTTTTTATTATTCCTGCTCTCTGGCCGATAGGAATAAGTGACAACGAAATTTATTATAAACTATTTTCGCACCCAACGCAAGAGGATTTTATCAATTGCGATTTTTTTATGTTAACATGTGCATCAACTCATCAAAAACCTAAAAGTAGTCTCAATCATTACAACCATGATATGAAATCATTGATACGCTGTTTTTAATGCTGTCATGATGGGTAAATATTTTTATCGGGATCAAGGATTGGTACCGGACTCACATGTTCAGGGTGTAAAAGGAATTACAGCCATGCGGGTACCAGGCGTTGGAAGCCAGTTTTTTTTGAACAGGCATGCTAACCCCTGGCTATACAAAGAGGTATATAAATGACAAACTATACGTTGATGTTTTCTGTTCTCTTTTTTGCGGTTTTTATAATCGCATTAATATTAGGCCTTTATGTTCTCCAGAATAACAGTAAAGCACCTGCTAATCGTTGCTTCTTTGCGATGATCCTTTCAGTATGCTTCTGGTCCTTAGGCTTTTCCCTTGCAGGGCCTGCTGCGAAGGTTGAAACCAGTGAAATCTGGCGAAGGTTTGCGGCGATTGGTTGGGGGACCCTATACGCCAACGTTCTTCATTTCTCACTCATTATCACCGGTAAAAAAAACGTACTCAAAAAATGGTGGATCTATTTATTGCTATATCTGCCCGCCGTATTGAATATACTCGCATTCGTCATCCCGGCGGGCCTTGCGAAGGATCCCTATCTGCTTGAGCTTACGGAGTTTGGATGGGTTAATATTGCCGGAACTTCTGCCTGGGATTGGCTTTTTTACATTTATTATGTTGTCTATAGTCTGGCAGCAATAATCCTGATACTGATTTGGGGAACAAAATCAGCGGATAAAAGCATCCGGGTGCAATCGCGTATTATTTTCCTGTCCTTCATTTTGGCATTAGTGATCGGATCCATAACAGATGTGCTGTTAAACCTGATAACAGCCAACCTGCCGCAAATGGCGCCCATCGTTATCATGATTCCAATCACAGCCGTTTATTACGCCATGAAAAAGTATGGATTCCTGGTTACTGAGCAGGTTGATAAAAACGAATTGATCCTCGACGATTCATCGACAGAGCAGATTCTGCGTTATATATCCATTGTTTTTTTTGTTGGAGCCGCCATCAGTATATTCTTTCAATTGTATTTTTTCGATAGTTTTTCATCACTCTCTGTCATTCTTTACGGCGTTTTTCTAATTGCAGCCGGAGTTCTGGCAGTATATTTATCCAAATCATCCATTACGGCCTATAGCAAAGAAATTATTATTGCCATTGTTTTCGCGGCTCTCATCCCAATCATCACACTGCAATTTTTACAATTTGCCGGGATCACCGTTTGGGCTTTGGCGTTTGTGATGATGATCATCAGCCTGGTTTTCAACAAGCGTTTGATTCTTACCGCTGTTGTAACCTCTTCAATTTTTACACAGATTCTGCTTTGGGTTATCTTGCCACAAAATGTCGTTCAGGTAACCAAAACGGACTATATTACTCGCATTGTGCTGCTGTTCACATCGTTGTTTGTTGCAATTTATGTGAATAGATTATATGTTCAGCGATTGAAGGAAAATGTCCATCAAACTGCTTTTCAACGGCTTGTCTCTGAAATTTCCTATCATTTTGTCAGGGTCGATCAGGACAATCTCGAAGATCGGTTGAAGCTGATGCTTCAAAGAGCCGGCTTATTGACCCAATGCGATAAAGCCTGTCTGGTCCTGTTCCAGGAGGAGAAAACCATCAAACACAATTACGAGTGGCATAAAGACAACGATAACAAGCTTTTAATGGATATACCACCGGACATGCTGACACTATGGATTCAATTGCTCAGAGACGATAAACCCATCGTGCTTGAAGATAAGTGGAAAGTATCGTCGGATGATATACGGCAGAAAATTGTATGCAAGGAAGTCAGAGCTTTTGTCGCAATGCCGGTTAAAAAGCAGGATGAACTGCTCGGCTTTTTGGGGTTTTGCTCAAGAAAGCCGATGAACCATTGGAATATGCGATTACCGGATGAGCTTGGCATTATTGCCAACATTACAGCGGATGCACTAATCAAGGTGAGCGCGGATGATGAAATCCGATTTATGGCATATTATGACCAAATCACAAAGCTTCCGAACCGTTTCCTGCTGACGGAAAGGATGAATCAGGCCACCAGCCTTTCTGTCAGGTCAGAGCAGATTCTCTGTGTCGTATTTATCGCGCTGGATTCCCTGAAACTGGTTAATAACTCGATGGGCCATGAGCAGGGGGATCTGCTGCTGGTCGCAATTGCTGACAGCCTGAGAAAGCACGTCCGATCTTCCGATACGGTTGCACGAGTCGGTTCGGAAGAGTTTGCCATTCTGCTGCATAATGTCAATCATGTCCAAAATGTTGTCAGAATTGTGAAGAGCATTCTGGATATCTTTCAGTCCCCCTTTGTTGTTAAAGGCCAGGAGTTTTTTGTGACAGCCAATGCCGGGGCTGCATTGTTCCCCCAGGATGGAAATAATGCGCAGGAACTTCTGAAAAATGCGGATATCGCAGCCTACAAAGCAAAGAAAACAGGTAAAAATCAATTCGCGCTATGTTCTGAGGAGATGAAGGCGGAAGCGGTTGAACAACTGAAATTGACAAATCTGCTTTACAGGGCACTGGAACGGGAGCAGCTGCTTGTTTACTATCAACCGCAGATCGATATCCAAACAGGCCATCTGATTGGGCTTGAGGCCCTGCTGAGATGGAATCTGCCTGGTACCGGCCTGATATCACCGGGTAAGTTTATCCCGCTTGCAGAGCGTTCGGGGCTAATCAATCCCATTGGAGAATGGGTTCTTCGAACTGCCTGTCATCAAAACAAAAAATGGCAGGATATGGGTTTCCCGGTGCAAATGGGGGTTAATCTATCCTTAATCCAATTACGAAATCCAAATTTGATCAGTATTCTGGCGGGTGTTTTAAAGGAAACCGGTCTTCAGCCCCAATCCCTTGAATTGGAGATCACTGAGAGCATTGCGAATGATCCGTCCAATAATTTAATGGGTATTCTGGAAAAAATCAAAATGCTTGGTGTAAAGATCAGCATCGATGATTTCGGTACGGAATATTCCTCCCTCAGCCGCCTGAAAAGCTTACCGATCGACCGCATAAAAATTGATATACAGTTTATCCGTGATTTGGAGATTGGTGAAAAGGACAAGGCCATTGTAGCGATTATCATTAATCTGGCAAAAAGCCTTGGATTAAAGGTCATTGCAGAGGGTGTTGAAACCGAAAAACAGCTCGAATTCCTGAAGCAAAAAGGGTGCGATGAGGCGCAGGGCTATTATTATTATAAGCCAATGCCGGTCGATGATGTTGATAAACTACTGAAAACTGTTTTGCAGTAAACCGGGTGGATTCAGCTGTGATGAAGGCTATTTCGTAACTCTGCCATGAACAATTTTCACCGTAATGGCTGGTGCATCAGTTCGAGGCAGGGATTGATTCCTTTCCTTGTTCTATCATCACATAAAAGACCTCCATTTCTGGAGGTCTTTTACTATAAACTGTTACAGCTCAATGTGTTACGCGGGGGTTCCCCCTCCGCCGAGCAGGCTTTTGATGAATCCGATAACTGACGTAGCGGTAAGGTCCCAGAGTTCTGCTGCTGTAGAAACCGCTTTCTTTCCAAGCTCGCTGTCTGCATCCTTGGAGTATCCTGTCTTATTCACCAGTTTGGCGGCAGAGCTGTTTGCCTTCGCTTTATCGAGCGCATCATTCATGAACGCAACCATCACGGCTTTGACCGTCATATCCTGCACAGCCGCCTTGACCCCGCTGACAACCCCGGCAGGGTTGCCCGAATCATCCTGGTCATAGGTGATATGGTACCAGCAACGATAGATAAAGTAGCAGCTGAACCAGATGGCGGCTTTCTTTTTGAAATTCGGATCATCTGGTTCGGGCGGATCAAAGAAGTTGTCGATCATGCCGATCATCTGAGTCAGCCGGTTGTTGAAGAATTCCTTGAATCCTTCAAAGGTGAGTTTATCGTTGGAATACAGTTCCACAATTTCCAGAATGGAATCCTTGGCCTGGCCGATCAGGATGGAGGCAAAGGGGCCTCCGATGGGGGCGAGAGCCATATCCAGGGCGATATCCCCGATGTTTTTAGCAAACTCCAACGCGACGATGGCAGTGTCTGCATATGCAGCACTGGACAGGTAGCTGTCCCGCTTTTGCAGGATCTGATTTTCAGCGGACTTCCATACCTGTTTGCGGTATGCCTGATAATCCTCAATGCCGAATTTGCCCCAGGTTTGTTTGCATTGTTTCAGTCGTTTTTCCCTAAGCTCGCCTTCCATATAGGTTTCGATGATATACAGGCAGTTCTCATATTCCTGCTTCAGATCATGGGAATACTGCACCAGGTCGGGCATGAGCTTCATAGTCGTTTGATAGGTTAGCTCACCGGCTTTTACTGTTAAATCAATATCAGCGGGATTTTCAGAGGGGAAGGGCTTCTTCGCGGTGAACAGGTAGTTCGTTACCCGATCCGAAGCCGATTCCGAATCGATTTCCCATGAGATTCCGATGGTCTTGTACAGTTCCTTTTTATCATCAACCGAAATTTCAACTTCACCCGCGGGCTTCACATCCAGGATTTGTTCCGGATCATTCCAAACCCCGATGGAAAAACCGATGGGGGTATTCGCCATCTCTTTTTTCTCGCGGTTAATGTACCGGGCATGGATTTCCTTGTCTCTGCCATGCCATTCAGGTATAAGCCCTTCATAGCATACAATCACTTCTATGGCTGAGCGCACATACTCATTCTGATCGCTTTGGGCGGTAAGCTCTACCCGGAAAGTCTCGAATAACTTTTCAAGATTCTCAGGCTTCGATGCCTTATCGGTGGCAATGATTTGGTAATTATTTTTCTTGCCTGCTTCCAGTCGGAGGTCAATAAAGTCATTGCCCGTGGTCTGTAGTTGAACAGTCGGAGTGGCCATGAAATCCTTTGGAATACAGGGAAGCATAAATTCACGTCCGCTGCCGGCCAAAACATACAGCTGGTTGTTATGTTTACTCATGTACTCAATATACGGGTCACCGACCAGGCGGAAGGTAACATTGTTCTGGAAGGAACCACCCTCGCCGGTGAATTTGAAGCATACGACACCTTCCTCTGGGTTACCGGTATTCAAGGCGGATTCAGCTTCGACAAAAGCGCCCATATATTCCCCTGAGATCTGCTGATCCCGTACCTTTACAAAGCTTGTGCCCGGGAAGATCTCAATGCGTGCAGTCAGGTCTGTTCGGTTGATTTCGGTTCCCTCAGGGGTAATCTCTACCATCCGTGCATACACGGGAACAGCGGGTGCATTATATCGGATTGCATTGCCAAAATCCTTGTATAGCGACATTTTATAGGTGCTTCCTTTTTCATCTGCAGTGTCGCTGCCGGCAGCCGATGCTCCTGCAGCGCCCAGAGTCGTCATAAGTCCCAAAGCGCTGATCACAATAGCCGCAGGTACGGAAAAATCGGTTTCACCAGGCCCTTCTGATGCATCAGTATTCAACACCATGTTATTCACACCATATTTCCATTCATACAGATAATAGATGTGAGCAGTGGTCATATCATCTTCTTCGTTGGTGTGAGCGATGTTTTTGTAATCGTGTGAATATGTGTTGAAACCGACGATCAGTTCGATTCCCATGATCTCCCCGTTGGTCAGACCATAGGGGACGAAACCGGAAACCTTCATCTGTTTTGTCGTGGTTTTCTCATCTACGTCCAACTGGGCATTGGTGATTCGCGCACCAACCCGGACGTTCTTGCTGATTTCCTTTCCCTCATAAACGTTCATCCAGCCATACATCAAATAGTTCGTATAATCAAAATACTCAATATAACTGTCCTGCACATCAAAATTCACCTGCAGCTCAAGTTCCTGATTTTCACGAAGATATTTCGGTGGTTTGTCAAAGGTGATTTTCGTTTTAAAGAACTCACCGGCATAATAGTGGATGGGCACATACTCTCCGTCTTCCAGTTCAACGATGTCGGAGATGTACTCCTCACCGGTGTAGCGGAACTCGTGTTCATAGGAAGAATCGGTGATCTTAACCTTTTCCACGGTCAAATCATTCGGATTGTCGGCGTAATAGGCGCTTAACCCATCGCTTTTATCATCGATGATGACCTCCTTCAGGGTCCATGTACCAGCCCATTCATCATCGTTTTTTCCGGCTGAGGCAGCCAGGGGGAACAGGAGTGTCAGTGCGTATGCCAACAATAGGAGGGATGCGGCAACTTGCTTTTTGTTGCCCCTTGAAACGATTTTCAGAATGATTCCAGCCAGGATTGCAGCTGCGCCTACGCAGTAAGGCAGGTATACAAAGGGGATGTTGCAAAGTGCAACAGAAAGAAACAAACCTATGGCCATACCGGAGGTAATGCGATTTAACAGGGATGGATCGATTGCTTTCGCACCATTTACTTTTTTTGCGGTAAGGGAGGCGGCCAGGCTTCTGAAAAAGCCTGATTCCCGACCAAGGGAACGAAGCATCAGGAGAAAGGCAGCAATCCCCGCCATGCTATTCCAAATCGTTGCAAGACCGGAGATGAAGTTAAACAGAATCAGCCCCAGGCCAATGCTGACGATCAAAGAAGCAAGTTCGCTGGGATTTTTAGATTTCAGCGATGAAAAAAGCATCTTAAAGCCCTTCCCATAGCCTTTCAGGGCATTTCTACCAGAAAAAAGTGAAAGAAAAAAGGTTGCAAAGATTCCTTTTCCGACAATGCCCCCAAATGCGCGCAGGATGTCATTGGTGAAGCCACCCTGGGCGAAAGTGAGTGCGGATAGTATCTTCACTGGAAGGGGATTGAAACCAAGCTTTGGAAGAAGCATCAGCACGATCCAAATCACCCCGAGAACCAGCGCGGATATCAGGCGCTTCTTATCCTGAAATACGGTTTTCAGGTTCCTGATGATCCGCTGAAACCCGTCAATAATACATTTAACGGGGCTGAGAACGGTGAGAGATTTCCCGAAAGGATTAAGACTATTTACAAAGCTAATTTCTCCGGCGGAAGCATCTGCGATTATGTTGTTTACCATGACCGGATTGACATTAGGGATTTCTTTCGCCTTCGGTTTGTCCTTTTTCGGAGCCTTTTCTGTGCTTAACACCGTAGATGTATTCTCTTGTTGTTTGGTTGGCGGATTGGGGGAAGATTCATTCACTGGGTTTGATTGGAGCGTTTTTGCTCCGCAGGAGGGGCAGAATTGACTGTTTTCATTCAGGGAAACCCCGCAATCACCACAAAACTTTTTCATTGCTATGCCTCCTTATCTGCAAAATCAGTTGATGGCATATGGCAGCATGCTGCCTGGAAACTTGAACGGGATCGGGTGAAACAGATGATTAAAATATTACAACCCTTAAAGTGAATAGAAAATAGGGAATGCCTTCTTTTCACAAACCATATTATGATTTGATTAATGTCAAAAAGAAGGAAGGATTCAGCTTTAAGGTGCATTCGATATTCTGTCAGGTATTATAGTGCTTATATTCAGTTTACCATATAACATCATTTCCAGTCAAACAAGGAAACAAAAGGGTAGGAACACAGGGGGACGGTTCTTCTGTGTTTGGAACGAACACAGAAGAACCGTCCCCCTGTGTTTCCAAAAAAGAGGGCGAAGCCCTCTTTTTTGGAATTGTGATGAACGGTTGAACTCTAACAGTCATGAGATATCTAAAACGCAAAGTGCTTATGAACAGGGTTTAAACACGGACAATCCAGTTCATGGTATCGGGAAGCTTTCCATACTGAATGCCGGTCATGGTGTCATAGAGCCGCTGTGAAACAGCACCGGTTTTTCCATCCCCGATTTGAATGGATTCTCCATTCCAGTTTAATTCACCTACCGGGGAGATGACTGCTGCGGTGCCTGTGCCGAAGACTTCCTTCAGAAGGCCCTTTTCATGGGCTTCATAAATTTCCTGTATGGTGATGCGGCGTTCATTGGTTTCATAACCCCAGGATTTCAGCAGATCCACCGAAGATTTTCTGGTAATGCCCGGAAGAATGCTTCCGGTAAGCTTCGGAGTGACCACTTCATTTCCGATGATGAAGAACACGTTCATCGTACCGACTTCCTCAATATATTTTTTTTCAACGCCATCCAACCAAAGAACCTGTGTGTAACCCTTTTCTTTGGCCTCAACCTGTGCTTTCAGGCTGGCAGCGTAATTTGCGGCGGCTTTTGCTTCCCCAAGCCCGCCGATAACGGCACGCACATAATTGGATTCCACATATATTTTCACCGGATTAATGCCTTCCTTGTAATAGGCACCAACAGGCCCGGTGATGATCACAAAGCTGTAAGTGTTTGAAGGACGAACCCCCAGATGAGCGTCGGTAGCAAAGATGAACGGACGGATGTACAGGGATGTGCCTTCCTCTTCGGGAATCCAGTCCCTGTCGAGCTCAACCAGGGTTTTAATAGCTTCCAAACCAAACTCTTCATCGATGGGAGGAATGCACATTCTAACACAGGATGCGTTCAAACGGCGGATGTTTTCGATGGGGCGAAACAAATTAACCTTCTTGTCGGCGGTTTTGTATGCCTTCAACCCCTCAAAAATGCTCTGACCATAATGCAGTGTCATATTCGATGGAGCAATTTTTATCTCCTGGTAGGGGATGATCCGTGCATCATGCCATCCTTTTTCGGTGGAATAGTCGCAAATAAACATGTGATCGGAAAAGGTGTTTCCAAATACCAGATGTTCGCTTGCAGGCTTTTGCTTTGGGTTTTGGTTTCTTTCAATGGTGATTTTCAATCAAGCCACACTCCTTTATCTGAATTCATAACCTTGCGTAAAATGGAGAAACCTATAGGATGATTTTGCTGCATTCACAGGAAAATCATCGAATTATTAAGGTATTTTATCACACTGGATCGGCACTGTAAACAAATTCTTGCACAGAGTTTCGAAGTTTGGTATGATAGCCGAAAGGAGACAGGGAATATTATGGGGAAGGGTCTGCAACCGGATCTGTTTGTAAAATCGATTTTCACGATGGATGTTGATTGGTTGATTGAACGCGGGATCAAAGGTGTTCTTCTGGACATAGACAATACGCTTATTACGCACAAACAAAAGATCCCGGATGAAAAAGTGATAGAGCTGATCGCGTTCTTAAAAAAAAATGGCATCCAGACCGCAATTGTGTCAAACGCGACCAAAAGAAGGGTGGACGTCTTTAATGAGAAGCTTGGGCTGTATGCCCGATATCGTGCGTTTAAACCGTCCAATAGGGGTTTTTTGAAAGCCATGACCCAACTGAAGCTCATTCCAGAGGAAACCGCCGTCATCGGGGATCAGTTGTTTACCGATGTTCGTGGTGGGAACAGGCTGGGCTTAACCACCGTCCTGGTAGAGCCGCTTGATGTGAACGAGCCCTTCACCATACGGCTCAAGCGCATCTTTGAAAAGATGTTTGTAAAGCAAAAGCCAATATAAAAACGAAATGATCTGTTTCACATTTGAAAAATGTTGTTATATAATGTTAAGGACAGGCAAAATGGCTGTATTGGGAGGTTAGTGGAATGATTATTAAGAACTTCATGGAAGAGATTGTTTTTAACAGCATGGATGATATTTTAAAGGATATCAATATGTGCAAATGTGAAATCTGCAGAATGGATATCGCGGCGAAAGCCTTGAATGATTTGCCCCCTCAGTATGTTGTAACTGTCAAGGGTGAGGTTTATTCAAAGATCAACAACCTGAAAACACAGTTTGAAGTGGATGTTATTTCAGCCATCACCAAGGCTGCCGTCCTGGTGAAGCGCTATCCGCGGCACGATAGAAAACCCGACTGACAGTCCGGGTATCTGGCTGTAAACGCTGTTGCTTAAGAAGGCCTCAGATCCGATGAAAACGGATGAGGTCTTTTTCTGTATAACAAATGCCAAAAGGCCCCTGCCTTTGCAGAGAAATGCACTGCTTGCCCATGCAACCTGGCGGGCCATTCATAACTATCAGAGATACTTATGAACCAGTTGTATACAAAACATTGTTGTTTTTGCGTGTGGAAGGCGCTTTCAGCGCCCATGCTTATTTTGCAAATAAAACCTGGTTTGGCGCATAATTCACGCAATCGTTCATTGAATTCATTCAGGAGGGTGAAACATGATGGAAAAGAGAATGAAAACATTGTTCAGAAATGTGGACTGTATTCAGTTCTATGTTTCGAACCTGGAGGAAGGCATCAACTATTACTGCAAAAGCCTGGGCTTAAGGCTGATTTGGAAATCAGAAACCTCGGCAGGCCTCGGCATGGATGAAGACATCACCGAAGTGGTTGTGCAAAATGAACGCAGAGGCCAGGAGATCGATTTCAAGGTTGATTCTGTTGAAGAAGCTGTCAATACAATCAAAGAAGCAGGGGGGCAAGTGTTGATTGGACCCTTTAATATTGAAATCGGAAAATGCGCCGTGATCAAGGATCCATGGGAAAACCAATATGTCATACTGGATATGTCAAAGGGTTCTTTCATAACAGATGAAAAAGGGAACATTATCGGCCATAACAAGTCTGAGTAGTTATGGCGGCTGTTCTGTGCAACATAAAAGCGGGTTAACATATTCAAATCATGCGAGGTAAGCTATGAATAGAAAATTTGTACTCATGTTTTTGGTATTCATCCTTGTATTTGCTTCCTGTGGGAAAAAGCAGAAGGGAAATGACCGGCAAACCGGAAGTGAAGTGAAACGAACCGGGGTAGTTTTGCATGATGATACAGCATCACCAGATGAAGAAAATTCAATGAACCCTGTGGGGTTGGTTTCTCCGGAGCCTTCCATCACGCAGCCTTTAAAACAAACGGAGGCAAAGCACCCTGCGTTAACACCATCGGCAGCGAAGGGCCTGGAACCCGTTAAGGAAAAGCCCACGATTGATTATCAAAAGCTCAACAGTTTCGCAGCGAGTTTACAAAAAGAAGGCAAGGATATAAAAGCAATTCTGTTCGCCGTTGCCGATAACTTGTGGAAATACTTTAAATATAATGACATGCTGCTGGATGTGGCAGTAGATGATATTAACCGGGATTCG
>CAYVFB010000052.1:0-23642 GCA_964450305.1 uncultured Ruminiclostridium sp.
GTGGTGGAGATGAGGGGGATCGAACCCCTTACCTCTTGAATGCCATTCAAGCGCTCTCCCAGGTGAGCTACACCCCCAAATTCGTGACAAAACCTATTATACACAGAATCGCCCTGTTTTGCAAGAGTTTTCACCCAAAAAAACCTGTCCAGGAACCTGTCCAAAAACCCCAAAAAACCTACCCCCTAAAACCAAACAGTATGAAACTTTGTCCCATGTGTTTGCTTTGTGATAAATACGGGTAAATAAATCTCGAATAGTGATCGTAGAAAGTAAATAAAAGATGGATCAAATGCCGATATTTAATTAGAACATTGTATTTTAGACATTTTTTCTTTTATGTTTATTTATTGGGGGGAATCTATTATGTTAAAAAAGGAAGTATCACATAAGGGTAATTCTTTCAAGCTAAAGAATATCATCAATTCTATAAAGAGGAGCCCATTAAAAAAGAATACAACTCCTTCCAATGACAAAGGGAACCCCTTTTTAAGAAGATTCCAAAGCATAAAACTTCAACTTGTAATTGGTCTGCTCATTCCAGTCATAATGTTGGCAAGTTATGGTGTTCTGTCCTATTCGAAATCTGAGAAAGCAATTATCAGCAATTATGAATCCAGTTCATTGGATACCGTCAAAGCAATCAGCAAGTATATGAACTTTGGTTTCAGTCAGATAGAATTGTCATCACTGGAAATTACCTCCGATATTAATTTTAAGGAGTTTTTTGCTCTGACCAAGGAAGAAGGCAAAGGACTGACAAAATCCTATGATGATACCTTTGACAGAATCTCGATGAACGCACACTATAATAGCTTTGTTTATGATATTCATCTGCTTGGCGGTAACGGACTGGGGATGTCAACAAGCTTCGGGGATACAGAGATCAATGATGACCTTTACAGCAAGCTTGTCGCATCTGACATCGGGAATCAGTTTAAGGAAAAGAAAGCTCAATACCTTTGGATTGGAGAGCATTCCGAACTGGATAAGATAATGCCAAAAGGATCCAACGAGTATAAAACAGACAATTACGCCGCCTCATTGATCAGGAAAATGTATGGCAGCAATGGGTATATGGTATATGATGTTTCACGCGACTTAATCAAAGATGTGTTCTCTGAATATGATCTGGGAGAAGACAGTATTATGGGTTTTATCACCGGTGATGGCAGAGAAACACTGAATATCGATGCGCAAACAGTTTTCTCAGGACTGCCTTTTTATCAGGCAATCCTGGAATCGGAAGAGGAATCGGGGTATTCCTACCAAAACTATAATGGCAGCGAATACCTGTTTATTTATAGTAAATTCAAGGGGATACCTGGGACTGTTTGCGCGCTGGTTCCGAAAAGTGCGATTTTGATGCAGGTTAGCAGCCTAAAAACACTGAATATTGTTTTTATCACCGCAGCAAGCTTACTTGCCATATTGGTCGTCTTTCTGATCACCAGGGGCATCAGTAAGCCCATTGACTCTTTGAAAAATTCCATTCAAAAGGTATCCGAGGGTGATTTAACCGTTCAGCTTGACACGAAAAGAAGAGATGAGTTTTATACCCTGTCCAATGGAGTTTCCGATATGATGATGCATATGAGAACCCTGATCGGTGAGGTACAGGACGTAGCCGGCACGGTCAGTGGTTCCTCTGTTAGCCTTACAGGTACTGCAGACGTCTTGTTGGATGCAACAAAGGAAATCTCCATGGCCATCGACGAAATAGGGAAGGGAATCATCCAACAGTCAGAGGATGCAGAGCGCTCCCTGCATCAGATGTCCAATCTTTCAGAGCAGATCAACCAGGTTTACAGCAATACCAATGAGATCGGACAGATTGCAAGTGATACGCAAAACGTGGCAAAAGAAGGAATGCTGATTATTGATGAGCTAAGCAGCAAGTCAAAAGCAACCTCCGAGATCACCCAGGATGTTATTCAGAAAATCCAGAATTCCAAGGGACAATCCAAGAAAATCGAGGGCTTTATCAATATTATTAATGCTATTGCTTCCCAAACCAACCTGCTTTCATTGAATGCTTCCATTGAAGCAGCCAGGGCCGGAGAGGCCGGCCGCGGCTTCGCAGTGGTTGCGGAAGAAATCAGAAAGCTGGCCGAGCAAAGTGTGAAAGCAGCGAAGCAAATACAGAATACCGTTAAGGAAATTGAAGTGCAAAACAAGGAAACTGTAGATACGGCAGCAATAGCAGAGAACATTGTGGCTTCTCAAGCTGAAGCACTTTTAAAAACGGTTAGTGTATTTGATGATATTTCAAGCCACGTAAACAGCCTGGTTGATCATATGAATGATATCCTGCAGCGGCTGAAAACCATTGAAACCGCAAAAGATGATACTTTGTGCGCAGTTCAGAGCATCTCTGCTATTACGGAGCAAACATCGGCATCATCACAGGAAGTGAATGCAACGGCACAAAATCAGATAGGCTCGGTGGAAAAATTGCGTCAGTCAGCGATTATTCTGGAAGAAGACGCGAAAAAGCTGGAAGACGCCATTAAAATCTTTAAAATCAGGTAATATCAGGTAACCTGCCATAATTTCTGAAAACGGCTGTCAGAACGAGAATTACTCAGATACTCGAGCTGTCAGCCTTTTTCACATCATTGATGCAGTAAATAATTGGTTGGTTGCTCATTTACCCGATCGTCCAAACAACCTTCATTACATTTGCAAGCAAATGCTTCTGTTGCTATAATAAACTGAGAATCCACTCGGAGGTAAAACGAATGAAAACATACAGGTGTCTTGTTTGCGGCTATATCCATGAAGGCTCTGAACCGCCTGAAAGCTGCCCGGTTTGTGGGGTGCCGTCATCCGAATTTGAGGCTTTGGGTCAGCAGATATCTCCTGAAGTCATCGTAACACAACAAAAGCCCGAATCAAAGCTTGAAATAAACAAGTGGCAATGCCTCGTTTGCGGCTATATCCATGAAGGCTCTGAACCGCCGGAAAGCTGCCCGGTTTGTGGGGTACCGTCATCCGAATTTGAGGCTTTGGGCCAGCAGATATCTCCTGAAGTCATCGTAACACCACAAAAAACTGAACCAAAGCTTGAAATAGAACAGTGGCAATGCCTTGTTTGCGGCTATATCCATACAGGTTCCGAACCACCGGAAAGCTGCCCGGTTTGCGGAGTACCCTCATCCGAATTTGAACCATTGGGTCTTCAGAAGCCTCCCGAAGCAATCAGCAGGCCGCAAAAGTATGTCATTGTCGGCGGAGGCATAGCTGGTGTAACCAGTGCGGAAGAGCTCCGTAAAAACTCGGAAAATGCGGAAATCACACTGGTTTGTGCGGAAGCCTTGCTGCCTTATTATCGGTTAAGTCTTTCAAGATATCTTGCACGGGAGGTTGACAGATCAAGCCTTGTCATCCATCCCAAAAGCTTTTATGAACAGAAGAGAATAAACCTGCTCTTAGGCATGGAAGTCATTGATATTCATAAAGCAGAAAGACAGGTTGCTTTTTCCGACGGCAGTAAAGCAGATTATGATAAACTGATCATTGCCAATGGTGCATATCCCTTCGTACCCCCCATTACCGGGAAGGAACTTGCTAATGTGATTACGGTAAGGAATCTGGAAGATGCGGATTACATTCTGCAACAACTCAAAAGCCTGGAATCGGTCATCTGTATCGGCGGTGGGATATTGGGCCTTGAAATCGCAGGGGCCATCGCAAAAAGCGGTGTGCGCATAACCCTTTTGGAAGGAATGGAATGGCTAATGCCCCGTCAGTTGAACAGAAAAGGCTCTGGTGTACTAAAGAAATACCTGGAAACCATTGGAATTGAGGTTCGGGAAAATGCTAAAGTCCAGGAAATCACCGGAGAAGTTGGCTGCACGGGCGTAAAGCTTTCCACCGGAGAACAATTGCCAGCCCGGATGGTCATTATCACAGCGGGCATCCGCCCAAACGTCGGGCTTGTTCAGAAAGCAGGCCTTGAAGTAAATTCAGGCCTTGTTGTCAACAGTAGCATGCAAACCTCAGATGAAAACATCTTTGCGGCAGGAGACATTACTGAGTTTAAAGGAATGCTTTACGGCCTTTGGAATGCAGCGCAGATACAGGGGAAAATTGCTGCACAAAACGCGTTGGGAAAGGACGCTCAGTTTGAAGGTATTCCAAGGTCTGCAGTGCTGAAGGTTCTGGGCTTGGATCTGTTCAGCATTGGCGAATACATGCCCAGGGATGAAAACTGTATCCAATATGAAAGGGAAGCACCCGGCAGTTATGTTCTGTTTGTGTTCCGGGAGGGCAGAATGGCTGGCAGCATCGTCATTGGTGACAAGGTGCTTGCAATGAAGGCAAAGCAGGCCGTGGAAAAGGGCTTTTATTATACGGAACACAATGGTGATGTTGAAGGGATTATTCGTCAAATCTCTTGAAGCCTTGCAGTACATTTTATTAGAAACGGATTGCATCGTGATGAGTCCCAAGTGATCCGTTTGATGAGGGGGAGGCCCGAAAGGCCTCCCTATGCTGTAAACGGGACCGGAAAAGAGAGAACTTGAAATGGAAAGGATTCACGGATATGTTCAAATACGAAACACACGCGCACACTTCAGAAGGAAGCAGGTGCGCATCGATAACGGCGAAGGAGTTGGTACGCTTTTATAAATCAATGGGATACACCGGTATCTGTATTACCGATCATTTCTTCAATGGCAACACGACGGTTCCCATAGATCTCTGCTGGAATGATAAAGTTGAAATGTATTGCATGGGCTTTGAAAAGGCATATGCTGAAGGCAGGAAAGTTGGGTTGGATGTATTTTTTGGGTGGGAGTATTCCTACATGGGTTCCGACTTTTTAACCTATGGACTGAACCGGGAATGGCTGATAAACCACCCGTATTTGTTGGAGCTTCGCGTCAGCGATTATTGTGATCTGGTCCACAGCGAGGGGGGCTTTATTGTCCATGCCCATCCGTTCCGCGAGGCTTCCTATATTGAAATGATAAGGCTCTTGCCCCGCAAGGTGGATGCCGTTGAGGTGATCAATGCCTGCAGGAGCGATTTTGAAAACAGACTTGCCGATGAATATGCCGACAATTACCATCTTCTGAAAACAGCCGGCAGTGACAACCATTGGGGTGAAATGTCCGGATACAGCGGAATACAGTTGGAAAGGCGGCTTGGGGATGTGGGAGATATGATCGAAAGTATCAAGAACAAAGAAGTTGAAATTTTTTCTGTTTAGCGATTTCAAAGCACCAAATTAACTAATTAACTAAACTTCCCCACCTCAATCTGTGAGTAGTGTTTTGAGATGCTGATACCGACATGCCAAGGTGTGATATCACACTGCCGCTGGTAGCCTGCTGTGCAGGCAAGCGCTCAAAACACTATGGGACAGTTGAGTAATAAAAAACGAACAGATGGGATATGTAAAGGCCTTTACGAAATAAGGAGAATCAGATAGAATTTTGTTGTTTGAGTTTCCATATTTCGGGTAACAATAATGAACTGTGGCTTATTTACATTTCGCTGTAAATCGAAGAATACCTAAACCAGGGGGAAGGCAGTCAATGAGCAATATTGTAGTCTTTATTCATTATTCCAGTGACAAGCCGTTTAATGGTGAAATCATCCGGGGACGGATGGGAGAATTCATTACAGCAAAACTGTCTTGTTCGGATATTAGTTTTTTGAAAAGAGGAGACCCGCTGGTTGTCGGACAGCAGGACGGTGGTGAAGAAAACGGTGTTAAATGCTTCGGAGGAAATATCGTCGATACCTATAAAAGTCAGAGCATGATTTTAATTTCTCCCGACAAAATCTACGGTGATGCTGAAAAAAGGCAATTCACCAGGCACAAGGTGTCTTTGTCAGGATATCTTCGCGGCAGCGTGAACAAAAATGAGGAGATTTGGATAAAGGATATCAGCTATGCCGGCCTTGGAATCTACTCTGATAAAGAAATGGATGTGGATTGCACGGTTACGATTGATATGTTTATGGGAGGGTTAATGTATACCGGTGAAGGGATAGTCGTTCGAAAAGCGGCTGCTTTTGGCAGAAATGAGTATGGCATACAGCTGCTTCACAGAGACAAGCAGTCAATTTACTACACACAGAATTGCATTGACAGTTACCTGGTAAATGAAATAAACCAACTGAGAAGATCCTTAGGCATGTTTTAATTCTGCTAAAACCCAAGGATCGACGTATTCCAGTGGAATACAAAATTTGCTTATGCTCATGACGGTACACTGATAGAAACGTTTGCGTAATAAGCTGCTCATTTTTTTGAACTCTTTAAGGAGAACCCGAAGAACAGACCACATATCCCACCGGCGATATGCGTCAGCTGCGAGATATTATCACGAACAGATAAACCGGACATTATTTCTCTGCCAAAATAGATTGCTACGACCAGCACGAGGGTTAATGGAATACTGCCTTCACGGATATTCACAAAAGAGCTTAAGATGATAAGCATGAATACAATGCCGCTTGCACCCAATAGGGCAGTGTTGAAAAGAAGGATGTTTAAAACTCCTGTGACAAAGGCTGTTATGGCGAACATCATGATCATGTTCTTTGAACCATATCTGCTTTCCAGCATGGGCCCTACCAGAAGAATAACAAGGAAATTGTTGAAAAAATGATCCCAGTCAACATGCCCCAACACATGGCCAAAAAGTCTGACATAAAAAAGCGGATCCAGAAGGTTTCCCCTGTAAACTGAAAACAACAGCCGGGTAGAAGCCATGTCGGTTATATTCCCAAGAATAAGCGCAATTACCGATAGAAGCGCAAAGGTCAGGATTACGGGAGAATTATAGTGAAACCTTTTCAGCATGATCATCACCTCAACATCAGCAAAACGTCATTACATTTATTATAGCAACAGAAGCATTTGCATGCAATAAAAGAGGGCGGGGCTTTTTTCCCGCCCTCTTCAATGCCGAACTACTTTGTGAAATATACCGGATCTCCCTTATCTGGTGTCATACGACAAAACTTTAGGATCAAGCAAACCACATCAAGAACAAGAGCTATAATACCCAGACCGATTAGAATTAACGCTACAACAAGACTTCCTCTAAAAATTGTCAGGATGCCGAAGATGACCAAAAACAGGGTGATTAGCAGCAACAGCAGGCATGCCAGGCAATGAAGCTTTACGCATTTGGTTAAACCGCAAACAACCAGTAAAATAATACCGGAAATAATCGTACCGATTGTAACAGCTTTAAAGCAAAACCCGGTTGCAAGAAGAAAAACGCCAAGGCCGATCAGGAAAATGCCCAATATGCCGACAGCGAGGCAGAACAGTCTACGGTGGTCTTTACAACACATATTTTTCACCTCCTTTGGTAGTGTTTAACGAGCATATATCCGGCTCATTACAGTATATTGAACAAGCATTCAGAAGGTGACTGCTGCTTGTATTGGTTTTTGGAAAAGTATAGAATGAAACAGAGCACCATTTGGTGTTCAGTTCATTGAATATTTAAGCCTTCAGGAGGTTGCTATGGTTAAGAAAATTGAACAGATGAAAACAGAGATCCGTGAAAAAATGCGGGGTGGAAATGGGAGCGTTGAAATTCTCCATATCCTGAATAAGGACGAGATAAAAGGAAAAGTACGCATGTTCGCAAAGATTACGTTAAATCCCGGCAGCTCGATTGGTCAGCATGACCATGTGGGTGAGGAGGAAGTATATTACATCCTCAGGGGTACGGCACAGGTGAACGATAATGGCACGCTGAAATCAGTTTGTGCGGGTGATGTCATATTAACCGGCGATGGTGCCTTCCATTCGATTGAAAACACAGGCAATGACCCCCTCGAGTTCATGGCCGTCATTATGCTTTATGTGTAATAAGGTTGCTCGTTGTCGGGAAAGGGGATTGTGATGCATCAGGCACTTTCTTTCAAGTTTACCCATACGCCGGATCTCCTGTTCGGCGCAGGAAAAATAAACATGTTGCCCGCGCTCCTGCATGACCGGAAGGCTCAAAAAATCATTCTGGTAACAGGCGGCTCTTCCTTTCAGAAAACCGATCATTGGGCGAAGCTTTCACAGGAGTTGTCTGGAGAAGGCATTTCCTTTTTTCCCGTTTCGGTTCATCACGAACCCTCACCGGGGTTTATCGATGAAACTACTGAAAAATACAGGTCTGAAGCAATCGACATGGTGGTTTCCATTGGCGGCGGAAGCGCCGTTGACGCGGGAAAGGCCATCTCTGCCATGCTTACACAGCAGTGCTCGGTGATGGATTTTCTGGAAGGCGCGGGCAACGGATTAGAGCATGATGGGCGAAAAGTGCCTTTTACTGCGGTACCAACCACCTCCGGAACGGGAAGTGAAGCTACAAAAAATGCGGTACTCAGTCAAATCGGAGAGAACGGTTTTAAAAACTCCCTGCGCCACGACAATTTTGTTCCGGACCTGGCTGTTCTGGATCCCGAGCTGACTGTAAACTGCCCACCCAATATTACTGCCGCCAGCGGGATGGATGCTTTCTGTCAGCTGCTGGAAGCCTATATGTCTGATGCATCCAGTCCAGTTACAGATGCACTGGCACTGTCGGGACTTGAGTTTGCGGCGGCTTCACTGGAGGATGTCAGCACAACACAGCCCCATCATCTTGAAAAACGGGCAAGGATGTCCTATGCTGCTTTTTTGTCGGGGATCACCCTGGCGAATGCAGGGCTGGGTGTGGTTCATGGGTTTGCCTCAAGCATCGGGGGCTTTTTCGACATCCCCCACGGGGTGCTATGCGGCACCATGCTACCGGAGGCTGTGCAGGTCAGCGTGCAGGAAGCATTTAAGGACAGGCACGGAAATGCGGGTGTCATTCGCAAATATGTTACACTGGCCGAAGTTGTATGCGGCACTGTCTTCACGGACAATGCAAAAACCTGCTCTGAGCTCGTCAACTACTTGTTCCGGCTGAAGGAGACTTTGAAACTGCCTGGGTTAAGCAAATATGGCGTATCCTCTGCTGATGCTGTGAAAATTGCTTCAAAAACCTCCAACAAAAACAATCCTGTCAGACTCAACCGGGAACAACTGAGCCAGCTGGTGATCAGCTGCCTTTAATCATATGGGTCAATAGAAGGTCAGTGGGGAGGTGCATGGGGGTAATGCGTTTTTAACATATGGCAAAAATGCGTTCGTTTCATCTGCCTTGTTTCCCCACTGACCCATACCATTAGTAGCCGTATCCGGTATCATAGAATAACAACAGGAAGAGAATGATGAAAAAGAGGATCTCGCTGTTATTGGTGGAATAACCTCCTGCGTAGCAGTTGTCCATATCCATGCCTCCTCTTATGTTAATCTACTATCATTCTATTCGCTCGTCCCTGTTTTGGTGTAAACGGCCAGAGTTTTTATCTGCATATCATTCAAGCGGTGCGAAGCCGGGGGTCCATTCCCTAAAAATCCTGTCATCTCTTGTGTAATCGATAAAAATCCTGTAAAATGGGAGTAGGTTTTACGAAGGATAACTGTCGAAGCGCGGAGGACAAATATGAACTTTAAGAGTGTTCTCATAGCAGTATTGGCTATTGTAATATTGTTGGTCATACTTGTTCCGTTGCCAACTATATTAATGGATCTGTTCCTGGTTATTAACCTGACCATTTCCTTACTCATTCTTTTAAATGCCATCTATGCAAAAGACGCGCTCTCCATGTCCTCTTTTCCTACACTGCTGTTGTTTACCACCTTGTTCAGGCTTTCGCTGAATGTGGCTTCCACACGTTTGATTATCGGTGAGGGAGAAGCAGGAAAGGTCATTGAAAGCTTTGGAAAATTTGTTGGCGGCAACAATATCGTCGTGGGCGCCATCATCTTTCTGATCATCATGGTCGTTCAATTTCTTGTTATTACTAAGGGTGCCGAGCGTGTATCCGAGGTTGCAGCGCGTTTCACCCTCGATGCCATGCCTGGAAAGCAAATGGCCATCGATGCCGACCTGAACGCCGGTTTAATCAATGAGACCGAGGCCCGGGCGCGACGGAAAAGGGTTCAGCGGGAATCTGATTTTTACGGTTCCATGGATGGTGCCAGTAAATTTGTAAAAAATGATGCTATCTTTGGTTTTATCGCCACCGCATTAAACATCATCGGTGGTTTTATCATGGGTATGGTACAAGGGAACATGCCTTTAGAGCAGGTTTTGACGAAATACACCACCCTCACGATTGGGGATGGTCTTGTCAGCCAGGTCCCCGCGCTGATGATCTCCATTGCCACCGGTATCATCGTTACCCGCGCGGCCTCCGAAGAGGATTTGGGGGAAGAAATAATCTCCCAGCTGTTTAACAGCCCGAAAGTGATGTATATAGCAGCAGGTGGATGCTTCGTGCTCACCTTTATCATCGGTCAGATTTTTATGATTATTGTTGCAATTCTATTGCTCGTCCTTGCTTCACGCATGCGTACCATGGAGGAGGCAGAGCAGAAAAAGGGTGAAATTGACACAGAAGAACAGAAAGTGGAAGAAATTCGCAAACCTGAAAACGTGATATCCCTGCTTCAGGTAGACCCGATAGAGCTTGAGTTTGGCTATGGGATTATCCCGCTGGCCGATATAAACCAGGGCGGGGACCTTTTGGACAGGGTGGTGATGATTCGCAGGCAGCTTGCCCTCGAAATGGGCATGATCGTACCCATCATCCGCCTGCGCGACAATATCCAGCTCAGCCCCAACCAATATGTCATTAAAATAAAAGGGGTGGAGGTTTCCCAGGGTGAATTGATGATGGATCACTTTATGGCGATGAACCCCGGCACGGCGGAGGATGAAATCGACGGTATTCCAACCACCGAGCCCGCATTTGGTCTTCCTGCCATCTGGATTACTGATAGCCAGCGTGACCGTGCTGAAATGCTTGGCTATACCGTTGTCGACCCGCCGTCGATCATTGCCACCCACATGACTGAAATCATCAAGCGACATTCTCATGAACTGCTGGGCCGCCAGGATATTCAAACTCTTCTGGACAATGTTAAAACCACTTATCCGGCCATTGTTGATGAACTGGTTCCCAAACTGCTCACTTTAGGTGAGGTTCAGAAAGTGTTGGGCAACCTGTTAAAGGAAGGTGTATCTATCCGCGACATGGTGACCATTCTGGAAACCCTGGCCGATTATGCACCGGTCACCAGAGATTCCGACATGCTCACCGAATATGTTCGGCAAGCCTTGGGCAGAGCGATTTCGAAAACCTTCATCACACCGGACAACTCCGACGTGATCACGTTGGATCCGCAATTGGAGCAGATGATTATGGATTCGGTGCAGAAAACTGAAACCGGTGTGTATTTATCCATAGAACCAACCGTGACAAACCGAATCATCCGAAATCTTTCGAAGCTGATGGAGAAACTGGCGCAGCTGGGAAAGCAGCCTGTTGTGATTGCGTCCCCCGTTGTGCGGTTGTATTTCAAGCGTATGACCGAGCAATCCGTTCCGGGGCTGGTGGTTTTATCCTACAATGAACTGGAGCCAACCACTGAGGTTAGGTCCATAGGAATGGTGAAAAGCTCATAACAGATATATCCTCATATGGAAAACCCTCATGGGGAAAAGAATTGTTCAACCGATTATTTATTTGTAAAAGAAAGCAAGCCAGCCTGAAACCGAGGAGGAGATATGCGGATTCGGCGTTATACGGGCAAAGATGCTCAGGAAGCAATACTAAAAGTGAAAATGGATTTGGGCAGCGAAGCCATCATCCTCAGCACCCGGAAGGTTCGCAAAAAGGGTATCCTGGGTTTTTTCAGCAAGCCCCTTACCGAGGTGCTCGCGGCCATTGATGAAGATTACGGAACGAAAAAGGAAGCTGCGGAGCCTGCGAAGAAAACCAAGCCTGCGATGGGTACCTACAACCGTATGGGTGAGGCGCAACCGGCATCCCAGCCCGAAACCAGGGTCGACTCTCTGGAAAACCGGGTTCAACAGATGGAGTCCATGCTGGAACGGATTTATAATAAGGTTGCCAAAAACCAGCAGGATGGCAGCGAGGCTGACAAGGAGGAAAAAAAGAACGGTATGTCCGTTGAGCCCAAGATGGATTTGACAGTCGATAAATCCATAGAAGTTAGCCGGAATACACAGCCAAATATGTCTGCTCAGGAAAGTGAAGCCCCTGAGACAGAGAAGGACAACGCAGCTGCTTATAACGAGCTTCGAAAGGTCTTGTTCGATAATGAAATAGAGCCGTCCATAGCCGATAAATTGATTGAAAAAGTAAAGCAATTTGCTAAAAATGCCGGAAGCTTTGAGGAAATCAGTGCTATTACTGAAAAGATCCTGCAAAAGGTTTTCGGGCAGCCACAGGGCATAGAGTTCCGGGAGGATGGAAAGCCCACGGTGGTTATTTTTTTAGGGCCGACGGGTGTCGGTAAGACCACTACGCTGGCCAAGCTTGCCGCGAACTTCTCCCTGAACCACCAGAAAAAAATTGCGTTGATCACAGCCGATACTTATCGAATAGCTGCCGTGGAGCAATTAAAAACCTATGCGGAAATATTGAATATTCCCGTCTCGGTCATTTATACGCCGCAGGAGGTTAAAACCGCCATTGCCGAGCATCAGGACAAGGACTTAATTCTTGTTGACACAGCCGGGCGCAGTCATAAAAACACAGCCCAGTTTTCAGAACTGAAAATGCTTGTAGGTGCTATCGATGCGGATGAGGTATATCTTGTACTAAACTGCGGAATGGGACGGGCGGCATGCCGCGAAATCCTGACCCAGTATGGTTTCTTGAAAAAATATAAGCTTTTGTTTACCAAGCTCGACGAAGCACTCGTACCCGGGATAATTCTCAACGCCAGATACTCCACGGGAAAGCCGCTTTCCTATACCACTGCCGGACAAAGCGTACCAGACGATATTGAGATAGCAAATATTCATGAAATTGTAAAGAGCATTCTTCAACCGAAAGACGGATAAGAGGTTCCGTGCAGAAAAACATCAGAAACTGCCGCATATCCAGGCAGGATGTTTAGTTCATACGGCATAACGAGCCCGTGCGGCTCTGCCGGAACCGGAGGTCAGCTATGAGTGATCAGGCCGAAAAACTGAGAAGCATCGTGAATAATTTGAATATACCCGACAGAACCCTTGAGCCCGATCGGTCGGGCTCTGCCAGGGTTGTTACCATAACCAGCGGAAAGGGCGGAGTGGGTAAAACCAACATCACGATAAACCTGGCCATTGCGCTAAGCAAGATGGGATTGCGGGTTGTTATTCTTGATGTTGATTTCGGTCTGGCGAACATCGATGTGCTGATGGGCATTACAACGAAGTATACCCTTGTGGATTTAATTCGGGGAGATCATAATATTTTCGAGGTTCTGACCGATGGGCCAAACAACGTCAAATTCCTGTCAGGAGGTTCCGGCGTGGAAGAGCTGGTTCAGCTGGATCGCAGACAATTAGGCAACTTTATCTCCAATATCAGCCTCTTGGACAAATTATATGATGTGATCCTGATCGATACTGGTGCCGGTCTTTCCCGAAATGTGATGAGCTTTGTTCAAGCTGCCGATGAGGTGATCCTGATTACAACACCCGAACCGACAGCCATCACCGACGCATATGCGCTTATCAAGCTGATTTCCAGAAAAAACAAGCACAAGACGATTAAGGTTATTGTGAATAAAGCCGAGTCTCAAAGAGAAGCAAATGATATATTAACCAAATTAACTCTGGTTTCTGAAAGATTTTTAGCGTTCAAACTGCAAAAACTAGGGTATATATTATATGACGATTTTGTTATGAAAGCGGTGAAGCAGCAAAAGCCGTTCTGCCTCAGCTATCCCAGATGCCATGCTTCGCAGCAGATCATGGAGCTGGCGGGTAATCTTTTTGAATCCAGCAAGGCAAACGGAGATTCTGCCGGCAGGGGGATGAAAGGCTTCTTCGGCCGGCTGCTCAACGCGTTTGGGGGAAATTGACGGATAATGGTATCCTATGGTAAATGTATCGTTTCAGCGCTGGTCGCAATCATTTTCAGGCTTCGGAGTATGCAAGCCTGATGACGATATGCTATAATGAATGTGCACAAAAATGACTATTTTCTACATAATCCCTTACGCCATCATGTCGCGGGAGGTAACATGAGGTATCGTCAAATTGGGCTTGGAACAAAGATAGAACTGGAACTGTATGATAACAATGGAGATAAGGTAAAACCGGTTCTGGTCAGCCAATACGAAAACTATGAAGAAAAAACCAACCAGATGGAGGTTCACGTTCCGTTTTATGAAGGGAAAGTTTACCCTGTCCATGCCGGAGTATTCATGGATGTTATCTTTTCCAAAGAAAGCGATACCTTCGCTTTTAGGGCTCAGGCGGTAAGCAGGGAGGTTCAGAACGGAATCCCCATTTTAGTGATTAGTCCTGTCAGTGCCATTGAAAAAAAGGAACGAAGATCTTTTTTCCGGATGAACTGTGCACTGGAGGCAGAGTATCGCATTGTTGAAATGTTTCCTGTCGATGAGATCGAACAGGAACCCTTTATGAAAACCGTTACCCGCGATATCAGCGGAGGTGGGGCTTGCCTGGTCACAGAGTCAAAGCTGAAAGGCGGAACCATGATCGAAGCATACCTGAAGTTGGATCGAAAAATTCGCTTTATGGGGATCGTTGCCCGATCCTTCGAGGTCAGGGAAAAAGGGAAAATCTTCTATGCAACCGGCATAGAATTTAAGTTTATTGAAAACAGGGACAGGGAGCGAATTATAAGTTATGTGTTTGAAACACAGCGAGAGCGGTTGAAAAAAAACTGGCTCAGACGTGATGAAGATGACCTGGGATAATCGTTCTCTCCGTTAGGATGAAGGATAGGAAATACATGGAAATTAAGAACACTGTTTGGAATACCTTGCTCAAAAGTTTGTAAAAAAAAGCCGATATACAAAAAAGTAGTATATGTTTATACCGAAGCAAAGAAAAAGCAACATCGCGCAGGATGAAAACCTGCATTGTATATGAAATACCCAGGGCAGCCGCCGAGATGGAAACCCGGAATGGTTTCGATAAAGCAAATCCCTGAAGCAATCTTACCTGATGGGGGTGCAGAGATAATGGATATGAGTCAATACCTCGACATTTTTGTCGAAGAGTCCAGGGAGCATTTACAGAGCTTGAATACTTCCCTGCTGGAGCTGGAAAAGGACCCGAACAATGCCTCAGTCATCCATGAAATATTCAGAGTGGCACACACGTTAAAGGGTATGGCCGGTACAATGGCTTTCACCCACATGACAACTCTCACCCATGATATGGAGGATGTGCTGGACGAGCTGAGAAACAACAGGATTAACGTCAGCCCCGAAGTGGTAGATGTCTTGTTCCAATGCCTTGATGCGCTTGAAGGATATGTTTCAGTGATTGTTTCCACAGGTCAGGAAGGAAACGAAGACAACGCGGATGTCATCGCTGCCCTGTCCCGATTGATGAACAAAGACAAGCCTGCACCACAAACCCAGAAGGAAGCAAAATCGTATTTCGCGGGGGAAAAAGCATCCAGCGACGGTTTACGGCTGAAGTTGAACATTTATGATAAAAATGTCATTGAAAAAGCTTTGGAAGAATCCATGAATGTCCTTCAGATCTATGTGGAGCTCGATAAGAAATGTCTGTTAAAGGCTGCCCGTGCTTTTATCATATTCCAGATCCTTGACAAGAACTCGGAAATCATAAAATCCGATCCCTCTGTCGAAGATATCGAGGATGAGAAATTCGATTATTCCTTTACCGTTCTTGTCATTTCAAAGCATGATGATGCATTTTTTAAAAAGGAATTAAATTCGGTTGCCGAAGTAAGAAAGGTTGAAACCGTACAAATCACAACCCAGCATACGGAAAACATTCGTGCCGGTAAAAATGAAGAGGAAGTACCCGCTTCGGGCAGAAAAGCTGGTGCTGCAGACACGAATGCTGCCGCAGGCACTGCCTCAAAATCTACGAATGTGAAGCGGCTCACAAATAAAACCGTCCGTGTCGACATCGACAGGCTGGATGTACTCATGAACCTGGTCAGTGAATTGATTATTACCAAGACCAGGCTGGAAGATGTTGGTTCCGGAGGGAAGACCAACGATTACAACCAGGCTGTCGAAAACCTGGAAAGAATCACAACAAGCCTTCATGACGCTGTCATGAAGGTGAGGATGGTGCCGGTGGAAACCGTCTTCAGCCGGTTCCCGAGGATGGTGCGCGATATCTCCAAAGAGTTGAAGAAGGACATGGTTCTGCATATGTCCGGTGAAGAAACAGAGCTGGACAGAACCGTGATCGACGAGATCGGCGATCCGTTGATCCATATCATCCGCAACTCAGCGGATCATGGGCTTGAGAAACCGGAGGACAGGAAGGCAAAAGGGAAGGAGAAAACCGGTAATATCTGGCTGCGTGCATATCAGGATGGTAACAATGTTGTGATTGAGGTAGAAGATGACGGCCAGGGTATCGACATCGAAAAGGTACGTAAAAAGATTATTGAAAGAGGTTTGGAAACTGAAGAAGTTGCCGCTGTATTATCAGAAAATGAAATCATTGAATATCTTTTCAGGCCAAACTTCTCCACAGCCGACAAGGTAACCGATCTTTCGGGGCGCGGCGTTGGCCTGGATGTGGTGAAAACAAAAATTGAAGCACTGGGCGGAAACCTTGAATTGGATACCGTATGGGGGAAGGGCAGTAAAACTGTTATCCGTCTGCCATTAACTCTTGCGATCATACAGGCGCTCCTGGTAATGGTGGGTGATGAGAAGTATGCCATCCCGTTAAGCAATATCCGGGAAATTGGCGACATCAACCCTTCGGATATTCAGCTCGTTCGTAACAAAGAGGTCATGATGCTGCGCGGTATGGTTATTCCGCTCATTCGTCTTGAAAACGTGCTTGGAGTTCCCGCACGGGAAACACCGGCAAACAAAAAGCAGCTCACGTGCGTTATTGTCAGGAAGGGTGACAGGCTGTCCGGGCTGGTGGTGGACAAGCTGATCGGTCAGCAGGAAATCGTTATAAAATCTTTGGGCAAATTGCTGGTTGGCATACGCAGCATTGCAGGTGCTACCATATTGGGCGACGGGAATGTCGCATTGATCATCGATGTAAACTCAATCATTTAAGTTATAGCGGTTTGTCAGGGCAAGGAGGGTTGATGGATGGAAGCTCAAAAGAAACAGTTTGTTGTTTTCCGTTTGGGTGACGAAGAATACGGCGCCGATATCATAAAAGTGACAGTGATAGAAAGAATGCTCAATATCGCAAGAGTACCCACGACACCTGCATATATCAGGGGGGTTATCAATCTGCGCGGTGACATTATTCCCGTTATGGATCTTAGGACCAGGCTTGGCCTTCCTGGGAAGGCGGAAGATGATGATACCAGAATCATTATTTTTGATATCAATAAAATTGTATTTGGCACGATTGTCGATTCGGTCTCCGAGGTTTTACAGCTGGAAGAGTCGAAGATAGAAAGTGCCGTCGGGATCATTAATGACAGTAGTCTGGATTACATCAATGGCGTAGCAAAAGCTGAATCAAAGCTGGTTACATTGATAAACCTCGAAAGGCTGATCAGCGAACTTGTTCCTGAATTGTCATAACACTTTGGTCAGGGCATTACCGGAATTACGATTATATTATCAGGGGGGTCTTGAAAAGACCGATGAGGGTAAAAATATGGATATTTCATTGCTAAACGCTTTTCATCTGGATATACTCAAGGAAATTGGCAACATTGGGGCAGGGAACGCAGCCACCGCGCTTGCGAAGCTATTGGATAAAAAAGTGGATATGAAGGTTCCGCAGATCAAAATCATGGGGTTTTCCGATGTCAACGAGGTTCTTGGCGGGGCTGAAACACCGGTTGTGGGAATACTGCTTGAAGTGCTTGGGGATATCACCGGTTATATACTGTTTGTTCTGGAACAGGACGCGGCCAATTTCCTGGTGAACATCCTGATGGGCAACCCGATTAATCAGGAGATGGAGTATAACGAAATTACACTATCCGCACTGAAGGAAGTCGGCAATATTCTTACAGGCTCTTACCTGTCTGCGCTGTCCAATCTCACAGGTCTTCGCATCATGCCAGACGTACCTGCCCTGGCCATAGACATGGCTGGAGCCATTTTAAGCGTTCCCGCGATAGAACTTGGTAAAACAACAGATACCGTACTATATATCGAAACAGAGTTTATTCAGGGTACGGATAAAGTGATCGGCGATTTTTTCCTTGTACCTGACGCAGACAGCTATATCCGATTGTTGAATACCTTAGGAGCAATGTGCTAATGGCTGAAAATTCAATAAAGGTGGGGATGGCTGACCTGAAGCATACCCGCCATCCAGGTGTGCTGGTTACACTGGGGCTGGGTTCATGTGTCGGCATCATGCTTTATGATAGAAAAACTAAAAATATCGGGCTTGCCCATATTATGCTTCCCTGGTCTCATCAGGCAAAGAACAATGCCAACAAAGCTAAGTTTGCCGATACGGGGATCAGGCAGCTTTTGGGACTGATGCTGGAAAGCGGCTGCAGAAAAGGAAGCATTATTGCAAAAATTGCAGGCGGCGCGCAGATGTTCAGTTTTTCCCAAGGCAACGATACAATCCGTATCGGGCAAAGAAATGTGGAAGCGACAAGAGAGGTTTTACGGGAACTGGGCATTCCTATTGTATCAGATGATACAGGAGGAAACTACGGCAGAACGATAGAGTGCTATTCCGATGACGGCCGGATGATGGTAAGAACCATCGGATACGGTGTCCATTATATATAGAAGGGCTTTGGCGGCGAAAATAGTTGTCTTCACTGTGGAGGGTCCTATGCGGTATCTGCAAAAGCTGCCCTTGCTGCTCGCTCTGGCAGCTGCGTTTTTATCAGGTTTGATTGGTTTTGTCAGCCAGGCCTCACAAAAAGTAATTTTAACCCGAATGGTTCTGATGATGGTTGTGTTCTTTGTGATAGGCCTTTTTACAAGATCTACGCTGTTGAACATCAAAGACGAGGTAGAACAGAAGAAGAAGGAAAAAGAAGCGGAGGAGCGAAAGCAGAAGCAGGAGCTTGAGAAAAAACAAAAAGAGCAAGAAATGGGGTTAGGCAATAATATCGATTTATCCGCCGGAGCAGAGGATGAAGATGCCTTCGAGCCACTTCCCGTCAGCGAGTTTATCAAAAAGGAATTAAAGAGCGGTTAAGCCGAACCCACCCCTGTGAAGCCATTATGGGCTGTAAAAAGCAGAAAAACGATGAAAAAGGTTGACAATGAGTATGGCTGCGATACAATGTAGATAGATTCATCCTTTTTACTAAAGATGAGCCATCAGCTGTCATCACCAGACCAGAATGGGGGGTAAATATGTCTGTTACCAATCTACAGAGACAGCAGGAATTATGGAAGAGATATCATGAAAGTAAAGATCCGTCCATTAAGGAACAGCTCATTTTAGAATATGCAGATCTCATTAAATATGTGGCCGGCAGGCTTAGTATATATTTCGGATCAAATGTGGAATATGATGATTTGGTCGGTTACGGCGTTTTCGGACTCATCGACGCCATAGATAAGTTTGACATCTTCAAGGGTGTCAAGTTCGAAACTTATGCATCCCTCAGAATACGGGGTTCTATTATCGACAGCATCCGGGAACTGGATTGGGTACCACGCTCCCTTCGTAAAAAAAGCAAGGATCTTGAAAAAGTATACTCCGAGTTGGAGAATGAACTGGGTCACACGGCTACCGATGAACAGATAGCCGGGAAAATGGGCATTTCCGTTGATGAGCTGAACCGAACGCTTCAGGAAGTGAACATGTCCACGATGATCTCACTGGAAGATTATCTCGAACAAAATTATGAAACTGGATTTGATGTTTTAAACGATGATGAAAGCCGCATCCCCGAAAAACGCATCGAATTAACCGAGATCAAGGAAATATTAACTGAATCCATTGACAAACTGCCTGAAAAGGAAAGAATGGTGGTTACGCTGTACTATTTTGAAGAATTGACATTGAAAGAAATCAGCGCCATCATGAAGGTTTCAGAGTCAAGAATTTCTCAGCTGCACACTAAAGCTATTCTGCGTATGCGTGCAAAACTGGAAAGGCAAAAATATATCCTTTTTGGATCATAAGGTGGCGGGAATGAATGAAGGATTTTGGTCATAATGAGTTGAAAAGGCCCTTTGAGCTTACCTACAACGCCGATGGCGTATATTTGACCGTTAATCGCAACCCCTATGCGGTGGTTGAAGAAGTGGATGTGATCAATGAAGTCCGATATAAGAAGATTCGGAATTTCAATGCCGCGATCATTTCAGAAACAGTTAAAAAAGCGATGGGGCAACCTGTAAAAATTGCTGACAGGCAAGAAGAAGAAAAGGTTGACGCCGTGGTCGAGGTGGTCACAAGCCCTGATAAAATGAAAGCGTTCATTAAAATCAGAGAACCGGAGGGCGGCGGTAAGCCTGCCGGGCTTCAGGAAATAGCATGGCATTTGAAGCAGGCTGGTATCATTTATGGTATCAGTGAGCAAACCGTGCATACCCTTGTTCAGAACCCCATTTATGATCAAAATATCCTGATTGCGGAAGGCGTTTCTCCCATTAATGGGAAAAACGGCGAGATTACTTTCCTGGTTGATATCCATAAGGATCACAAGCCCATCATTATGGAAGATGGCAGCGTGAACTACCGTGATCTGGATTATATCGAAAGCGTCCACAAGGGTCAGAAGCTGTGTGATATCTCGTCACCCACCAAGGGTACTGACGGAAGAAATGTCGTAGGTACATTGCTCAGGGCTATCGATGGAAAGCCTGCAAAAATGATCCGTGGCAGAAATGTGTACCCGGGAGAAGACAATTTAAGCCTGTTTGCGGAAATTGACGGCCAGGTGATGTATATCGACGGCAAACTGAGTGTTTTCGCCACCTATGAAGTGCCTGCCGATGTAGACAACTCCACCGGTAACATCAATTTTATTGGAAATGTATCCATCCGCGGGAATGTTTTAGCGGGCTTCGTGGTCGATGTCGGCGGAAACGTAGAGGTGTCCGGTGTTGTAGAGGGGGCCACCATCAAGGCTGCCGGCAACATCATTCTTCGAAGGGGAATGACTGGAAACGCAAAAGGGATGCTGATTGCAGGGGGCGACATCATCGCCAAATATATAGAAAACAGTACGGTGGAAGCGGGAAACGACATCAAAGCCGAAGCCATCATGCATTCCGACGTGAAGTGCGGCAACCGGCTTGAGCTTGGTGGCAGAAAAGGTCTGCTGGTTGGTGGTACAGCCAGGGTGGGTAAGGAGATAGTGGCAAAGGTTATTGGAAGCATAATGGCCACAGCAACCACCATTGAAGTGGGGATCGACCCCAATTTGCGCGAAAGGTACAAGTATTTGCGCTCCGAAGTGATCAAGCTCGAGGATAATTCAAAGAAAGCCAATCAGGCCATCACTCTATTAAAAAAGCTTGAAGCTGCCAGCATGCTTACTGAAGAGAAAAGAGAGATTCTTGATAAAAGTGTTCGTTCGAAAATCTTTTTTGACAGTCGTTTGGCCGAATATAAGCAGGAAATCGTTGAGCTGGAGGAAAAACTTCAGCAGGAGGTTAAAGGACGCATTCGTGTGGATAACTACCTGTATCCCGGTTCCAGGATTACAATCGGAGCAGCATCGATGCACGTGAAGGAAACGCTGCAGCATTGTACACTGTATAAGGATGGCGTCGACGTTCGTGTAGGAGCGTTTTAACAAGCAGGTTCTATTATTTTACGGGAAGTGGTTTGTATGGCGATAAAGCCCATAGATCTGCAAATAATGATGCCCCGAGTGAATGAGGTTTCCCGCATAAAAAATGATGAGCAGCAGCGCAATCAGGCAGTTCAGCAAAGTGCGGTGCAGTCTTCTGAACAGCAGTCCCAGGATAATCTGAAACAGGTGAACTCCCGGGAGGAAGCACAGAAAACCGCTATACGCGAACGGCAGGGTGGGCGCAAGCAAGAATCCCAACAGGGCAAAGGCTCCGAAGGTGAAAACGAAGAGAATAAAAAGGAAGCCCAGGATAAGAATGTGTCCGGCAGGACCATCGACATCCGGCTTTAAGCTAAATTTCCATCCAGAATGAAACAAATGCTCGTTCCTGTTAACAGGTAAGCAGGCACAGCCTGCTGAACGAAGTGAAGGTCTTTATGCAAAAAGCCAAATATTTGTTTGGTTTGACATTCATTTAACAAAAGCGGTATAATAGTTCATAAATAGGGCCCTTAGTACAGGGAAGACCACTGTTTTGTAATGATTCAGTGGTCCATTACAAAAGAGAAACGACCGAGGTGCAAAAGATGACAGCATTTTTCATCTGTATCATTCTCATTGGCGTCCTGATGACAGCGGTTGCGATGGTTTGGATGGTGATCGAAAGGAAAAAGGCACGGGACTATCGTCTTGAGACCGATGAACGCAGATACGAGCTGCAGAGGGTGGTTGAAGACGCCGAGCAGCTTTTGGATGAGTTGAACAACTTCTCCAATTATATCGTTACGCGCATGGAAGAGAAACAGCAGGAGGTTGAATTGGTCATTCAGGCGGCTGACGAGCGGATGGACCTTTTTGAGCAAATCGGTGACAATCTGATACCCGTAGTGGAAAAGAGAACCTCTGTCATGGAAGCGGCTCCGGTCATAGAACCAGGAATCTGTGCAACAACCAATAAGAAAGCCAAGATCATCCCACTGGATGAAAAAAGAAGGCAGGTTGTCAAACTTTATAAAGATGGTCTGGACAGCACTGAAATCGCAAAGCTGCTAGACATTGGAAAAGGTGAAATCGAACTCATCTCCAGGATGGTACAATGAACAAGTTAGTACCAGTTGAATTTACAATCGGAAATAAAGGAAGATTAGTTTGAATACAGGGGTGCGCACGTTATGCGCACATACTCCTGCTTGAATATCCTGCATCATTAAAAGGTGGAATACAGATGTGCGCACGTTGTGTGCACTTTGTTTTTAGTAAGGAAGTATCAATGAGTAAACTGCATGGTAAAAGCGTATTGCTGGGAATGGGGATCGGTACAATCTTAACTGCCCTGCTGGGTCTTATTTTTTTCCTGGGATATCAACCTGAGATGGATGAGACCAAGGTAAAAGAGCTTGCCCGTAAGTATGGCATGGTGGAACCCGGCGAACTGGGTACGGTCACCATTGAAATCCCCAGTGGCTTCACATTGACCGAACTTACTGAAAAGCTTGCTGCAGCAGGGTTGATCAGCGAGGATGAAAGGGTCGCCTTCCAGATTAAGCTGGCGGGAAGGAAAGCACAGGAAAAAATTCAACCCGGGGTTTATGAATTTCACGGCGGAGAAAACGAAGAGGAAATCATCGATACTTTAATATCTTCCGATGAAGGCGGCTCTTGACCTTCGCGACTACGCACAGTTTAGTCCATGGCAGACAATTCAAGGTATGCGGCTTTTAGTGCACCTTTTAACCAAATTTTGAAGTATTAGTCCGCTTTCAAAACTCTTGATTTTCAATAAAGTCTATGTTAAGATAATAAAGCAACACGCCGGAGTGGTGAAATTGGCAGACGCGCTGGACTCAAAATCCTGTGTACGCAAGTACGTG
>CAYVFB010000053.1:0-21496 GCA_964450305.1 uncultured Ruminiclostridium sp.
GTTGAGACAGTTGTACTGCTGGAGAGAAAATAGAGAGCTTGACCGGTGGAAACAGCTGATATAAGCGGTTTTCAGGGGTTGCGTATTTCTATACAGTCCGGAGGTGAATGCCCTTCTGCCAAGATAGTACCAGTCTCCTATAATAAATAGTCTTTCAGGAGCAATACTGCTTTCGCCCTGTCGTTTGTCCCGATTTTAGAATAGATTCCGCTGAGGTAATTCTTTACAGTCCCCTGCGTGAGGTGCAGCCTTTCGGCAATTTCCCTGCTGGTCAAGCCTTCCGCCAGTGCTCTGGTGATATCGGTTTCCCTTTCCGACAGTTCAAGGCCTTCCTGCAGCGACCGGATTCCCGACTGGCTTTTTTCATTTTTTAAAGCTGCATTCCATGCAAGTTTCCGGGCAACCCGGCCGGTCAGCAGCAGGTTCCCGGATAAAGCTTCATATATGGATTTGATAAGCCTTTCTCCTTCAATGTCCTTGAGGAGGTATCCGCTGGCGCCATACCGCAATGCATCAATGATATACCCGTCATCATCAAAAGTGGTCAATATCAGGATAACAATTCCGGGGTGGTGCTCCTTGATCCGCTTTGTGGCTTCCACTCCTCCCATTCCCGGCATCCGGATGTCCATCAGTATGATATCCGGATTGAAGGTTTCCGCCATTTCAACAGCTGCCTCGCCGCTTCCGGCCATTGCTACTTCCATATCATTATTTATGCTCAGCAGTGTTTTTACGCCATCCAGCAGCAATTGTTGATCATCCACAAGTAATACTTTTATTTTTGCCATTTCATTTCTCCTCCACAACAGGTAAGAAAAGACATAGTGTAAAGCTTTCCGGTGTGCACTCATAAGTTGCTTTTCCGCCGATAGCCACTGCATTTTCCCGGATTGCTTTCAGTCCGAATCCCTCAACCGCACTGCCGCTGCTATGACCATCGTTCCATATTACCAATTCCACATGGTTTTCTGTCTGGGTGACTGAGATACGGATGTTTTTAGCACCAGCATGCCGGATTGCATTTGTGATTCCCTCTTTTACGGCGTTAAACAGAACATGCTCCTGCAGCGACAGGAGTTTCTCATGTAGATCGTATTCGAAGCAGATATGTATATCCGTCTGCATTTCAACCCCTCGGATTAAATCTTCCAACGAACTACGGAGAGTTTCTTCTCTTATCGCCGGGTTACTGAAATGCATCGTCCTTACTTCTTCCCGTATATTGTTTAAGCCTTCCTTTAACTGCATCCTGGCAATATTCAGTTTTTCACGCGCTTCTTCCGGCTTTTTCTCAAAGAGAAGGCTTGCCCCCTCCAGAGTTACGATAGCGACAGTCAGCTTGTGACCTACCGTATTATGTACTTCCTCTGCAATACGATTCCGTTCCTTCAGCTTCGCCAGATCCTCCATATATGAAGACTGTTCCAGAATTGTCCTGTTCAGTTGGAGGATTTTGTCCCTCTGCTTCAGTAATACTTTTGAAGCCCAAAGTGCAGCAATGAATATGAAGTAATTGAAGCATCCGATTATATTGTCTGCAATATTTTGGCTGAAGCCTCCCCATAGGATAAGATAAATTATAAAACCGATGTATGCGAATGAAACACCAAACCAGGATTCATAAGTAAAAATAACATCGATGGTAAATACAGCAAAAGCGATGCTCTCGATGCCCGTTTGGCTGCCGTAAAACATTATAAGGATCAGAATATATTCCATGAGATGCTGCTTCATTGGCTGACCAATATGGAGCCCTTTTCGCTCTATGAAGCTATCAAAGCAGCTTTAGGAATATAATTATTTGATGATTGATTGGGGAGAAGCCATTTAAATTATTGAATGTTCATCTGGGAAATTGAGGGGGTTCAGCGTATGAATGATATTCAAAGGAACGTGACGGACAACCAGTACAGTTTGGCGAAAATACTTGTAATATGGGCGGGTGTAATGCTTCCAATGGGCTTTTTTGCATGGATTCTGGTACCGCTTATCCATCCATACTTCAATATTCATCCAGGGTTGTTGTATTGGATTTTTATGGTGATAGGAATGATATGGCAGTTTATTGTTTCTGTATACCTTCTAAAAAAGGAATTAAAGATTCTGACCTGGGAAGGAATAAAAAGTCGGATATGGGCAAACGGACCAATTAATCCTAAGACGCAAAAAGTACAGAAAAGACTTTTCCTATGGGTGATTCCTGTGATTATTTACACTTATCTGATAGAGAGTTCAGGGATACTTGATTTTGTTGCAGAAGGGGTTGAAAGGGTATGCCCTTTCTTTGCACCGCAATGGTATGTAAACTTTCAGGAACTTGCAAAGCCGGAATTTGTCGGACAATGGTGGCTTCTTGGACTGACCGTTGTCAGTTCGATATTCAACTATGTGTTGGGGGAAGAATTGCTTTTTAGGGGGATTTTACTTCCAAAGATGAGCAAAGCATTTGGAAAATGGGACTGGGCTGCAAACGGGGTGCTGTTTGCCACATACCATATCCATAAGCTTGCTGAAATTCCTGTTTTTATTATTGGGGAATTATTACTTCCGCTCGCGGTAAAAAAGACCCGGTCTATTTGGGTGGGGGTAATTATTCATGGAGTTGAGGCAATCCCGGTATATATTGGTGTTCTGGCAGTACTGACCGGTCATATATAGATCTTGAGGAGCGTTATGGAGAAATGTATAAATAATTCTAAATCAACGGCTGATGCCGTTAAACGTGTTCAAGCACTTTTGTAAATCACTCTACGGAAAACAGAGGTAATTTGTTAGGTGTTTCTTCTTGGTACGACGTGAACAGAATAGCATTACCAGAAACTGATAAATTCGAATTTGTTTAGTTGAATATAACTAATTCCAGAAAATTAGCGGGGTTTATTTTTAAAATATGAAGATACTTCCGCTTTCTTTATACCCATTTTTAGGGCGACGAACAGAAAAGGCTCTCCGGCGATCCCGGCATGCAGACCGACAGCAAGCTCAGGCCCAGGATAAGCGAAAAGAAGATCGCCCAGGGTCACGCTCCGGACGATCACGAGCTCAAACAAACAACCTATTATCAAAGGAGAATATTCATTCAAAAGCCTTCAGTTGGCTGAAAATCTCGTTCAGCTTAAATGCCGGGATGGCCAGCTTATATTTCCGGTATTTGCACTAAGAATAACTTTTTGATATGATGAATAAGGATACATTAAAATATTGCTTGTTCTTACATTCAAACATATCGGTTTTAGTCTGAACTGAAAAACTTTATGTTCTCACTCATGAAACATTGCGTGTCACCTGTGCAACAGCCTGTAAAGCTTTACTGAAGTTACCCCAAATAACCAACTTGCCGGCAGATCCGGTTAAGGTGTATAGCTTGTACACTCCATAAAAAGATGAAAGTGAGGTTGAAAGATGAACTATTCTAAAGACATAGTCCCGAACGATCGTTTCGAGCAGCTTAAAAGCGAGATAACCGACTACGAAAGTGTCAAAGCCAAAATCATGACGGGCGTTGAGGACTATGAGCGAATCAGGTATCAGAAGAAAAAAATATTGCAGTACCTGAACGCAACCGAACAGGATTATCAGGATTATCATTGGCAGATGAAGAACCGTTTTACAGATTCGGCAGGGTTGTCGAGCCTGATCGATCTTCCGGAACAAGAGGTGGAACATATCAACGAAGTGGCCGCAAATTACCGGTTTGCTATATCTCCGTACTATCTGTCGGTCATAGAGCCCGGGAACCCCGATTGCCCCATTAAAAAACAATCCATTCCAGCCTATATCGAACTGAATGATATGGGGGAATTAGACCCGATGGATGAAAAGGGGCATGCCATCCATGAAGTAATTACGCGCAGATATCCCGACAGGCTCATCATTAAAATTACAAATGTATGCGGCATGTTCTGCAGGTTTTGCCAACGCCGGCGTTTGATAGGGGAAACCGACGCGGTTGTTCCTCGTCAGAAAATTCAAAGGGCCATTGATTACATTCGGGAGAACAAAGAAATCAGGGACGTGTTGATCACTGGCGGTGATCCCTTCATGGCATCCGACGAACTGTTGAACTGGATGCTTGCGGAGCTTCGTCAGATTTCCCATGTTGAGATCATACGCCTTGGCACGCGAACTCCGGTTACACTGCCTCAAAGGATAACCAGCAGCCTGGTCAGTGTTCTGAAAAAGTATCATCCCATTTATGTGAATACCCATTTCAATCATCCCCGGGAAATCACCCCGGAGGCAAAGCAAGCCTGTGAAATGCTGGCTGATGCTGGCATTCCGCTGGGCAACCAGATGGTGCTGCTAAACGGCGTGAACAATGATAAATTTCTAGTGCGCAAGCTAAACCAGAAATTACTGACCATCCGGGTGAAACCCTATTACATTTTCCATCCGAAAACTGTAAAGGGCACAAGCCATTTCTGGGCGAAAATTGAAGAGGGCTTGGAGATTATGGAAAGCCTTCGTGGCAGAACCTCCGGCATGGCCATTCCCACTTACATCATCAACGGCCCGAAGGGAATGGGGAAAACCCCGATCCTGCCAAACTACCTGATGTATCTGGGTAAGGACATGGCTGCCTTCCGGAACTGGCAGGGTGAATACTTCGAAGTGAAGAATTATGAAATGGATTTGAGCAATAACCCGTAATCCTTTACACGAATTTACATATGAAAATACCATCTATAGTTTGTTCAGGGGCGGGCAGAGAGTCCGCCCCTGAAGCTTGTCTCTCCATTAAAATCACAAATGTTTTAGAGAAAACATCCCATTACCTATTGGTTTGGTCGGGTGCCTGCAGGCCGGTTACTGATATGTTTATTATAGGTTGATACGGGAATACTGTCTTTATTAATGGGAGAGAAAATGATGGAAAGAATAGAAGTCAGGCAGCTTTTTAAAAACATATCAGATTACACGGGGAATCAGCTGGTTGTTTGCGGCTGGGTCCGCACCCTTCGCGTTTCAAAGTCCTTCGGCTTTATCGAGCTGAACGATGGCTCATGCTTTCAAAATCTTCAGGTGGTCTTCGAAGATAGCCTGCCCAACTTTGGCGAAATCTCCAGGTTGAGTGTGGGAAGCAGCCTGCAGATTCAGGGGAATGTTGTTTTAACCCCGGAGGCAAAGCAGCCCTTTGAGATCAAGGCTACATCCATCGGTGTAGAGGGAACCTCTACACCGGATTTCCCTTTGCAAAAGAAGAGGCATACCTTTGAATATTTAAGAACGATTGCCCACCTGCGGCCCAGAACTAATACATTTTCAGCGGTATTCAGGGTGCGATCGGTGCTGGCCTATGCCATCCACAAATTTTTTCAGGACAATGGCTTTGTTTATGTGCATACACCCATCATTACCGGCAGCGACTGTGAAGGCGCCGGTGAAATGTTCCGCGTCACCACGCTGGATTTGGACAATTTGCCCAGAACCACGGTGGGCCATGTTGACTTTTCAAATGATTTCTTTGGTAAGCAAACGAACCTGACAGTAAGCGGCCAGCTGGCCGGTGAAACCTACGCCATGGCATTTGGAAAAATATACACCTTCGGGCCCACCTTCCGTGCAGAAAACAGCAATACAGCCCGCCATGCCGCCGAGTTCTGGATGATCGAACCGGAAATCGCCTTTGCCGATCTGGACGATGACATGAAGATGGCCGAAGACATGCTGAAATATGTCATTCAGGATGTGATGCAAAACGTCGAAGCCGACATGAACTTCTTCAATCAGTTCGTCGACAAAGACCTGTTTGAACGGCTAAACCACGTAAAAAACTCAAGCTTTGAGCATATTACCTATACCGAGGCCATCAAACAACTTGAAAAGGTGGCTCATGAATTCCAGTACCCCGTGTACTGGGGTTGTGATCTCCAGACCGAGCACGAACGATATTTGACTGAAAAATTCTTCAAGAAACCGGTTTTTGTGACGGATTACCCAAAAGATATCAAGGCCTTCTACATGCGGTTGAACGATGATGAAAAAACCGTTGCGGCAATGGATTTGCTGGTGCCGGGTGTGGGCGAGCTCATCGGCGGAAGCCAGCGTGAGGAACGGTATGATGTTCTGGTGAAGAGAATTCAGGAAATGGGTCTTTCCATGGAGGATTACTGGTGGTATCTTGAGCTGCGTAAGTACGGCGGAACGAAGCATGCAGGCTTTGGTTTGGGGTTTGAAAGGGCTTTGATGTATATCACGGGAATGCAGAATATCCGTGATGTCATTCCTTATCCCCGCACGGTCAACCATGCAGAATTCTAATGGAACAGCATGTTTTTGCGATGGTGTTTAAAACTTTAAGTCGTTCGTTTTTTCAATAGCTCCCGTTCGCTTGAATGGGAGTTTTTCATTAGTTACTGTTCACAGGTAAGCAGGCGCAGCTTGCTGAACGAAGTGAAGGATAGCGCATTTCTCGTGACAAGATCCTTCGCTGCGCTCAGGATTGCATCGCTGCGCTCAGGATAGAATCCATACCCCTGTACCTAAGTTTGAGTTGATTGAACGAGGGTGTAAATAAAAACTTTCACTAAAGAGTAGTAGCAGAAAATACTACCTTTCTATTGTATTGCGAAAAATTCCCTGATATAATGGAATAAATGAACGAAGCTAAAAGCGGGTGCTCGGATGAGATTCACAAAAATGCATGGTTTGGGAAATGATTATGTCTATGTTACCGACTTTGAAGAAAAGGTGAATAACCCTTCATATATTGCAAAACTTGTCAGTGATCGTCACCTTGGGATCGGAGCGGATGGCCTGGTGCTGCTCCTTTCATCCCGGAAGGCCGATTATGGAATGCGTATTTTCAATGCCGACGGCAGTGAAGCACAGATGTGTGGAAATGCCATACGCTGCGTTGGCAAGTATGTTTATGATCAAGGTTTATCTCATTCCAAAACCATTACCATAGAAACCCTGGCAGGCATTAAAACCCTTGAATTGCTTTTGAATGCTTCCGGCCAGGTTGATCGGGTGAAGGCAGACATGGGCGTGCCGATACTGTTTCCAAAGGATGTCCCTGTGAACAGCCCTCTCGATCACTTTATCGATCAGAAGGTTCAGGTGGGTGATGTTGAGCTTGGAGTTACCTGCGTTTCAATGGGAAACCCCCATGCAGTCAGTTTTGTGAAGGATGTTTCAACATTTCAGTTTGGTGCGGTGGCGCCATTGATGGAAAACCATGAACTGTTTCCGCAAAGGATAAACTTTGAGATTGTTCAAATTGTGAACAAAGCTCGGTTGAAAATGAGAGTGTGGGAGAGGGGATCAGGAGAAACCCAGGCCTGCGGGACAGGTGCCTGCGCCGCTTTAGTGGCGGCTAGCCTGAACGAACTGTCAGACAGGACGGCTGTGGTTGAACTGCCAGGCGGCGAGCTTATGATTGATTGGGATGCTAACAACAATCACGTATACAAAACCGGGCCCGCGACATTTGTTTTTAGCGGAGAAATTGAGATTTGACTGGTTAAAACCTCATTGAGGCTAAAAACTAAAAACAACCAGTTACTATGAACTAAAAACAATAGTCATGAGCAAAGATACACTTGTACAATATCTATTCAAGTATTTTGCGCGATAAGAGCCCAAAAAGTTTATTCTAATTTCCCGTAAGCCTTCTTATCAAAGCAGCTCTCGCATTGGTTTCCAAAGAGTCATTCAATGGCTGCAAAGAGACAAAATCCGGGTACTTCCGTTTCAATGCCAGGGTGATGAGCTCGTCGCACAGGCCGGGGTTTTTAGGCAAGAGGCTGCCGTGGGAATAGGAGCAAAAAACATTTTTATACCGGGCGCCTTCATAACCATCCTCACCATTGTTACCAAACCCGCGGATCACTTTTCCCAGAGGGGTTACGCCCTCGCCCAGCCAGGTTTTGCCGGAATGGTTTTCAAAGCCGACAACATAGCCTGAAGGCTGCTGTTTTAAACCCTCCACAGAAAAAATCAGGTTTCCGGTCAGGCGTTTATCGCCTCCGATGGTCCAATGGTTCATAGCCCCAAGGCATTGGATTTCCCTGCCATTACTTTGCCTGACATACTGCCCCATCAGCTGATAACCGCCGCATATGCACAGGAAAACCTTACCGTCCTCTACTGCTGAAAGGATATTCTCCTTTTTTAACCCAAGCAGATCATCATGAAGGATATCCTGCTCATAATCCTGACCGCCGCCCATGAAAACGATGTCATATTCATCGGAAGGAAAAGGGTCGCCAAGAGATGCCGGTACGATGGATACTTCAATGCCGCGCCATTCCATGCGTTTTTTCAGGGCCTGAATATTTCCGTAATCCCCATAAAGGTTCAATAAATCCGGATACAAATGGCAAATGGTGATCTGGTACATAAAACATCCTTTCAACGGTCATTACTGCCAGATATTTTTCAGATGATACCGTTTTTTCAATATCTTCCGTATATCCAGCATGGCTGTGTAGGTGGGCAGAATATAAAGCGTCTGCCCGGCCTCTAACATCTCCAGTGCCTTGTCAAGCATCGTTCCATAGTCTTTTTCCAGGGTGATTTGATCGGTAAAGACTCCTGCATATTTCATGCGTACAGCCATATCCTCTGCCCGGATTCCAGAAACAAAAAACCGGGTCACCTTGTTTTGGATTTCTGCCAGGGCCTCAAAGTGAACATCCCACAGCCAGGAGATATCCGTGCCGTCAGCCACCTGATCGTTGATCGATAAAGCGATCACAGCCGGATTCTCCACCGTAAGTAAAAAGTTAATTACCTGATTAAAACCGGTTGGATTTTTGATCAAGATCACCTGAATGTTTTTTTCTCCCAAAGAGATGGACTCCATCCGACCAAACCCGCTTTCAAAACGTGAAAGCGCATGAATGGTTTTCTCATGTGAAAACCCCAGCACCTCAGCAAAGGAAACTGCTGCAAGAGCGTTATAAATGTTGTACAAACCAGGCAAATTGATCTGTGCGGCAAAAGCGCCGGACTGTGTATTGAAAAGCACTTTTGAAAATTCACCCGACAGGGAAAAGATCTTATCAACCTGGATCAACGCTTCAGGACGGCTGTACCCGCATTCTGGGCACTCAAAATGTCCAAGGTGCCCGTAAGTACGGAAGCGGTAGACGTATTTGGCCTTGCAAACCATGCAATAGGATGCGTCATGATTATCGGACGGAGCACCTTCATCAGGGAGCTGCAGTTCGTTCATTCCGTAATAAATGACTGGGTTTGGAACATCCTTGCCCAATGAAGCACAAAGTGAATCATCGGCATTGAGTACCAGAGTTGTTTCGGGAAGCCTGGAAATACCTTCCCGGACGGCATTTAAGGTGCTGTACAGCTCACCGAAACGATCCAGCTGATCCCGAAAGAAATTCGTAACGACCAGCACCGCGGGCTTCATATATTTGGATGAAAGCCTGAACGCAGCTTCATCTACTTCAAGAAGCGCTGTTTGAGAACGGGGCCTGGCATTCAATCCAACATCTGATATCAATACGGTGGCAAGGCCGCTAAGCAGATTGGCACCGGATTTGTTGGCCACATGTGCGATACGGTTTTCCTTCAGAACCTGTTCTATCATTCTGGCGGTGGTGGTTTTTCCGTTGGTGCCAGTGACCATGACGATTCTATATTTTGCTGAAAGCACTGTAAGGATATCCGGGGAGATGATCATAGCCAGCTTTCCCGGCAAGCTTGTACCCCCGGAACCTGCCAGACGAAGAATAAAAATAGTTCCTTTGGCTATGAACAGCGCAATCGATAACCTGATGCGGCGGATAATGTTTTTCATCAATAACTCCTTCAACAAGGAAAAGCTGTCACGTTTCCGGAATGAAAAAATTCACCCTGGAGGGAAAACCTGCAATAAGTCTACCCAGTAAACAGCAAGTTTACACAATGGGTGATTGAAAACTATTGACCTGCATCTGGTTTTGTTTTCAACACTACAAATTCCCGCATGACCTTTCGGTATTTGATAGCAGTATTTATCTTGTTATACAACAAGTCTTTGGAAATTTGGTTCAGCGGTTTGGGAACATAATCGAATATTTCGAATTCATTAAACTGTTTTAAGGCTTCCTCCTCATGTTCGCGGCCGGATTCGGTCATCACGATAACAGGAATAATGCCATAATAAGGGGTTTTGGAGTATTGCTTCATGAACTCATATCCGTCCATAACAGGCATGGAAGTATCGAGCAGGATCAGATCGATATTGCGTCCTTCAAGAAAATCCAGAGCTTCCCGGCCGTTTAAGGCGGATACGATATTATGCCTTTCATGATACAGGTAATTACGCAGGACTGCATTATCAAAAGTATTATCATCGACTACAAGAATGGTGCTTATCATAATTCATTCTCCTTGGGGCATAGAATTCCGGATGGTGCCGGAAACATTTCTATAAAAGTTATGGAAATCAAAACAGTTTTATTATACAATAATCATGCATAGTGTACAATACACCTTTATTCGTAATGGTTTCATTTTAGTCAGACTACTGCAAGAATATGTTTTACATGGCGATCTATGCATTTTACCGGGTTCGACAGAAAGAACTTACAACAAAAAAGGGGGTTAAGTATTGGACGCCACAGAGAAAAACCTGGTGGAATTATCTGCCGGGGGAGATATTAATGCTTTCGAGACTTTAATCCAGACGCATCAGAAAAAAGTGTACAACATAGCTCTTCGCATGACAAAAAACCATGAGGATGCGCAAGAGCTTGCTCAGGACACGTTTGTACGCGCGTTTTCTGCCATTAAAAAATTTCGTGGCGAGGCCAGCTTTTCTACATGGCTATATCGAATCGCGATGAATGTCTGCACTGACTTTTTAAGAAAAAGAAATAAAGCGGTAGTCATCTCCATGGAACAGGGCGCTGTTGGCAGCGAAAACGAACATCCCATACAGCTTCCCGAGGAAGGGCCGGGACCGGAGGAACAATCTGAAAAACGGCAGCTGAAGCAGCTGATCAGATCGGCCATGGACTCGTTGTCTGTTGAGCATCGCCAGGTTTTAGTCTTAAGGGACTTAATGGATTTATCGTATAAAGATATTGCAGATTCATTGGATGTCAGCGAGGGAACAATAAAATCAAGAATTAATCGTGCAAGAGAAAGTTTAAAGCAGGTAATTCTAAAAAAGCCGGAACTTTTTCAGGATTATGTCGTCAAAATGAATAGAAAGGGGGGGGATTCATGAACAGTTGTGATTTGTGTTTGGAAAACCTGTCTGCTTACCTGGACGGAGAATTGTTTGACGCCGATAAACAAGCTTTTGAACAACATATTCAAGCATGTGAAACTTGTGCCGGAGAATTAGCTGTGATGAAGCTTATTCTGTCATCCACAAGTGATTTGGAAGAAGAACTGCCAGAAGGGTTCGAAGCCTCCCTGCATAAACGTCTTGAAGCGGCAAAGGAAGAAGCTGCGACTAAAAGGAAGCAATTGGTTAAAATTCGTTTATTCTCTCAAATAGCGGCGGGTTTTATTCTTGTGGTTGCATTAGGTTTGGTCGTTCGTTCTGGGCTGTTCTCACAAAAGGACAGCAATTCAGCCGGGCACGCTCCAATGGCTCCAATGACAACAGCAGGCGATAACCAAGCGGCACCATCAGAGATAGAGAAAGCGGCGCCTGCAGATGCACAGGGAACCAACGCAGGTACCCAGGCAGAAATAATCCTGGCAGAGTCTGTGAAAACTCCTGAAGCCGCAGAAAACTTTGGTTTAATGACAGATACGGGGCCGCTGCAAGCACAAGAGAAAGTTGTTGTGGTTCCAGACGATGCCATGTTTTCTACGGCAGCCACAAGAAGCATGAACCGGCTTGATGGGTTCGACACCTGGATCAGAATACAGACAGCCGACATTGAGAAAGCACTGGATTCTATTACAGCTATCGAGAAGAAACTGGATAATGGAGCGAATGTTAATTGGGACAATTTGGAGAACGCAAGGCAAAAGTATGCCGAGGCGACCGAACAACCCATTGAAGTAAAGCTATACTATTCCAATGACGAGCTTTGGCAGCAATTTCTGGGCGAAATGCAGGGGGTATTTCCGGATATGATTCTTGAGTCTGTAGAGGCAAAGGAAGAACTGGAGTACATACGGGTTGTGCTGCAGAAGGTTGATTAGACAGACAAATAATTATCAGACATTGCAGAACTCCTCCCACACCGGGAGGAGTTCTTTTTTTCCTATCACCCGAAGGGTGATTTTTCACAATTTTTGTGACTCATGAGAAATCACAGAAAAACCGGAAGTAAGACTGTATCAACCCCTAAAATCATCTGCAGGCTTTTCTGCTCATAAAAACCATGGAATACCTTCCATCTGCCCGATATATAGTGTATGATATTTTTGTGCAGTTCTCCTAAGGGGAAATGATGCAGCTTATCTCTCGTTCATCGGGTTTTAATAGTTGCCAGCGATAATGGCGGAATGGAGTATTCCTATGAGCAAGCTCATGCTTATAGATGGAAACAGCATATTAAACCGTGGTTTTTACGGGCTCTCCGGGGGTTCAATGCTTACCACCTCAAAAGGCCTGTATACGAATGCTGTGTTTGTATTTATCAATATCATGAATAAGCATCTGGAGGAATTGTCCCCTGATTACATTGCGGTAGCCTTCGATATGAAGGCAAAAACCTTCCGCCATCAAATGTATGATGGTTATAAAGCCCAGCGTAAGGGCATGCCGGACGAACTGGCCATGCAGCTGCCTCTGATGAAAGAAGTTCTAACCGCAATGAACATTCCCATTATCGAACAGGAAGGCTATGAAGCAGATGATATCATTGGCAGCCTTTCCCTGAAGGGGGAAAAGGAAAACCTTGAAGTTTTTATCCTAACCGGCGACAGGGACTCCTTCCAGCTAATCAGTGACAAAACCACTGTTTTGCTCCCATCCACCAAAGGTGGAAAGACAGAAACAAAAGTCTATAACAAGCAGGCAATAGCTGAACAATATGGTCTGGCACCGGAGCAAATGATCGAAGTGAAGGGCCTTATGGGCGATTCATCCGACAACATTCCCGGCGTTCCGGGGGTTGGTGAAAAAACAGCGCTGAGCCTTATAGCCGAGTATCGATCCATCGATGGCGTCTATGAACACATTGATGAAATCACAAAGCCAAAGCTGAAGGCTTCTTTGGTTGAGTACAAGGAACAGGCATATCTTAGCCGAACGCTCGGTACGATTTATCGTGATTTGCGTTGCTGCGGAGGTATTGAGGACCTGAAACGTCTGGATATTAAAAGGGATGAACTGCTGCAGGTTTTCCGCAAGCTCGAATTTGAAAGACTGATCTCGAAGATGAACCTTCTCGAAGTGAACAAGGAAGAACTACCTGAAACGCTCGAGGATCTAAACATCATTTCCATCATCAGCAGGGAGGGGCTGGAAAAAGTTACTCCAGAATTACTCGGCCAAAAAACAATTGCAGTGCTGCAGCTAATCGACAAGGAAGACTCCTACAGCTCAAGACTATCGGCTCTGACGCTGTGTACCGAGAAAACTGTTTATGCCATAAACACGGGTGAATATCTGCCCGAAAGCGCTGTTGTCGAAGGCTTGAAGGGGCTCTGGCAGAATGTAGCCATTCAAAAGGTCGGCCATAATATCAAGGAATTCATCACCTGGCTTTTCAAATATGATATTGAACTGGAAGGCCTGGTCTTCGATACGATGATTGCAGAATACCTGATCGATCCGCTTCGCAGCAGCTACCCCATCACGGGGCTGTCATACAAATACCTGAACCGTTCCATTCCTTCCCTTGAAGAGCTTCAGGGTAAAGGGAAAGCTGCCAGGCAGTATTCAGAGCTTCCTTTGGAACAATTGGCCTCTATCAGCGGTCAAAATGCCAAAGCGGTTTACGATTTATGGCAGCACCAGAAAAAGGTGATGGATGACAACGGACAAACAGACCTTTTCAACAGCATCGAACTACCTTTGATAACTGTTCTGGCGAACATGGAGTATCAGGGCTTTAAGGTGGATGCCGACAAGCTCTCCGAATATAATCATACGCTTACTCAAAGGATTGGTACGCTGGAAAAGACAATCCATATGCTTGCAGGAGAGGTCTTCAACATTAATTCGACCAAGCAGCTTGGGGTCATATTGTTTGATAAACTGCACCTGCCCTTTGTCAAAAAAACCAAGACCGGCTATTCCACCGATGCAGAGGTGCTGGAAGAGCTATACGACCAGCATGAAATCATCCCATGCATCATGGAATACAGGCAGCTGGCCAAGCTGCAAGCCACCTATGCCGAGGGGCTGGGGAAGGTTATCAACCCGGTGACCGGAAAAATTCATTCAACCTTTAACCAAACCGTGACAGCAACAGGCCGAATCAGCAGCACTGAACCGAATCTGCAGAATATACCTGTGCGGCATGAGATGGGCAGGGAAATCCGAAAAGCGTTTATTCCCTCCACGGGTGATGCACTGTTTGTGGATGCGGACTATTCCCAGATTGAACTGCGTGTACTGGCCCATATCACCGGGGACGAAGCACTGATTAGAGCATTCATACAGAACGAAGACATTCATACCTCGACTGCTTCGCTGGTTTTCGAGGTTGCGCCTGAACGGGTAACTCCAGAGCTTCGCAGAAGGGCCAAGGCCGTTAACTTTGGAATTGTGTATGGCATTAGTGATTTCGGCCTGTCCCGGGATTTAAGCATCACCCGCAAGGAAGCGAAAAGAACCATTGACGGTTATCTGTCCAAATACCCCAAGGTAAAGGTATACATGGAGGAAATCGTGAAAATGGGCCAGGAGCAGGGTTTTGTTGAAACCATGTTTCACAGGAGAAGGCAGCTGCCCGAGCTTGCTTCCAAGAACTTCAACCAACGCTCCTTCGGCAAACGCATTGCCATGAATACGCCTATCCAGGGGACTGCTGCAGATATTATTAAGATTGCCATGGTGAAGGTATATCAGGCCCTGAAGGAATCTGGGCTCAGGTCCAGGCTGATTTTACAGGTTCACGATGAATTGGTTGTTGAAACCTTGCGTGATGAGCTTGACCAGGTAAAGGCACTTGTGCGCAAATGTATGGAAGAAGCTGCTGTTCTAAGCGTTCCGCTGATTGCGGATGTGAATACCGGGGAAAACTGGTATCAGGCGAAGTAGGCATACCGTGCCTGCAGAGCACCCAGCAGCATTGGACGGTCAGGGTATTAAACGGGACAAGGTAAATTTACCGTCTGTAAAGCAGCCTGGCAGGCACATGGACGGATGGGAGTGTTTGTATTGCTAACCATCGGCATAACCGGGGGAATTGGATCGGGAAAGAGTACAGCGGCACAGATTCTAAAGGAATATGGGGCGAGGGTTATTCTTGCCGATGAAATTGCCAAAGACATCATGGAGCCTCAAATGCCGGCCTGGTATCGTGCTGTGCAACATTTTGGAACAGGGATACTGGAGGATTCAGGGCGGATTGATCGCAAGAAGCTTGGGGAGTTGGTTTTTAATAACGACCAGGAGCTGCTGAACCTGAATGAAATTACCCACAGCACTGTGGCTGAAAGAATAAAGGAAATCCTGGACGAATACCGCAAAGAACAGGTGAAGCTGGCTGTTGTGGAAGCCATTGTTCCCATCGAGCATGGCTTTCTGGATGCAGTGGATACCGTCTGGGTCGTGCTTGCTTCCGAACCGGTTCGGGTTAAGCGCATCATGAAAAGGAACAAATTCAGCCGGAAGGAAGCGATGACGCGCATTCGTGCGCAAATGCCCGATGAAAAGTATAAATCCATCGCCGATCAAATAATATATAACGATGGAACCATTGATGAATTAAGGCTCACTATACGAGGATTATTAGCGAATGAGCAATATAGCCCGTCATAAAAACAGGCTTATATATACCGGTATTATTCTTTTAATGTTTATTATCACCTCGGCCATTGCACCTGCAATGCTCAGGGGTATGTTTCCCATGCCCCACTATGAGCTGGTTGAAAGGTATGCTCTGGATAACAACCTGCAAATCACTTATGTTTATGCGGTTATCAAAGCAGAAAGTGGTTTCCGGAAAGAGGTGGTATCCCCCAAAGGTGCTATAGGACTGATGCAGATCACTGAAAAAACAGGCACATGGATCGCATCCATGCTTCAGGTTGCGGATTTTACGCCGGATGATCTGAAAAAGCCTGAAATCAATATCCGCTTTGGGTGCTGGTATTTGTCCTATTTGATGGATCGTTTCAACGACAACAGGGAACTGGCCATTGCTGCTTACAACGCGGGGGAGGGTGCCGTATCCAGGTGGGTGGAAACCGGGATGATCACCTGGAAGGATATGAAGATAAAAGGCTTGCCTTATCGTGAAACAGAGCAATATCTGATCCGGGTGAACAGGATCTATTTTGTATACAAAACCCTTTACCCGGATATGGATTCATGATAAACTGAAAAAAAGCTAAAAAAGCGGTTGCTTTATGTGGAGGTCTTATATGTACGTTCCCATCTTTGACAGAGATCTGTTATATCCCACCAACAGGCAGATGGAACCCGGAAGTGTTCATGTGGCGGTGATGAAGCCCGACAATCAGGGCAAACTGCCGGTGTTCATTTCATCCAAGTCCAGCCATAACCCACTGGATTTTTTGCCAACGCTGGTTGGCATCATTCAGGCTGACATTTTTGACAGGACACGCATCGACATTAAGGAGCGGGGTATTTTCTTTTTCATCCTGCCAAATGATGAATACATCAAGCTGGTCTTTCAGGATGGGAAACAGGTTACCGAGAAGGTTTCAAATATCGAGATCCATGAATGACCCCCGATATCCGGGGCTTTTTTCAGGGAGAACGGGGTCGTTTCCGGCTTTGTTTTAACCTTCAGATGTATAAATGTGGTCTATAAATCACGATGCTTCCGCGCAAATCGGCATAAGAAACCATCTTTCAGGGAAATTTAACCTTGATTTTCTGATAGGTTCTGATAGAATAATTATGATATTTTATTAACAAAGTGGATAGGAGTGAAATAGAATGCCATTAGTAACAACAAAGGAAATGTTCCAGAAGGCATATGAAGGCGGCTATGCGATTGGTGCCTTTAATGTAAACAATATGGAAATCGTTCAGGGCATCACCGAAGCAGCCAAAGAGGTGAACGCACCATTGATCCTGCAGGTATCCGCAGGGGCCAGAAAATATGCCAACCACACATACCTGATGAAGCTCATCGAAGCCGCCGTTATTGAAACCGGCCTTCCCATCGCTGTGCACCTTGACCATGGCGACAGCTTTGAGCAGTGCAAATCTTGTGTAGATGGTGGTTTTACATCGGTTATGATCGATGCTTCCCATCATCCCTTTGAAGAAAACATTGCCATTACAAAGCAGGTTGTAGATTATGCCCATGCCCGCAACGTCGTGGTTGAAGCAGAGCTGGGTCGTCTGGCAGGCATCGAGGACGCTGTGAATGTAAACGCCGCTGATGCTTCCTACACCGACCCGAAACAAGTGGAAGAATTCGTTCAGCGCACCGGTGTCGACTCTCTGGCCATCGCTATCGGAACCAGCCACGGCGCATACAAATTCAAGGGTGAAGCACAGCTTCGCTTTGATATTCTCGAAGAAGTTCAAAGAAGGCTTCCTGGTTTCCCCATCGTTTTGCATGGCGCATCATCCGTTATTCCTGAATATGTAGATGATATCAACAAATACGGCGGAAAAATGCCTGGCGCAAAGGGCGTGCCCGAGGATATGCTCAGAAAGGCCGCATCCATGGCCGTTTGCAAGATCAATATTGACTCCGACCTCCGCCTGGCTATGACGGCAACCGTTCGAAAAGTGTTCGCTGAAAACCCGTCAGAGTTCGACCCCAGAAAGTACCTTGGCCCGGCAAGAAGCGAAATCAAAAAGCTGGTCATCAACAAGCTGATCAACGTATTGGGTTGCGCAGGCAAAGCTTAAAAAAGATTATGTGGTAAACACTTCAGGAAGTGCGTCTCACCCGGGACGCACTTTCCTTGCATATGCACATTGTCGATAACTAAGGTATAATCAAATGTACGATATTACATACTGGTGACTGGAGAGGGATATGAAAATTTCCACAAAAGGCAGATACGGTCTTGAAGCCATTGTCGATCTGGCCATACACTGCACCCAGGGCTGTGTAACCATCAAATGCATTGCGGCCCGGTGTGAAATTTCTGAAGCCTATGTTTTGCAGATTTTTCTGGAGCTAAGACGTGCCGGAATCATTGAGAGCATCCGCGGTGCACAGGGCGGATATATTCTTGCCAAAAAACCGTCACAGATCACCGTAAGCATGGTACTAACCGCTCTTGAAGGGAAACTGGCACCGGTCGCCTGCCTTACCGGGGAAGAAAAAACTTATTGCGACAGAGAACACCGTTGCGGTACCAGGGAATTTTGGATGGAAATTGGCAACATTATCACCAAAGTTGCAGATTCGGTTACGATTGAAGACCTTGTGAAGTGCTGCTACAGCTCATTCACTTTGGAAACTGTGGCTGATTACTGCATCTGATAATACCTTTTTCCGTAATGGATTGACAGATGATTCCACCAGTATTAAAATAGAACTAAACATAGTTGATTACTTTGGATAGGTGACGATATGAGGTTTTCAACCAAGGGAAGATATGGGCTGCGGGCCATGATCGATCTGGCTGTATATGCAAAAGCAGGGCAGGTTGCGTTAAACAGCATCGCAGATAGGCAGGGCATCTCGCTGAACTATTTGGAGCAGGTGTTTTCAGCCTTAAGGAAAGCTGGCCTCGTTAGAAGCATTAAAGGGGCGCAGGGTGGATATATGCTTGCGAAAAACCCGGAACATACTACGACAGGGGAGATTATACGCGTGTTGGAAGGGTCCTTGTCGGTTATCGATGAAGATGAGGTGGATTTTACCAGGGAGAATCTAATTCGAAACTGCATCCATACCTTCGTATGGGAGAAAATGGACCAAGCCATTAATTCCTATGTGGACAGTGTCACCCTGGATGATCTTGCCAGACTATACCAGAAAGCCAACGGGTTGGATGATTTTATGTACTACATCTAGGTTAGCTGATAAGGGGCGATCTACCCGATTGCTTCTGAAATATCAGGCCATTGTATAAGTATTATTCGCAGGAGGTTATCGTATGCCAAAGATTGCAAAGAGTTTGACTGATTTGATTGGAAACACCCCATTACTGGAACTGTCCGGCTATAACAGAGAAAATAACCTTGATGCAACGATCATTGCCAAACTGGAATGTTTTAATCCATTGTCCAGTGTAAAGGACAGAACCGGCTTTGCCATGATCAGGGATGCCGAGGACAAAGGAAAGATCCACAATGGCTCCGTTATCATAGAGCCAACCAGCGGCAACACAGGAATCGCCCTGGCGTTTGTTTGCGCATCCAGAGGTTACAGGCTTATCCTGACGATGCCGGAAACAATGAGCATCGAAAGAAGAAGCCTGCTGAAAGCATTGGGTGCCGAACTTGTTCTCACCCCCGGGGCTGAAGGAATGGCAGGAGCCATTCAGAAGGCAAATGAGCTGGCTGCGTCAATACCCGATTCATATATCCCACAGCAGTTCAACAATCCGTCCAATCCTGAAATTCACAAGAAAACCACAGCGGAAGAGATCTGGAGGGATACCGACGGTAAGGTGGATATCTTTATTGCCGGTGTTGGGACGGGCGGAACCATCTCCGGTGTTGGCGAGGTCTTGAAAAAACGTAAGCCCGGTGTGAAAATCATCGCAGTGGAGCCTTTCGATTCTCCGGTATTGTCTGGTGGCAGCAAAGGGCCTCATAAGCTTCAGGGGTTGGGTGCAGGCTTCATCCCTGACAACTATAACAAAGAGGTTGTGGATGAAGTGTTGACGGTTAAAAGTGAAGAAGCCTTCGAGGCTTCTCGTAAGCTTGCAAAAGCCGAAGGCTTACTAACCGGAATCTCCTCCGGGGCTGCGTTGCATGCCGCAACGCAGGTAGCCAAAAGGCCTGAAAACAAAGGGAAGACCATTATTGTGCTTCTGCCCGACACAGGGGAGCGATATTTGTCTACAACCTTGTTTACAGAATAAAACAACTGCCGTGGTGTGTTCCAGTTGGTACGCACCTTTGGTAACGGGTCGAGGCTTGTGGTGCGTTCCAGTTGGTACGCACCTTTGGTGGTGAGCACAATCCTCCGCTTAAGGGACTATGTTATTTTGGTGACCATCTGACGCGCAAACTCCATCAGGATATCTTTCCTGTTCAGTTCGGGTTTCTGCAGCACGCAAATGAGAAGAGCATCCAGCAGATCCCCTAACTCCTTTCCCGCAAGATATCCTTCACCAATTAGTTCAGTGCCGTTAACTGCCAGGTCGGCCAGGCGTATGCATTGCTGCTGTAATGTGATGTCATCGAGCAGTTGCCTGACAGCCTTGAAATCTATGCCGGTAACGCAGGTTGTTTCATATATCGTCAATGCGTCATTGAACAGCGATATGCCAGCCTCACAGACAGCTTTACGCACGGAATAACCGGTGTATGGAAGTTTTTCCGCTAGCAGGCTGGAAAGGGTAAGAATATCTTTTGATAGCGTGCTACTCATTTTCATGCCTTCACAAAAGGCCTTAATTACTTCCCTGTCTGTTATTCCAACCTCCCTGAGCAACGCTGCCCATCTTACCTGAAGCTTTTCAGGCAGCAGCTTTAATGTGTGCAGGGAGGGAATACCAGCCTCACAGGCCGGGAATATATATTCTGAAAGCCTCGTTTGGAAAATCATACTCATTTCTTCCGGGAAAGGGCTTAACAGAATGCCGTTTATTTCTGAAAGGATTCTTTCACGGCTGATAAAACGAATCGTTCCAGCCAAATCTTTTATTGCATCCAGCACCGTCTTGTGAACAGAAAACCCAAACCGGGCTTTAAATCTTACAGCCCGAAGCATGCGAAGCGCATCTTCGTGAAACCTTTTCAGTGGTTCCCCAACGGTTCGGATAAGCCTTCTTTGCAGGTCACCCAAACCATCAAACGGGTCTATAATTCCCTTCACCGGATGAAAGGCCATGGCATTGATTGTAAAGTCCCGCCGTTCCAAATCCTGTAATAAAGAGCCGGAAAACAGCACGGCATCAGGGCGACGATGATCGGTATATTTCCCATCGGTGCGAAAGGTGGTTACTTCGAACGGCAGGTTTCGCAGCATTACCGTGACCGTACCATGGTTTACCCCGGTTGGTATGGTCTTGTCAAACAACAGAATCACCTGCTGCGGTAAAGCTGAAGTGCAGATATCGTAATCCTTTGGTGTTCTGCCCATCAACACATCACGCACGCATCCGCCCACCAGGTAAGCTTCGTGGCCATTTGCCTCCAATGTGGAAATAATTTCTTCTGCTTCTCCGGGTATATAAATAGAAATCCCTCCGATTTGTTCCATTTTCATATCTGATTATAACGAGGCCTCAATGGGCCCCCGCCCCACCTCTTAACGTATTTTCAGCCAAGGGCTGAAAAACGTGT
>CAYVFB010000054.1:0-21298 GCA_964450305.1 uncultured Ruminiclostridium sp.
TAAGAGGTGGGGCGGGGGCCCATCGAGGCCTCGTTATATATGATTCCAGCGTTTTTCAAGCCTTAACTTAATCTAAAACCTCAGCATTGCGGCCAGCTGCTCCCTGCTGGTGTTCTGTGAAATGGCCAGCCCCCGATCAAGAATCCTGTTTCTGGCCTCTTCTCTGCGGATGCTTTGGCTCACAGCCATCCATTCCTCCGGTGCCCAGTTCTCCACTTTATCATACACATTGGATGCCCAGCCGAAAGGTTGCCCGAACTTATCGGTTTTTCTTCGGCTCCCGGCCACGGTAATACAGAACATCCGCTCCAGCTCCGAAATAGCCTTGTCCACCCTGCTGCCACCCTTCTTTTTCGTAACACCCATCTCCCGGCGGATCTCACCGGTACTCAAGGGGCTTCTGGTTTCAAAGAGCTGCCAAAGCCGCCATATCTCAGGGCTGAGCAAGCCAAAAGCCTGAAGCTCTTCCATATGCTCTTCCGGTTGACAGGCTGCATAAAAGTGGGCATACATCGGGGGTGCAATAAACCCTTTGTTTCCTCCGAGAACGCATCCAAAAGCCAGCTTTTTCTCTTCTGCCGCCTTGTCCTTCCAACACCAGGGATCGGTTTGCGGATTACCGGTATGCCATATCTGTCCCGGTGTTTCCGCTGTCAATGACGGGAAACCCGGCAGCGTGTTTGAAAATGCCATAAAACCCAGTTCATTTACTCGTTCAATAAAATCATTGTAATTCGTAAGCTTTACCATACGCCCTCCATGATGTCAGGTCCCAACTTTGATGAGCCTGGAGGGATTGCTTTGAAATACCCTCCTATACAGAATAGACTATGAAACATGACAGCTATATGTCTTGTTCATACAGCCGGACAATATTCATTGCACGTTTTTTTACCTCGTGTGCGACATCGGCCGGCTCCAGCACGCAAGCCCTGTCTGCGAAGCTCATCACCCAGGTGATGATGAACTCGCGGTTGGTATAGCCGGTTGAAAACCTTAACCTGCCATCTTCTTCAGTTTCAAAGCAGTCAGGACCGTACTCTTCAACAATACGGTACTTCACCGAAGGATCAAACAAAACAGTGATACGGTTTTCATCAACGAAAAAATGGTCAAAATCAAGTTTTCGGTCGGGGATGTCTCTGGGAACAAAACCCTCATCCAGAATTTTATGATTCCATATCCGGTTCAGCTTAAAAAGGCGAAAATCATTTCTGTTCACACAATAACCCAGCACATACCAGTTGGCCCACTTGAACGATATGGAGTAAGGTTCGATTTTCCGGTTGAAACTGCCTTTTTCCGAATAGTAATCAAAGGATATCAGCCTGTTTTCAAGGATTGCTGTTTTGATCAGGTTTATTTTGTCCGTAATGCTTGTTTTGTAATGAGAGGCGAGGTCGATATGTATTTTTGCGTCCATGGACTGATCGGTATTTTTCCCGGGATTCAGCTTTGAAATCAACGATTGTATTTTGGCATTGTCCGATACGCTTCTCAGGCTGTTTAGCCCGGTTATAATGTCCTGAAGCTCATCGGCGGTAAATACGTTTTTGTCGAGCTTGAAGCCTTCAGCAATGGAAATACCTCCGTTTGCCCCCTGTATTGTGACAATGGGAATTCCCGCTTTGCATATATCTTCCACATCCCGGTGAATCGTCCTTCTGGACACTTCAAGCCTTTGTGCAAGAATCGGCGCGGTCACCCTCTCCTGCTGCAGCAATATGGTCACTATGGCCAGTAAACGATCAATTTTCATGATAACCTCGAAATTTTCCTGGTGCAAAAGCAAAACAAAGGAAGGAACCACAGATGTATGTCACAAGTGTGTTATAAGATGTATTCAGTTGCTGACGCTGAAATCAATTTATTTAGTTCTGACGGTTTACGTACATGTTTTCATCAAATTCAGCGATATACGGAAGATGCCGGAACTCCTGGTTATAATCGATGCCGTAACCCACCAGCAGGATATCAGGAACCTGAAAGCCTACATATTCCAGCGGAATATTCATCAGCCGCTTATGCGGGTTGTTCAGCAGGGTGCAAACCTTGATGCTGGCGGGCTTCCTGGCCTCCATATTTTGCACCAGATAACCCATGGTCAGGCCTGTATTAATGATATCCTCAATCATCAGAACATGCCTGCCGGTGATATTAATGTCCAAATCCTTGTTAATGCGGACAATACCTGTATTCCTGGTGATACCCGGGTAGACGCCGATTGACATGAAATCAATGTTCATTTGGATATCCATCTGCCTTGTCAAATCAGCGGTAAAATACATCGTTCCCTTCAAAACACTGATTAATACAGGGTTTTTATCTCTGTAATCATCACTGATCTGCCTGCCCAGCTGCTGTATCCTGTTCCGGATCACCTCTTCAGTGAAAATAGTGTTCTTAACTCCGGTTAAATTCATTGATTTCATCCTCTCCGCTGAAGCCGAAACGCTTGAGCAATGTATGGAAATCTTTTTTGTAAACAATATTGATATTGATATTAGGGTAGAGCTCCCGCAGTCGCTTTACCTTTTTATTTTTTGTTGTGACATATTTTTGCTCCATCGTGGTGATCTCGATATAGGTATCGAATTTTGTCAGATAAAAATCCGGGCTGAAGGCCATCGTCACATTTCCTTCAGCATCCCATTTCACAGGAAAGGTTCTTGGTTCATACTGCCATCCAATGCCATACATGTCCAGAATCCTGGCGAATTCCACCTCGGCCGGATGCTTGAAGCAGACATCTGCATTTATTTTATTCTCTATATTTGTTTTTTCACGGGATATGTTGAATTGGTTTGATGCGACATATCCGGCGATCATCTCCATACATTGCTCTACTGACAGATTATCGGTGTTCAACACCAAATCAAAAGCAAGGGTATCGTCCCATTCAGCCTGGTACAGCGTGAACAGGTATTTTCTGTGTTTCTTGTCGCTTTGCGCTATCAGCCGTTGGGCTTCGTTTTCAGCAATGCCATATTTATGCGCGAAACGCTGGATTCTGTTTTCTTCGGAGGCTACAATCCTGACCCTGAGCGATTGCAGATGCTCCTGGAATATGAGCTGACCCCCCATACCAACTACTATCATGGAGGAACTTTCGGCTGCTTCCAGAAGCTTCATCTCGATGTACTCCTTAAATGTCAGCCCATCCATAAAATCTGTTAAATAAAACTTTGGACTCTCCTCGAGCATGTGCAGCTGATATTTGCTTGCCACCTCTGACAACCAGCCTGATATAACCGTTTCTCTTCCAACAAGCTCCATGTTCAGTTTAGCGGATAACTGCTCCGCTATTTCATCCCCAAGGCTTCCATCCTGCCTTGATATCGTAATAATGGGCAACGCAACCACCTTCCTCAAAAATACTATACCACAAATTGCTGAGGGTGTTTAGAATATTTCTCGAATTTGAAAAAAGCTAAATTAACCAGTTTCGAAGAGCAAATTGAAGAAATTTTTATCTATTTTGCACAAATAACTGTATACGGCTTTTTTTGAATTTGATCTTTTTAAAAGGTTCATGTAAAATAAAAGCAGACTCCAGGGAATACCTAAGAAACAATATCAAAGGGCAGAAACTTCCGTATAGTGAATATTATACGGGGGGACAGTGGAAAAGTTTGGTCGCGAAAGCGAAGGAACCTCCGCTATATCAAGTGAATGAGATCGGGTTCGAAAAGGAAGCAAATAAACAAGGTTGTGGAAGGGTTCGGAACCAGAGCATAGTTTGAAAGCAGAGACTGAAAGGTTTCTACGGGAAGACGAAGCAGACGGGAAAGAAAACAGAAGGAATCAGGTTGAAAGCGGATGGTTCGGGAGGGTTTGGTTCAGGAGACGAAAAGGTCCTCAGTTGAAAGTGAAAGCCGGATATTGAATCGAGAAAGGTTCGCTGGAGTCTTATTTTTAAGAAAAGAACAAGCCCTTGGGTTTGTTCTTTTTTTGTTGTCCAATAGCATGGAGTGGTTCAGGACGGTATCATTCTTGTTGATGGTTGATCTCGTTTTGATGCCATTAACAGAAGTCACCGCACAACCGGGAGTATAAATCGTTCTCATAATTTTCACCGTGGCCCGGTCAAATTGAAACTGTTGATTGCTTGTGTTTTCAGATGCTTGTATTTTTATCAGAAGAACCAGTATGGAAAGGCTGAAAATTGCTCCAAAAAGTGAAAGCGTTTTATACTTTCGTTCATATTTCCTGACTTTTTCAATGAATCCAGTTCTTTTTTCTTTCACTTGTTGGTGATTCATGGCAGAATCCTCCTGAGGCGTTTATGAATGTTTCCGGCCTTTGAAATAATCCTACAGAATCCGCATTAGATACCCATTAGAGCCTTATTACTTTTAGATTATATTTCCACGCGAGAAGTATTGGAAGAAGAGATAAGAAATGAGCGTTTATCTTGAAAGCAGCGAAGGATCTTTTCATAAGTAATGCGAAGATCCTTCACTTCGTTCAGCAGGCTGTGCCTATCTTACCTTTGAATAGTAACTTTTTATTACCCAAACATTTCATCCAAGGCTTGAAAAAATCAATAAATTCGAATAGAATTTAAAGCAACGGTGAAAACCATGCTTCCGCTATAGAGCCTCCATTGATGTTAATGGTGGTTTACATCATAACAGGTTTATTGTTTATTTTCTTCGCAACCATATCACGAAACGATAACCCTATGGAAGGAGAGCTTCAATGTTTCTTAAATTTCTTGACAAACTTGACAGAAAGTATGGGAAATTTGCAATTCGAAACCTGGCGATCTATATTGCTGCAGGGAACCTGGCAGTTTTTCTGATAAGCTTTATGGTGCCATCACTCCCTGGCTATCTCACCCTTGTCCCATCCCTTGTTATGCAAGGCCAGGTTTGGCGGCTTATCACTTACATTTTTTTACCCCCGACTGACAGCATTTTATTTATTTTGTTAACGGTTTATTTTTATTACATGATCGGTAACACTCTGGAGCAGGAATGGGGAAGCTTCCATTTGAATATTTATTACTTTACGGGAATGCTTGCAACAACAATTGTAGCGCTTATTGCGGGTGGAACCACTAACATTCATTTGAATCTTTCACTGTTTTTAGCCTTTGCATACCTGTACCCCAATCATGAGATCCTGCTGTTTTTCTTTTTGCCCGTTAAAATGAAATATATGGCCTGGCTTAACCTTGCATTTATTGGGTTTACGGTTCTGTTTGCAGCCTGGCCTCAAAAAATTGCCGCCATTGTTTCTTTATCAAATTACCTTCTCTTCTTCGGCGACGACATGTTCAAGCGTATGAAAACACGCCGTTCTTCCTATTATAACCGAAAGAATTATTTTAAACAGATAGAGGAAGGCCGCAAGGCCAATGAACGAAATTTACGCAAGTAAAACGGCCCGAGTGATAAACAACGGCGGCCTGTTTGGCCGCCGTCTTTGTTTTCCGGATAATATCTCTATGAGTTTTTCCGCTAACCACTTTCGAGGGATGTCATATTCCTCTAAGCATGAGCAGTTACTGGATGAAAGAATTCAACAGGCAGCATTTTATTATCTTTTGCCTTCACAAAGAATATATAGTCATCTGTTACGAAGGGTTCGCGGTTGTATTTTGATGGTTGTGCCGGTGTATAATGAACGTTTACTTTGTATTTTCCGTTTGGAACCAGGTATTCCATGATTTCTTCCAAAGGAACATGGTTCCGGCATACGACATCATACAGATGGACGATCTCTCCTTCAACCTTGAATAACACAATTGCATTCAGCTGCTCAATATAATAAATCTCTTCCGGATACACATTCAGTAAATGCCAGGCCAAAAGAGACTGGGTATGCCCTACCCAAAACTCACCAGACAGAGGAATTCTCTCTGCCGTTAAACTGCGTATGGTATCCATGTCACGCAATTCTGACAGGTTAAGCTTTCTGAGGTGAGAAGGGCTTTTACTGTCCACCTTAAGCTCGGTATGAAAACAAGTTTCCTGAATGGGTGTGAACCCGAAGCTTTCATAAAAGCTCTTCACACTTGGTTCTCCAAACAGATAAAACAAGTCGCACCGGTCTTCATAGGTCTTCAGTATTTGTTGCATCAATTGCGAAGCCAACCCCTTTTTTCGGTAATCAGGGTGTGTCATCACCGTTCCGATTTGAATAACTTTCAGTTGTTTTCCCTGAACCACCCAACTTAGCAGGTTTGCAGATACATTTGCGACCACTTGATCTTTGTCCAAAAAAGAAAAGCAAATGTATCGGTCATTCCAAAAGCCGGCTTCGTACCATTTTTCAAAATCTATCCAAAAGATTTTTCGGGCTAAAGCATTGAAGCTTTCCCGATATAAAGCATTGTGTCTGTAATCGCTAACCATTTTAAGTTCCATTTTCATATCTCCCATCTGTTTAGTGTCCTGGATGCGAGCACCTGTCTTGTTGCGTCGAGGGTTTATGGCTATGCCAGGCTGTGTCGCCGCAATCCCATGTAAATCATAGTTCTTTTCCTGTCAGATGTCCATACTCACAGAAGTCGGAAGGGAATTCTCCCTCACCCGCGTTTTACTGATGAGTTTTTCTTCCCAGTGACCATACCCCGGGAAGCCGGGAGGAGATTTCCCTCCCCCATCTCCGTTTTACTGATTTGTCGTTTCATTTCAAACCTCAGGTTCAGTTTTGAAAGCTTTCGGGAAAATGGTGATGACCTGATGCTTTTTCAGGCGCATGTTTTGCCTGACAGTTCTTCCATCCACCCGAATTGCACCGCTGTCAATCATTTTACAAATGACATTTCTGCTGGTATCGGGTATCTTATCTCCCAGCAGCTTGTCCAGCCTCCATTTACCGATCACCTCTTCAAGAAAAATCTCAATTTCATCCATTCCCTCCTCGATAAAGCGTAACAACTCGATGTTCTCATTGCTGCATCCCAGGATGCTTTCCTGATATACAGGAAACTCGATTGACTCCTCATTCGTTTTAAGTGTTTTGTTCCATGTGTGATCTCGTTCACATTTGTAAATGGCATATTCATAAAGGTTTTTACCATTTGCGTTGACTCTTCTTTTGCCCGAATCCGTGAAGGTTACTTTGCTGCCACAGTGGCTGCAGTACCTTTCAACAGGTTTGATCGTCATATTGAACAGCCTCCATTGGTAGGTCTGTTTTTGCATTTTTCTGCCCTCCTGTATTTGGGAGGACCTGTTGTCCTCCCATTATGCGTTTAAGGTGGACATATTTGTTGCCGGCATATGGAAGCCTCCTTTCAGCTTGAACAATACAAAAGGCTGCAGTGAAAAGCAATTTCACCTGCAGCCTTACATATACGGTTGTAACAGGAACCCCTGGAACCCATGTCCGTGGGTAAATCCTGAAACACAATAAAACAGCCATATCAAAGATACGGCAAACCTTTAAACATTCGTCATGCAGCAAGGAAAAATACCGTTATTCTTAACTTGAGTCGCTTAACACAAATAGAACCTGCAATCCATAGATGAAACTTTTCGAATATCAGATGATAAGAATCCGATTCTGGTTATAATCCATTTCAATGGGCCGATCAAGAAGTCTCTTAAATCCAGGCTTTACATTCATGTGTAAGCGTTTATTCAGTTTCACTCAGTTAAGCGTATGCCGGCATCGGGTTTCCTCACTTTCTTATGAATAAATCTATTATATCATGGATCCAGTGTGCTTTGAAAGAGTCAATTTAGTTATAACCAAACAGTAGTCGATCCGCGGTTACTGTTCACAGGTAAACAGGCGCAGCCTGCTGAACGAAGTGAAGGATCTCGCATTACTCCTGACAAGATCCTTCGCTGCACTCAGGATGTCATCGCTACGCTCAGATAAAAAACATACCGTTGAAGCCGCTTATGAACTTATTACTGGGGGGTGTGAACAGTACGATCCGACGCGACGTATCACATATGCAAAAAGCCAAATAAGGTAAAATAGTTTGATTTTCTTACATTTGTTCAAGATTATCATTGTATTTGTCTGTTAATATAGTAGAATATAAGTATATTACTTGTGGAATGGAGGGAATGATTGCTCAACTTGGGCGATTGAAATGGTATGAAAAAAGTACAGTGGGAAACCTTAAAAAAATGCGCCGCAATGGAAAAAACCAATAAAATACCTGTGGGTCTGATCGTGGACAGCCCATGGATGCCCGCGTATACCGGGATTTCAACCTTGGATTACTTCACGATGCCCGACAAATGGTTCGAAGCAAATATGAAAATCCGCAGGGATTTTCCAGAGCTGATCTTTATTCCAGACTTCTGGGTGGAATATGGCATGGCCGTGGAACCATCGGGTTTTGGCTGCAAAGCAAACTTTTACGAGAACAACACACCAACTGTAAATCACATCATCCCTTCAGCAGATGATATGGACATGGTAGACCATCTTCAGGTACCCAATCCAAAAACGGACGGGCTTCTTCCCTTTGCTCTGAACCTGTACAAGAACATGGAGCCGAGAATTAAAGATGCAGGGGAATCGGTTAAAATTGTTGCCGGCAGAGGGCCTCTGGCGATTGGAACACATTTGATGGGCCTTACGGAATTTTTAGTGGCCATGAAGATAGACCCGGATAATATGCACAAGCTGCTGAAAATCACTGCTACGCTGGTGAAAAACTGGCTGGAAGCCCAGGCCGATGCGCTTTCTGAAGTGGAAGGCATCCTGGTGCTCGATGACATTGTTGGCTTCCTTTCAAAAGACGACTATATGGAATTTGCTCATCCATACCTGAAAGAAATTTTTGACGCATTCCCGAACACGTTGAAAATTTACCACAACGATACCGAAGGTGATACATACTACGGTTGTGTTGCAGATTTGGGGGTGAATATCTTCAATTTCACACATAACAGGGAAATTTCCGAGGTTAGGGCCAAGGTTGGCAATAAGGTGTGCTTGCTGGGGAATATCCCGCCACTGGATGAACTGGCCCTGGGCACCCCAGATTCTGTGAAGGCAGCCGTTAAAAGTTGCCTGCAAAACTATGGAGGGAACGAAGGCATCATCCTGTCCGCAGGTGGAGGTGCTTCTCCGGGAACACCGGGAGAAAACATTCGTGCCATGATAGACGCGTGTACCTCCTTTACGTGATGGTTCCTTGATGAACCAAGCTCATTTGAAAAAAAGCGGTGTGTTTCCATTTGGGAAAGCACCGCTTTTATGCTCTGCGGAAACTGTAAATATCTCGCTCACCGCAGCAGTAGATACTTCAGTTGCTTCCGGTATCCGAACCGGCCCATCCCACCTTAACTGATATCTTTTGAGTTGAATTTTCGAACTGCCAGCAGGATAAATCCCAGACAGAACACCAGCGAATATAGCATCATCCATATGCTGGGAACCTTTTGCGAGATGAAGAATGGTCCGGCGAAGGACGTGCCAATTAAATTGATGGAAGAATACACAACAGACATCATCTTCCGGTATATAGAATCAAACGGTGAAATCAGACTGATGACAATGCCCCATTGAACGAGGCCGTTTAACTGGATCATGGTTCCAATCTGCTCCATCATGCTCCCTATCATTCCGAGAATGTAAATTCCGATAGCAAGGATACCATTGTTCATCGTTTTCAACATAACGCTTCCAAACAGGCAGATGGAAATCAGGACAAGTGGTTCAAAGCAGAACAGCACAAGGCCCTGCATAAAAACCAGCGGCTGAATCTGGTTCAGCGGGGGGATATCAAAGAGAAAATTGATTACCATCAGAAAAGCATAAAGAATAGCCGAGTACCCAATGCTTAAACCGGTAATCCCCAAATACTTTCCCAAAACATATTCCCGCCTTCTTATGGGCTTACTGACGATGGAATGAATAAGCCCGCTTTCAATGTCGGAAGATATCGTTCCCACAGAAGCCATGATGGCGACAAAGGCAACAATCATGCTGGAAAAGTAGAACCCGGTAATGGAAATAAGCCCGGCGGCAGCCCTGACGATTTCAACATTGCCGGCGAGAGACTTTCTCATATCTTCCATGGCAAAATGAATCATCAGGCTGAACAGAACGAGATATATAACCGTAAGGCTTCCGATAACCAGAATCACCTTTTTGCGGATGACCTCCCTGAAGGTCGCCAGAGCGATGGTCATCATTGCGGATCCCCCCTAACGATGCTGATGAACAGGTTCTCCAAGCTTTCCCGGCGGGAAACAAGCTCATACACACTGCATCCGTTTTCAACAAGAACCCTGTTGATGGATGGGATGGATTCCCTGTCAGCAATGTGCAGCTCAACATGCCCTTGCTGAATATCAGGTTTCGGATCAAACCCCTTCAATTTAGCCAGTACCTCTGGTGTTAGGTGGCTTGCGGAGATATGCAGAACAGTTTTCCCCTTCATAATGCTTTCCATGGATCCCTGCCTCAAGATGTTTCCATCCTTAATAATGGCAATGCTGTCACATATAGCTTCCACTTCTCCAAGAAGGTGGCTGTTGAAGAAGACTGTTTTTCCATCATCCTTCAAGCGCAGCAGCAGATCGCGGACTTCCTTTCTCCCCAAAGGGTCCAGCGCCGAGGTGGGCTCGTCCAGGAACAATACCTGTGGATCACAAAGCAGCGAGGCAGCAATTCCGATTCTTTGCTGCATCCCTTTGCTGTAGGTTCCAATCCGATATTTTTCACTGCCCCTCAACCCGGCAATTTCTAATGCTTCACCCATCCGGACTTTTTTTGTTTCTTTATCCAGCTTGAAAAGGGAGGCATGAAAAGACAGGAGGTCTTCGCCTGTCATCCAATCCTGATATTTAAAGTTTTCAGGAAGGTAACCCATTCGCTGCCTTACAGCCACATCGCCCAAAGGCCTGCCAAGGATTTCAGCTTCGCCGGAGGTTGGGAAAAGCAGCCCGGTCAGCATTTTAACCAGGGTGCTTTTGCCCGCTCCGTTTGGACCAAGAAACCCAAAGATTTCCCCCTTTCGGCAGGTTAGCGACACATCTCTGCAGCCTGTTTTGGTTCCATAAATTTTCGTTAATTCATGGGTTTCAATAACCGTCATTACTACCTCAAGCTTTCCGCAAAATGGATGATCTCGTCCTTCCCCGCATTACTGTCTATGCAGAAAAGGTTGCCCTGATCATACCACACAAGTGCCCATCCGCCATTATCCTTTTCGGCGATAAACCCTTTGGCCTGGTTGATTTCAACCTCCTGCGGCCTGGATGTAACCGGCAGATAAATGGTGTTTTTCCAGTCCTTTACCGATTGGAGCTGGCGGCGGATGTCCTCCGGCAAAATGGGAAGCTCTGCCAGACATTCGTACATCTGATCCACATCTACACCGGACGGAACTGCAAGCTCTGGAGACTTTGTCTGTTCTACGAAAAAGAAGTTTCCTCCTTCATTATACGTGAATTGAATCTGAGCCGCAAAATGAGCCGTAAAGGTTTTCCCGTCAAGGCTGTCGGGAAACAGCTTTTCGGATCCGAAGGATTTTAAGGCTTCGTTCACATTCTTAACATCCATCGTAAAGGTAATCGCCCCCGGTTGGGAAAGGATGAGTTCCATGTTGTCATCCTTTGCATCAGGAGGCAGCAGAATCGCAGGAGCATTCGCGGCCTTTGCTTCATCAACCGTCAGCCTTTGTTCTGCGAAACCTTTCATCATAATCTTCCCGAAATTTTCAAGTTCAATATCTCCTGCCTTTTCCTCCAGCTTCCGTTGAATTTCCTCTATATCAGCATAGGAGATTTGAAAGCTCTTCACATTTTCAACCCTGAAGATGCTGAGCGCATCAGAAATGAATGCTCTGACAGGCTGGACTGTCACGCAAATTGTCAGCATGGCTGCAACACTCGCGGCAGTAAAGGCTTTTCTGTACTTAAAAATAAACCCTGTATTTTTAACGTTTTTATTCTGTTTCGCCGCTTTATAACCGGGTTCCCGGTCTTGTACATTTTGGTGTTTACTTGCTCTGTTCGGATTAGATGTGCCCTGCATCATCCGTTCCTGTCTTTGCTCTTTATTCTTACTGGTAACGGTGTTATTTTCTTCGTAAAATTGCTTATAGGCCGAAAGCTTATCAAACACCATATCATCAGTCTTCTTTAGGATAATATACTCCCTGTGGCACTTTTCACATTCTTCAAGATGTTTTTGAAATTCCTTCTTTCTGGATAATTCGAGTTCCCCATCGATGTAAGCCTGGATAACTCCTGATTCAACACACTTCACGCCTTACTCCTCCCTTACGAATGATTCCATAAACTTAGCCTGGCACCTTGCTAAAATAGTACCCACCGAGGCTTTTTCCACTCCGATCACTTCTGCGATTTCACTATAACGGTAGCCCGAGAACTTTAACAGCAGACACATTCTATCGCGTTCCTGAAGGGTGGCCAAAGCTTTCCTGATTTGCCTGACTTCCTGATTGCGTATCACCACGTCCTCGATAGAAATTATTTTATCTTCTTCGCCGACAGATAAATAAGACTCTTTCGCCGACCTGGCCTTCTCATCCCTCAGATGGTTATACGCGAGGTTATTGGCTACCCTGAAAAGCCAGGCGCTTATATTGGTGTGATCTGGAGGGTTCTGATACAGTCTGGAGAACACTTCCTGAGAAATATCTTCCGCCGCCTGAATGCTTCCGCTCAGATAAGCAATATGCCTGAATACTTTTGGGTAGTATTCCTGGAACACCGTATCAAAATCCATGTTCCCGCCTCTTTCATGAGAACTGTGCAAGGGTTTTATGGCAACCATCTCCCGCATTTTTAAGTCTTCTAATTCATTAACACGTAAGCGGCCATTTTTGTGACAGGTTTACAGAAGAATAGAATGGAATATTTCATAAGGCATAACATGATTATACCGCGAAAAGGAGTTGCAAGAAAGCGGATTTATTGGTGCGTCAGGTCAGCAGACAAACGATTGGCCTGTGACCTGATATGGTTTATGATCAGTAACATGTGGTGGTAAGTACCTTATTGACTTCAGAAATAATCTGTATTATGATTGAACCAAGTTATTGAAGCATCATATTGAAGTGATGAAAGGAAGAGTACGCTGTTAACCCCCCTTACAGAGAGCTCCGGTTGCTGAAAAGGAGCAGGGAAAAGATAGCCGAACATGGTCCTGGAGCTTTCACACCGAAGCCCTTTGTGGTTCAGGCTGTGACGGGTGCACCCGATACAGTGCCGGAGAATAAAATGTGGGTATGAATCACTCCTGCATTCGTTCTTGATGAGGCTGGTGCTGTGAGGCGCCGGTAAACCGGGGTGGTAACACGGAGTTGAAGCTCTCGTCCCCAGGATATTCCTGGGGGTGAGAGCTTTTTTGATGTAAATATTTAACCTTCACACTATGCTTTGAGCACTTGCCGCATAGCAAACTACCGATGTCGGTGTGCTATCATACCTGAGCATGCCAATACCAGCGCCTCAAAACGCAATTCACAAGTTGAGGAGGTAAGTTGAGTTTTCAACAAGGGTCTGCGTTCTATAATTCGGAATTTGGATGACTTTGCGGTGAGATATTTGAACGAAACTGGTGCGCATTTAAAATGATTGCGAACTCAAGAAGAGGAAATGGGGTGTTATGATGAATATTATTATTGGAGGAGCCTGGCCTTATGCAAATGGTTCTTTGCATATCGGCCATATTGCCGGATTATTACCAGGAGACGTTCTGGCCAGGTATTTCAGGGCAAAGGGTGATAAGGTATGTTATGTATCGGGCAGCGACTGCCATGGCACACCGGTCGCCATTCGCGCAAGCCAGGAAAACAAAACCGCAGCGCAAATCAGCGATTTCTATCACGATGAGTTTACGGATTGCTTCAAAAGGCTTGGCTTTACCTATGACCTGTATGGGAAAACCTCGAGTGAAGAGCATAAAAGCTTTGCGATGGATTTTCACCGCAAGCTCTACAAGGGAGGGTATGTATATGAAAAGGAAACTCTGCAGACTTACTGCAGAATCTGTGAGAAATTTCTTCCGGACAGGTTTGTGAACGGTATTTGCCCCCATTGCGGCAAAAACGCACGGGGAGATCAGTGCGAAGCCTGCGGCAGTGTACTGGAACCTGAAGCCCTGCTTCAGGCCCATTGCTGCATCTGCGGCAATCCTCCGGAGCTGCGTGCGACCAAACATCTGTATCTGGCTGTTACACGCATGAAAGATGACCTTGAAGCCTATGTCTCAAACCATATCGATTGGCGGAAGAATGCCTGTGAAATGTCCGCAAGGTATATCCGTGAGGGTTTGCGGGACAGAAGCCTGACACGGGATCTGGACTGGGGCATTGACGTACCGGCAGAGGGCTATGAGGGCAAAAAGATATATATCTGGGCTGAAAACGTGCTGGGCTACCTGTCCTGCTGCGAAACACTGTGTTCACAGAACCACCTGGACTTCCTCGATTTTTGGAACAGCTCCCGGCAGTATTATGTTCATGGAAAGGACAATATTCCTTTCCACACGATCATTCTGCCATCTTTGTTGCTTGGCCGAACCGACACCCGTTTCAGGCTGCCGGATGATATTATCTCCAGCGAGTATATGACCCTGGAGGGCAGGAAAATCTCCACCAGCGCAAACTGGGCCATCTGGGTGAATGATATTCTGGAACGCTACCATCCCGACTCGATCCGTTACTTTATGATTGGCAACGGGCCGGAAAAACGGGACACGGATTTCACCTGGCGTGAATTCATCAACACCCATAACGGTGAGCTTCTGGGCGCATACGGAAACTTTGTGAACCGCAGCCTGGTGTTCATACAGAAATACCAGAACAACCAGGTTCCCCAGGCAAAAACCACCCCGGCTATTCTGAAAGATATACACACGCTATATGCCAGCACAGGCAGCGCTATCGAGCAGGGGAACTTCAAGGAGGCTCTGGAGGAAATTTTTGTGTACATTCGGGCGGCAAATAAATTTTTTGATGACGAGCAGCCCTGGATTACAGTGAAAAACAACCCGGACAGGTGCAACGAAACAATGAATGCCTGCGTTCAGATCATTGCAAACCTGTCCAACCTGTTCGAACCCTTCCTGCCTTTTTCATCGGAAAAGGTGAGAGGCTTTCTGAGCATTGCAAAACCATCCTGGGAGGTTGTAAAGGTTGAACCCGGACTTGAATTAAAGCCTGTTGAAATCCTGTTTGAACGGATTGATAAAAAGGTGGTGCAACAGGAGGAAGATCGTTTAAAGCAAAATCTCTAAATTCACCTGTTACGAGGCAAATTTTGGTGGCAGCTTGACTGCCACCATCTTTTTATAATCTTCCACACCAGTTGCATTGTTGATCTGGAACATGATCCACTTTCCAATCTTCATGTAATCGCCGGCGTTTCGGTATAAATCGGCCATTTCCGGGCTAAGCATCGGAAGGATCGCTTCCATGATGGGGTCGAGCTTATAACTGAACACCATCATAACGGAAAAAGAATTTTTCTCAGGATATAAAGTCCCAAAGGACTGCCCGCTTTTTTGAAGCTTGATGTTCCATCCCGGTTTTCCGGAGCAGCCGCTGTAGGTCATCTTGGGCTTTAACTGGTATGCCTTTTGCATATAGTCAATGAGGGACTGCCAAAGCAGGCTCGATTCCCCGCCGATATACGCTGAAATATCCTCCATGGTCGGTTGACGCTCCTGTGGGTACAATTCATGCCATTCCATACCAAAACACACCTTTCATCATCATTTTGTCAGGTCTATGGAAACATGTCCATGATCATGAGTTTCATTACAGAAACCCATATAGTAACTTATTGCTGTAAAACATCAAATAAAAACAAGAATTCCATGTTTTACAGCTGTGAGTACCGATATTGGGTTGTGGGCGAAGCCCACTTTAATGAAAAAATATGGGTGAATACAGTGAAACCATATATACTATATCGTAAATCTGTGACAACAGTATGTCAAATTAGGAGTAAATACCCTTAGTAATTCTTTGTTGCTTCAACCGCCTGTCACCTGTGGTTACATATTCATAGCCAATCCCAGCATAGTCAGGAATTTGATGAAAGCTGTCCGGAACCTGTTGGGCTATGGTTCATGAAAGCAATGATGGTCATTCACATACAAAAAGAGCCGGGAACCCCCGACTCTTCCATGCATATGTGTTGTTTAAAATTCACTGAAACCATCCAGGATTTTGATCTTAATGGTTCCATCATTCAGGGCAGTATTAATCTTGTTCTGGAATTCATTGGCCTGCCAGGCCTGTGTGATCTTTTCCTTGTTCGCTTCCAGGGTGTCATAAACAGCATCGAGCTTCATGACATGGAACCCATAGGTGGATTGTACAATACCTGTATCCCCGGCCTTGCTCGCAAAAGCCCATTCCTTGAACTCAGGGACAAAATTGGTGGACTGATATACATCATACACACCGCCGTTTGCCTTTGAACCATCATCCTCACTAAACTCCAGGGCAAGCGCTGCAAAGTCTTCCCCTTTGTTCACCCTGTCCAGAATGTCCTGAGCCAGTTTTTGCTTTTCCTGAACAACCGCGTCTTCAGCATCTTGCGCTAACGTAATAAGAATATGCCTGACAGTGTTAAAGTCAAAGGATGCTTTATTCTCTTCATAAAAAGCAGCCAGCTTGGTTTCGTCAACAGCTACTTCAGAAATTTGTGATTCCCTGTATTTCTGGGCTATAAAGGCATCCATGAAGAGGGGTTTTAACTTTTTCAAGTTAGTACCAAAGGATTGTTCACAAAAATCGTCAACATCCATCTCATAAGTTGTGGCGGCACTGATGATGTTTTGCTCCATGGTTGCCCAGTTTTCATCCATTTCCTTCTGTTCTGGCTTAAATCCGTTCTTTTGAGCTTCCTGCAGCATATACTCCACTTCTATGGCTTGAGAAAGTGCCAGTTGCTTTACATAGTCAAGAACAGACTGTGGGTTTTCTGAAGATTGTATATTTTGTGCAAATGCCTGAACGTTTTGAGAGTAATAATACTTTAATTCGTCACCGGATACCCTGCCATTTTGGACAATTGCCACATCTTTCGGTTGGATAATGTACACAACCGCAGCAATTAGAATAACGGCTATGACCGAGCAGATAATAACAAAAACTTTCATATCTGTCGGCATTTTTTTCTTAGTTTGTTTTTCCAAAGTCTCCATCCTCCATCATACGGTTTTCTGCATAAAACGCAATATGTACATTATATACACAATTTAATTCAAATTCCAGCAGATCTTTATTTTTTACACTCCGTTCATAATTTCGTAATGAAACAGTGATTCAATCCCTATTGCCTGGCTGAGCTCATTGGGCAATCTGCTCCAGAACCGTGCGCAGGATGGTATCATATTGCAGCCTGTTCTCCAGTATATTGATGTCTACTCCATTGTTCAGCAGCTCTACCTTCTTGAGATAGTCTATATAGGTTTGCTCCACATAGATATCCGGTTCTGTTGCAGTTTCTTCGTTGGGCTTGCCATCGGGTGTCACACCCATCTCACAGGGAAAACGCAGCACAAGCCCACTATGAGGAAGCGCGACAACAACGGGATCAAATCCGATACCGTCCCCGCCGGTGTCTGTTCCTACAAGTGTTGCCCAGCCCGTAGATTTGGCAAAAACCGCAAAAGCCTCTGCCGAAGAAAAAACATATTTATCCACCAACAAATAAATTTTCCCTGAAAAAGCCACTGTATTGACCGGGTTTATCACGCTTGTGACGCCTTTGAAAACACCGTCGTTGTTTTCAAAATACTCAGGGTGATCCACAGCATGAGGAAACTGTTCAAGGGGTTTTAACGCATGAAAGCCAAAAAACATCTTGCGCTTCATGAAGGGTTTCAGGTACTCCGAATTTCTAAATAGCAAATACGCTTCTGATTCCAACTTTATTGAGGTTAAAGGCGGTACAAGGTTGTTCATCCAATAGTTGGTGCTTCCTCCCCCATTCCCGCGGATATCAATGATGAGCGCATCACACCGGGCTGATTTTTGTAAAAAATCCAGAATTCCCTTTTGGTCCTTTTCCACATAAGGAGAACTAAAGGACGGAATTTTCAGGTAAGCTGTATTCAGCTCATCGATGTATTCTGCCGTATAAAGATGTTCCGGTTTATCCCCATTGCTTAACACAGGCTCATATTCAGCAGGAGAAACCCTGATAGTGGTTTTCGTTTTATCCGGAAGCCTGATCCCAAGCTGAACCTCCTGTTCCGCACGAATGGCAAACCATTTCAGCATTGGTTTGTTCCGGATTCTGTCAATCGCCAGCACACGCTGTGATTTCAAGCTTTGGATATACTCGTCGATCTCCACACCATCAACGGATTCCAGGACAGAACCCTTCAGCACTCTGGTTTGTTCCAGATCCGCTCCTGCATATCCATCATCCGCAACATATACACCTTCAATATACCGAAACAAGATGGGGATGTAATGCATGGCACTTTCGGTTACTACATCTTTCCAGTATTGATAACGTTTCATGACTTCAGCATTGCTGAAAACCTGGTCCCATGGACCGGAGCCACGATATAATTCAATATAATCCTCATAATGGGAACCCGGCTCTATGATATTGGTATGACCATTTTGAAGCTGATTCAGAATGCTTACCAAAGCTCTGTAGTATTCAAGGTCATCCGCAGTGCCGCTGATCTGAGCCTTAAACTGATCATACATCACAAGCCAGTCTGTACCAAATTGCCTTTTTTTTACTTCAAAATAGGGAAAACTCGATTCCAACGTATCGTAAAGGTAGTTAAAATCCTCCAGTTTTTGTTCGGTGGTGAGGGGAAATGATTGAACCTCTTTGGAAACAGAAATGTCTGCCTTCGGGTTCCAATACAGGCCATAAAGACCACCCGCCAGAACACCTAGCATTGTAAAGATGACCAGTAATGTCTTTAGCCACTTTTTCATTGCTCCAGCCCTCCTTTTGCCATTTTAATACATAGAAGAGCTTTACGCAACTTTGAATTCAGTCAGAGTTTTTCTGACGCTGGAGTGGAGTAGATAAAACAGTATCTCACTCGTAAGCACCGATATCCCATGCATCGCCTTGTGGGCGGGGGTTGCCTGACGCGTCTATACGGATATCAATGCCATAGCGGTCCTTAAAAATTTGATAGAGCTCATCGGTCTGCCCCTTGTCGATAGCCGGAGAACCTGGCTGCAGACGAAAATCACCGTTCTGTGGAGATACAAATAGCGGGTCGGCTTCCATGCTGCCTGCCCCCTTGCCGGTTTTCTGCATAAACTGATCTACAGTGTAATTTGTATTGCCCCATAGAATACTGGAGGATCCGCCTGGCTGGAAAAACAGATTAGCGCCGATCTGCGCGTTCTCCCTTTGAGTTCTTTCCGTGATACGCAGGTGATAACCGCCCTGTCTGACACTGGAAAAAATATTATTTTTCAGTATCAAAGCCGCGTTTGAACCGGTCACTATCCAATTGATTCCATTATCGACATCGTGAAATATATTTCCCGACAGAAAAACCTCACGGCAATCCCAATTGGCTAAGCCGGTTGCTTTGCCTTCCTGGTTATGAATATTGTGAAAAACGTTGCCGATCAGATAAACCGGGTACTTCTGTCCGCCGCTTGTCTGTATTCCCTTATCTTTCACATCGAAAATCTCATTATATAAAAACCATACATTCTTTGGTGAGTTTATCGGACCGTAATGAACGACTATGGCTGTCCCATCGGAGCCGGATGACCATCCCTGGAAGTCATACATGATATTCTGCGATGCAATAACGGTATCCACTTCCTTGATGTCTATCGCATTCTCCCCGCAGGTGTGCATGATATTGCGGCCAATGTAATAATTCCGCGCGGTATAGTTGGCTGCGTGCCCGCCGCCGCTTGCATCACCTCCGGCTCGCGTGGTATGGTTATCAACAATCCATACCCTGTTCGATCCCAGGTTAATACCTATTCCTCCCCCATCCTTTTCATCAAACTCACCGGCATCCGGGTCGAAGGAATTTGAATTATTATAATTGCCATAAAAGACGATATCTTCGGATTCTCCGCCATCCCAGGAGAGTGCCGATAACCCCGCCGTATCACAATTTCGCACGCAGGCATGATGCGCTTTTCTGTCGGCAAAGGAACGTACGCATATCCCTTCATCTACTCTTTTAAAGTTTTCCAGGATCAGATAGGAGCTGTTTAAATAGATATCTCCCCCCTTTAGTTCAACTCGATCGGTTACTGAAAAGCCTCTGATAAATATTGGTAAATCCCTGGTACCATCGACCCGGTAAATTGTGTACTTCATATTGTACGGTCCGCCATGGAACTCAACCACAGAGCCCGGAAGAACGCTTGATGCATCGAGTAAAGTCAAACGAGGTTTATCCGCGCTGCCATAGGTATTGTTTTTATCTGTTGCGTCAGGATGTGTGTTATCGACATAGTGTGTATAATAACCGCCTTCGGTGTTCTGATAATAATTCAGATCCGAATTGCGCTTTGACGGATTATCATACATTCGGTAATCTTCGAATATCCCAAATTCAGGTGCCGATATACCGATAGGAGGTTTCCAGGTCTCGAATGCTGCTGTTACCGTTTTATCACCATCCATGATAATAGTCTGTCGCAGGCGATACCCGGAAAGATCTCCTGACCAAGCTTTAAAACTGTATCCAGCTGCCGGACGGGTGAAAAGCTCGACGGTTTCACCCGGGCTATAAATATCTTTGTCAGGGTTGGCTGTAACATAGCCGTTACTGGCATGAACGGTTAATGTGTAACCGACATCAGGGTTTGGGGTTGGCGCCGTGGTTGGGGTTGCAGTTAGCCATGCTGTCGGCGCCACGGTTGGAACTGCAGTTGGTACTACAGTAGGTTCTGCGGCAGGAGTTGTTGTCGGGGTTGCAGTTGGAGCCGTAGTAGTCGCTGCTGTTGGTGTTGTAGAGGGTGCAACCGTTGGAGATGTAGCTGGAACCACGATAGGGGTCGTGGATGAAGACGAAGCTGGTGTTTGGGTTGGAGCCGGCTTTGACGGTATGGTGGTTGGTGCCTTATATTCAAACGCCCCAATATCCCATTTATTATCTGTTCCTCTGACAGCACCATCCATATCTTTATTGAAGGGCTCATCCAATACCATGCCGCCCGGCAATTCACGGTTCAGCCAAAAAATACCCCCTGCAGCATCGATAAACGGAGCATCTGTCAGGTCGTTTTTTATGTTATTCTTCTCTTCTATATTTGCTATGCTTGGGGCATTATCGCACCCGTACCAGATATTGTTCGCAACCAGGTTGTTGTCCCCTTTATTTGCAAGTACTATTCTACTGGCAAGCTTGCCATTCATATTGTAAA
>CAYVFB010000055.1:0-21266 GCA_964450305.1 uncultured Ruminiclostridium sp.
TTAGTATTAGCGGATTTCATTGGAGCCGGTGGTCGGAATCGAACCGACGGCCCGTTCATTACGAATGAACTGCTCTACCGCTGAGCCACACCGGCAAAAAAATGCGATACGTCTATTATACCAACATTTTTAATAATTTCAATACCCATGAACTTGTTGATATATTCCATCTTATGCCATTCGGGATTAGCTGACCGGAATAAGCAGTTCAACAAGCCTTAACCCTTTCTTGCCAAAAAACCTGTTCCTTGAAAGCAATATTCAGATCTGCTATAATGTTTTTACTCACCCCGCTTTGGGATTATCTGGTTAGCCCCGCAAGCGGAATAATTAACGTTAGGAGAATCATTATGTCAAACGTCCGCACTCGTTATGCTCCCAGCCCCACCGGTTACATCCACATCGGCAACCTTCGCTCCGCATTGTATGAATACCTGATCGCCCGCGTGAATGGCGGTGAATTCGTATTGCGCATCGAAGACACCGATCAGGAACGTCTGGTGGAAGGGGCGGTTGATGTGATATACCGTACCTTGAAAATGTGTGGCATGAAACACGATGAGGGGCCGGATATTGGCGGACCGTATGCCCCTTATGTTCAAAGCGAGCGCAAAAACACTTACCTGCCCTATGCGCAGGAACTGGTGAAGAAAGGGCATGCCTATTATTGCTTCTGCTCGAAAGAGCGTTTGGACGCTTTACGGGCTGAGTGTGAGACCGATGGCCGTACCTTCCAGTATGACCGCCATTGCCTTGGACTAACCCAGGAAGAGATTAATGCACGCCTTCAGGCAGGTGATGCCTATGTTATCCGTCAAAAGATGCCAAAGGAAGGTAGCACCACCTTCCATGATTCAGTATATGGAGATATCACCGTGGAAAACACCGATCTGGAGGATCAGATCCTGATCAAATCCGACGGTTTTCCCACCTATAACTTTGCCAATGTGGTCGATGACCATCTGATGGCCATCACTCATGTGGTGCGCGGCAGCGAATACCTGTCCTCTGCGCCCAAATATAATTTATTATATGAGGCGTTTGGCTGGGAGATCCCTACCTATGTTCACCTGCCCCTGATTGTAAAGCCTGACGGTTCAAAAATCTCCAAACGTAAGGGCGATGCTACCTTTGAAGATTTATTGGACCAGGGGTACCTGTTAGAAGCCATTGTGAATTATCTGGCATTGTTAGGCTGGTCACCGGAGTCGAACCAGGAGATATTCAGCCTTTCTGAGCTGGAAAAGGTGTTCTCGATACATCGTATCAGCAGGTCACCTTCAGTGTTTGACATGACGAAGCTGCGCTGGTTCAATGCCGAATACCTTCGTGCGATGACGCCGGAAGCTTTTCACGACATTGCTTTGCCCTGGATTAAGAAGGGGATTACAGCTGATCTTCCTACGCTGCCAATTGCCCGTATGATTCAGCCGCGTACCGAGGTGCTATCGGAAATCCCTGAGAAGTTAAGCTTCCTGAACGCTTTGGAGGATTATGATCTGGAGATCTATGTGCACAAAAAAATGAAAACCACACTGGAAAACTCGTTGGAATCCCTGACGGCAGCTTTACCGGTGCTGGAGGGTCTACAGCAATGGACGGAAGAAAACATTCATCACTCGGTCATGGAGCTGATCACGGCTCTGGGGATCAAAAACGGCCAAATGCTATGGCCTATTCGCACTGCGGTATCCGGCTGGGCGGTTACGCCCGGTGGTGCTACTGAAATTGCCGAGGTTCTTGGCAAGGATGAAACCCTTCGCCGCATCCGTATCGGTATTGAGCGGTTGAAGGCCGCAGTCAGAAGTTAACTAAACCGATAAAGCTTGTCTTAAGCAAAGGACCGAATTAAAATGTTGAAAGATCGCTATCCTAAACCTTCGGGGCTATCCCGGAGGTTTTCTGCTGTCCAGTTACATTTGGTTTCACATCAAACCTATATCAAAGCTTGAGCGTACGTGGTTTTTCATTCGCACGCCCGATTCCTTCTTTTCCCGAAGGCTTCCTTGGTTCAACTTCGCAAGGATATGGGATTTTACCCTTAAAGCCCGGCTGTGAGCAGCCCGAAAATGAAAAAACCGGAAGCTGCTTCCGGTTTTTCTGGTGACCCCAAGGGGATTCGAACCCCTGTAACCGCCGTGAGAGGGCGGAGTCTTAACCGCTTGACCATGGGGCCATGTAAGTATCGGCGACAAAATCTATTCTACAGGGGTTCCCGTTAAAAGTCAATAAAAAAGTAACAGCTGAAATCGGTCATAAAAGACAAAAGGTTACTATTCAGAAGGAAGCAGGCACAAACTGCTGAGCGCAGCGAAGGATCTTGCATTACTCCCGATAAGATCCTTCGCTGCGCTCAGGATGACAGCACTGCGCTCATAACAGAACGCACACCTCTGATCAGTAACGACAAAAGGTAACGGTTCAGAGGTTTGGCGAGCCTGCTAAACAAATTGCGTGTTCTCAACATACGGCATGGAAAAAGCGTGCGTTCAATATATGGAATGGGAAACATCCCCCTGCTTCTAAGCTTTCTCAACGTCGACCAGGCTGCCTTCTGCGTTGGCAACCGGGGGAGTGATAATCAGCCGCCTGGCAATTCTGTGACGAAGCTCGGGCACATGGCTGATGATACCTATCATCCGCTCCTTTGTGCTTAAGCGCTCCAATGAGTCCATTACCGTATCGAGCTTGTTGTTGTCCAGCGTACCAAAGCCCTCGTCCAGGAAGAAGAATTCCAGCGGGCTCTGACCCTTCAGCTGGATTTGTTCCGACAGGGCCAGGGCAAGCGACAGTGAGGTGATAAAGGTTTCTCCGCCCGACATGGAGGTAACCATGCGGTGAGCCCCGCCATTGGCGTTGTCACGAATAATAAAGCCCGCATTGGTGTCCAGCTCCAGCTCGTATTTGTATTTCGTCATTACACCAAGAAGCTGCGATGCCTTTGCAGCTACGTAACGCAGCCGTTCTTCGGCGATATAGTCGATGAAGCTGTTGTCCTTGCTTCTTTCAGCCTTTAAAAGCTTTTGAATCTGCCCAACCAAATCATATTTATTGGATAAGGCGGAATGCTTTAAATGAAGCTCCACCCATCGGTCGTGTCTGGATTTTGTCTGTTCAAAACCGGTTTTGGCTACTTCGCTTTTGCTCACGCAGGCCTCTTTCCAGGCATTGGTTTCCCGGTACAGGTTTTCAAGGGCGTTCCAATCCTCCTCGGTGATGGTTCTGGATCTTAGTTTCTTCGTCACCAGTTCTTTTTCAGCCTTGATATTCAGAGCCTTTTGATCATACTCACTAATCTCATTTTTCAGGGCTTGCTGTTTGTCGTCCGGTATAAAAGCAAGCGTTGCATCCTGCCTGCTTTGAAAACCTTTTTCATAAAGGGCGGCGGAAAGCGATTTCTGTGCCTGGGCCAGATTGCCTGAATAGATTCCATGCTGATTCTCCAGCGTGGATTTTTGGCTGAAAAGTGTATTCAACTGCTTTTCCATCTGTGAAATCGTATCCCGGTACTGCTTTTCCAGCCTGTCATATTCTGCAAGTTTTTGATCTGCCTCCATTAACTGCTGCTCGATGCCTGAGCTTCCAGTAAGCTGGTTCATTTTAGCTTCCTTCTCGGCTTTTTGCGCATTCAGGCTGCTCATTTCAGTTTGAAGCTTCACCAACGCGTCCTTTCGGGCTTGAATGGCCTCCCGCAGCTTTTCCAGGGCGTTTCTGGTTATTTCAGATGCTCTTTGGTTCTGCTCTGACTTCTTTTGAAGAAGCTCAATCTGTTTATCGTTTTCATTAATCCGTTTTTGTTCGGAGGATGCAGATGTTATGCCCAGGTTATTCAGGAACACCCCATACTCTTTTTCTTTCGCGGCAAGCTCTGCGGTTTTGGCTTCAAGGGAATCTGTGAGCTGCTTCAGGTTTGCCCTGTTTACCCCTGTTTCAGCCACGGTCTTGTTTTCCTGCATTTCTTCGACCTTCATCGTTTCCGTCAGCTTCTGCATTCGGGCTTGAAGTTCATCTCTGCGCTTTTCCCATTCCTCAAGTGCTTTATGCTTGTCCAGGTAACAGGCGCTCACTGCTTCAAGCTCCTGCGCAATCTGTTCAGGCTCCATGGCCTGGTATTCCTGTGGCAGCTTGCTCTTTTCCTGCTGCATTTGCTCACGCATCGCATCATTCTCCTGCAATGCCTGTTCCTTTTGAAGCACCAGCGCGTTGATCTGTTCCTGGAGGATCAAAAGCTTGTTTTCGGACTCCTTGAAAGCTTTCTCACTGGCTTCAAGCTTCACCCGCGCGGCCTCAACCTTCTGTTCAAGCTCCGCCAACCCGCTGTCCTCGCCATGAGCCGCCGGTGACGGATGATGGGATGAACCGCATACGGGGCACGGCTCCCCTTCCTTCAGATTACGGGAAAGCATATACGCGGTGTTTTTTTCAGTTTCCCGGATAAGCTCTTCCTGCTCAAGTTTATTGCTTTCAAAGGTCGTTTTTGACTTCTCCCGGATAAGGCGCATTTCGTTGGCACGGCTTGTGAAGTCCTGAATCGAAGCTTCAAGCCTTGCAACCTTATCTTCAGCCTGCTTAAGGGCAGATTGCCTGATTTTTAGCACCTGAAGGCTGCTTTTTAAACTATTTATTTGATCCTTATATTTATCCAGTTCATTTCTTCCTTCGGGCGATGATACCTCATGCTGTTGCTTGTTCAGGTTCAGAGCAGCCACCTCTGCCTGGTGAGAGGCAAGCTTGTCCCGGGTGAGCTTCAGTGCCTGTTCAAGCCCGGTGATGGTGGTGTTCAGCCCGGCAACCTTTTCTTCAAGCTCTTTACAACCGCCTTTTTTTACCTGAACATCGTTTTCAAGCTTTACACCCAATACAATCTGTTCACGGTATTCCGGTGCAATCTGATAAGAAGCCAGCTCCTTTTGCAGGTGCAGGGTGCTCTGGATTAAAGTCTCCAGTGCGGCCTTTTGGCTATCATATTCGCTGTTGTTTGCAGTGATTTCCAAAGTAAGCTTTTCAGCACTCTTTCCCAGTTCAAGCAGCTTCCCGTTGGTTGCTGTAACCTCTGCCCGCAGCGTCAATGCATCGGCAAGCCGTGTTTTCAGGCTCACAAGCCTGGGCTGTTCAATGGTGATCTCATTTTTCAGCGCGTCATATTTTTCCCGCATCTTATCAAGGCCTTGCTCTGTATCGGGAAGGGCCTGAAGCAGTTCATCCATCTGTTTGCGCGTTTTATCCAGCAACCCCTCAAGCTCTTCCTCCTCTTTGATTTTTTCCATCAGGCCTTTGGCCTTGCCGGCTTTATCGGCACGGCTTCTTTTTTCATTGATTTCTTCCTGTTTTAAGGCATGCTCTTCTTCCCGGGCAAGGATAAACGCCAAATCCTGTGTGTACTGCCAAACCTCCCGGGCCTGGACGTATTTCTCTTCCAGCAGCCTGGCTTCCTTTTCGGCGCGGGCTCTTTCCTCGACGGCAGCTTTCATCTCGTTTTGGCTGTTGGCCAGCGCTTCATCGGTTGCGTCTGTATAGCCGGCCAATTCTCCCTGTAAAAGGTCCAGATTGCTTTTCATTTCAGCCATTTTCCGGCTGATTTTGTCCATCAGCTGCCTGCCATACTCCTCCAGGTAAAAGATCCTCTCCAGCATCTCCCGCCTTTTAGCGTTATCCAGATGTAAAAACTCGTGAAAGCTGTTTTGGGGCAGCACAACAGCACGGGTAAAGTCGTCATGGTTCAGCCCCAGCAGCTTTTCGATGGTATTGGTTACCTCGGTGGTCCTATCACAAAGCACAAGCTCTCCTGCTGCAGTAAGCTCTATCAACCGCACTACTTTCGGCTCGCTTGAGCTTTCCGACCCTTTTTTTCGCTGGTAATTTCGCTCCACGCGATAGGTCTTCCGCACATTTCCCTGCAGCAATTCAAAGGTGAAGGCGACCCGCGCAGAATCCATGGCGGAGTTGATGATCCCCTGTGTACCGCGTTCAGCACGCTTCACCCTTCCATACAGCGCGAGGGTGATGGCGTCGAGAACTGTGGATTTTCCGCTGCCGGTGGGCCCAAAGATCCCAAACAGACCGGTTTCACCCAGTTGCTCAAAATTGATTCTCTGACTGGTCTTAAAGCTCTGCAGCCCTTCTATTTCAAGAAGCTTCGGTCTCATCGGTTCCACCTCCATTCATATTCTCGTTCATGATTTCAATGAAAACCTCCATTAATTCATCCGGGATGTCCGCTCCCATTCTGTAACGGTAAAAGTCCCGGAACAGCTCGTCCATCTTTTTTCCTTCTCTCGTTTCAGGGCTGATGGTTTCGCCCTCTTCCTGCTTCAGCCTGGGGCGAATGTTGATGATGCCGGGATGTAGCATGCGCAGTGTCCGCTGCTCTTCCGTGGTAAAAATACGGTCGGTAATAATTTCAAGGTCAACCCAGGCGTTTTTATCCCGCCCCTCCTCGCACCATTGAATGGCCTGTGCGATACCTTCCTCTGCCACCCATCTTCGAAGGGGCTTGCCACAGTCGAGATAGACAGGCGTAATGACCGCTTTTTCACCCGGGACTGCGTCTATGATATAAACTGCTTTGGAATGCTCGGCTTCAGAAAAACTGTATGCCAACGGCGAGCCCGAATAGAACACCGGGCATGGAGCGTGACGGATTTCCTGCGCCCTGTGCAAATGCCCCAACGCTGCATAATGAGCGTTTTCAGGCATGACACCGGGGTTAACTGTTAAAGCGCCACCCACCTGAAGCGTTCTTTCGGAATCCGATTCCTTTCCGCCAAGAAGGAAAAGATGGCTTACAACAAGGTTTACGGTATCCTCTCTGAATTTGGTACTGAGGTTGGAAAGAATGGACCCGATCTTTTCAGAATAAGCCTTTTGAAGAGCTGACTGGTCAGCCTGCACGGTTAAAACCTCTTCGAGCCGCGACTCTGAAGGATATGGGAGCGTGAGTAAAACGGCATGATAATCAAAACCAGGAACACAAAGCTCCAGCCAGCCCGGCCCCGAATCGGCAACCCGAATGGATTCGGAATTGATCTTGTAATCGCCTGCATCGCTTGCAGGGTAGCCCAGCAGAATGATGCCGTTTTTGTAAGCCAGAGGGCTTGCAGCACAAAGCCGCTCCGGGTTGTCATGGTTTCCGGCGATAACGATAACCGGCCTTTTCCCCTTGCCGTTCAGCCTGTCCACGGCTTCGTAGAACAGCTCTTCCGCAGCAGCCGATGGGTTATACGTATCATAAATATCCCCGGCGATCAGGATCAGATCGATTCGCTGTTCTTCCACAGTTCTTACCATGAAGTCGATAAATTCCTTCTGCTCGTCTATCCGGCTGATTTGTTCCAGGCTCTTCCCCAGATGCCAGTCTGATGTATGCAGGATCCGCATGTTTATCCCCCCATTTATTCTTCATGCCAATTAGCTAGAGCTCCATCACCTGTTCCGCTGAAAACAGATACAGGTATCTCTCCTTAACCCTCTTTCCAGTCAGCTTTTCCAACGCCTGGGCGTAATAATTCAGCTGCACCCGGTACCTTCCTGCGATCTCAGTAACGCCTGCGGGCGGCACGGCATCGGTCTTATAATCCAGCAGCACCAGGCCATCCGACTCTTCAAAATAACAGTCTATAATTCCCTGCAACAGCAGGGTTTCATCTTTGTATTCCTCTTCCACCATGTCCAGAAAAACTTCATGGCAGGGGATTGCCAGGTTAAATGGAACCTCTTTGAATACTTTGTCTGCAGAAAGCATCCTTCTGCCCAGTTCTGAACCAAGAAAGCGTTCAATTTTCCCGAGGTTTACGGTATGTGCCTGCTGTTCGGTCAATAACTCCTTATTGATCATCTTCTCCAGTTGAGCCTGTAGATCACTGTTCTCAAAGTCCAGATGCTGCATGACAAAGTGCAGCACCGTTCCTTTCTCAGCCGCGCTTAAGCCCTTTTCCCCCTCAAGGAACATGGGCTTTTTGACAAGTGCGGGCACCGTGACCGAAAGAGGTGTAACATCGGCCAAATCCACTTCAAAACGTCGTTTCAGCTCAGTAACAGTCACCTTCGCTGGCGTCTTGTTCACTTTCCCAAAAGAATAATGCCATTCCAGCCTTCTTTTTACCTCTGTAAACAACTCTGACGGGGTTGACAAATCGCCCTGCAGGCCCATCCAACCCGGAAACTCCAAAGGCTCCTGGACTTCGGACAGATTACTGGCCAACACATCCCATTTGCTCCACAACTTGATTTCCCACTGGGATGAATCTGCTGTACGTTTTCCGGAAAACTCACTACCAGCAGCAGCATAGGATAAAAGCGTATTCTGCTTTTGTTCAGCTCCCTCTTTTGGAACATGACGCAGCAGTGCCGGACCAATCCAATCTAAAAAGCCGGAGCCTGAAAGCACTGCATGTGCAGGCAGTTTTTCCTCTTGAGTGGAAGCTGTGCGCAGCCACTTTTTCACTGATTGCTCCACATTACGAACAGCACCAGTAAGAATGAGCTTTTCCCGGGCACGGGTCATCGCCACATACAGGATGCGCATTTCTTCGGATAACGTTTCCACCCGAATCTTTTCCCGGATGGCTTTTTTCAAAGCGGAAGGCCTGGATACACGCCGTTTATAATCCACCAGGTCAGGCCCGAAACCCAGTTGATGATGCAAAAGCACGCTCTTTTTCATATCCATCAGGTTGAACTGTTTACCGCATCCGGAAATAAACACCACCGGAAATTCAAGGCCCTTGCTTTTATGAATGCTCATGATGCGCACCACATTGTCGTTTTCACCGAGAATCTTGGCGCTGCCCATATCGCCACGGCTGCTTTTCAGCCTGTCAATGAAGTGTATGAAGTTGAACAGCCCCTTATAGCTGGTTTCTTCAAACTGCCTGGCCCGGTCATACAAAATGCGCAGGTTTGCCTGTCTTTGTTCCCCGGCAGGCAATGCACCCACCATGGCAAAATAGTTCGTGTCCTGATACAGATGCCACAGCAGCTGATCGGTGGACATATGCAAGGCTGTTTCCCGCCATCGGGTCAGCCTGTCAATAAAGTCCGCTGCCTTTTTGGCAGCAGACAGCAGCGTATCCGGGCCATCGGAAACCGGGTGTTTTCCGGCAAGAAGCTTCAACGCATCAAACAGCATGACCTTGCGAGCGGCAAGGCGCACCTCCGCAAGCTCGTTGGTGGAAAACGCGCAGATGGGTGAGCGAAGCACCGACAGCAGAGGAATATCCTGCAATGGGTTGTCGATGATTGCCAGCAGGGACAGAACCACCTGGATTTCAACGGTTTTGAAAAAACCTGTTCCGGTATCGGCGAAAGCCGGAATACCCGTTGCTGCCAGCTCATCGACGAACACCTCGGACCAGTTTTTCGTCGCCCGCAGTAAAATGACGATATCTCTGTAAGCTACATTGCGGTATGTTTTCTTCCTCTTGTCAAACACCTGGAAACTGCAGCCTTTTTCATCGGGCACCATCATTTGGGCAATTCTTTGCGCCACAAGCCTGGCTTCACTTTGGATATTATCGGGCAGTTCCTGCTCTTCTTCCGCTTCAGGTTCTTCAACATCGCCTTCTGCGGTTTCCTCCTGAATGTCTGGAACAGGCTGATCTCCCGTCTGAATTAAATGAAATTCCACAGGTCCTCCAACTGCAGCGTCAGGCTGCAGGTTGGGCGCGAAAGTCGCCCCGGCATATAGTGCCTCATCTTCAGTATAATCCAGTTCACCAACGCTTTCAGACATGATCTGTTTGAAAACATAATTCACTGCGTCCAATACACCGCTTCTTGAGCGGAAGTTTTTAAACAGCATGATTTTGCGGAAGGGATCTCCCGAAACCGTAGAATAGGTATTGTATTTTTCGAGAAACAGTTCGGGCATAGCCTGTCGGAACCGGTAAATGCTCTGCTTCACATCCCCTACCATGAACACATTCGGAGTTTGAGGCGCATGCCTGGAAACCATGTGAATCAAAATTTCCTGCACCAGGTTGCTGTCCTGGTATTCATCCACCATGATTTCATCAAAACGTGCCCTATATTCCAGTGCTGTCCGTGAGGGGGCAATTTCTGCCTGGGTATGATCGGTCAGGGTTTCAAGGTTGGTATGGTCGGTCAGGATTTCAAGGCAGAGATGTTCCAGATCGTTAAAATCAACAATCGCTTTACGCTTCTTTTTTTCACCATAGCGCTGGGTAAATTCGCGTACCAGGCGGGCCAGGCATTGCATCACCGGAGCCAGAGCAGCGATATCCCGGCAAATTTGCTCCGAGCGGGCATTTACAAGCTTTACTTTCAACTTTTTATTGATGGTATCCTTCACAGCATCCCGCAGGTCTTTCACTAATTCCTGCTTTTCCTTGTCCGCGTCCTTCGCCGCCATGGGAAGCCTTTTGAACTCAACAGCCTGGAGGGCTTCGTACAAATCGTCCCAGCCTCTTGAAGCCTGCGTGACAAGATTCTCAAGCTGCGCTGCTTCATCTTCGAAAACAGGAATATACTTTTCCAGGCCCATGGTATATTTCAAATGTGCAAGGGCTTGATCCATCGTTTGTTTTAAACCGCACAATTCCAGCAGTAACGAGCTCATCAGTACCTTTCCCCAAGGAGTAGCCGAAAAATCGGTTCCTGCAGGTATGTCCATTGCTGCCAGCTTCTCAGCTAACCATTGATCAGGCCAGGGACTGGACTGGATGAAACCATACAGGCTCATGACCATATCCTGTATAGGCTGGTCGTTCCGGTTTCCACCATAGCATTCCAGAAGCTCGGTAAAATCAGCATTCTCCTGCTCGTACTGGTCTTCAAACAATTCTGTCATGGCTTCAAGGCGCATCAAAGTGCTTTCGGTGTCATCAGCAACCCTGAAATCGGGATCCAGTCCAAGCTGCTCGATGTGGTTTTTAATTACATCCCTGCAGAACGAATGGATGGTGGTAATGCTGGCTTTGCCAAGAAGGCTTAACTGGCGCCGGAGGTTTTCCGACCCGGGATTCCTGTCAAGCTCCTTTGAAATCGCATCACTGATGCGCTCCCGCATTTCGGTGGCAGCAGCATTGGTGAATGTGACAATCAACATCCGGTCAATGTCCAATGGGTTTTCTTTATCAAGAATTTTACGGATGATCCTTTCCACAAGCACAGCCGTCTTCCCAGCCCCGGCTGCGGCAGCCACGAGGAGGCTGCAGTTTCTTTCGGTAATGGCTTGAAGCTGTTCTGCAGTCCATTGGGGTTCCGATGGGACAGCGGGCTTATCCTGGTCACTTCCTACACAAAGGCGTGTGCCGTTGTATTCACTTGGAGTGCCTGTGCTATCAGCACTGTTCTTTCGATCATTCTTCTCCATTATTCAGGCTGCTCCTTCCTGATGGCCTCAGTAATCAACTGCCACGTCTCATCATTGTTCCTATCCCTTAACACGCGGTATGCGTTGTCCTTCATGGTGGTATCAAACTGGCAGATCGACAGGTAGCTGCAATATTTACAGGCTGTGCCTTCCTTATTCTTCACGGGATGAATCGTCACTGTTCCGCTGATGATCTCCCGGCTGATATCTTTTAGTAATTGCCGTGTATAGTTTCGAAGCAGCTTGAACTGCTCCATGGTCGCCACCGACGAGTTTTTCCCCAGGACATCGCCCTTGTTCAGGGTGGCTGGCAGAATCTGGGAAGCCCCGCTGATTTCGGAATCCATGTGTTTAATCAGTTTCACATCGGCTAACAGTAAACCTTTCATTTTCAGCTGTTTCATGATCGCTTTTTCGATTTCTTCCTCTTCCATTTCACCGTCGGTACGGATAATCGGATCATCCACCCTGAAATACAGCATTCCGCCGGGCAGCAATGGGTGTGCAGTTTCCTGGCCGGCATCCTTCCATATGGCATCCATATAGGTGATCAACTGCAGCTGCAGGCCATAGAACACATTGCTCAGCTTAAAGTCCTTGCTGCCCGATTTATAGTCAATGATCCGCAAATATTGGCCATCTTGTGTTTCCATGGCATCTATCCGATCGATCCTGCCCATCAGGCGAACCTTTTCACCCGAATCCATTTCAATGATAATCGGCGGATATTTTTCTCCTTCGCCAAAGCCCACTTCGTAATCCACAGGGTTAAAGCCACCCCTTCGGATATGCTCGGCTATGAGCCATACTGCCCTGGTAACAACCCTTTTCAGACGCACCGTCAATGCGGTAAAACGCTTTGATGAGGATATGCCGGAGCCCTTCATTCTTTTCAGGCTGTCGTCGACAATCTCAGAAACCTTTTGCTCACACCATTCCCTGCTGAAGGTTCGCCAGGTGACAGGTACATCTTCCCCCTCAGCAGATTTATGCTGTGCATGATTCATCATTCTGGAAAAACGCTCGATGGCTGCATGCAGAAAGGTTCCCACATCCGGCGGCCTCATATCGAATATTTTTCTTTCCTTTGCACCCAACCCATATTGAATGAAAAAAGAAAACGGGCACACCGTATATCGTTCCAGCTTTGATACGCTGGATATGATGGGGTTTCCGTATAGCTCGGAAAGCTTCTGCTGCATCACCGGTTTTGCAAGGTTACTGTATTGGAAGGCCTGGCGAACAACATAGAACGGTTCCTTCCATTTTTCCTGCTGTAAAAACCAGCGTGCAACATCCTCCCATACCGGAAAAATTTCCCTGCCATCGGCCTTTTGCCGCAGGGCTGTCGTAAGGATTCTGAACGCCGTAGTACCTGAGACGATCTGCTCCAGAATCTCCTCATCCTTTGCAGGTGGAAGGAGGTTGCTCTTTTCAAGAATAGCTGGAAACAGCTTGCGAAGCCTGCTAATCACCATGGACGGCCTGAGGCCCTTCCCTTCCTGATCGGCGATGGGCCAGCTGATGCGCAGATAGTCGGATGGGGTTGTCAGCGCCCGGTAAACCAGAAAGTTTTCATCATATGCCTTGGCCTGGCTGCTTTTAGCCAATTCCATGCCCGCTGACAACAGGCTGCCGCGTTCATCATCGGTGATAATTCCCTCATCCCCACCATTGGCCGGGAAAATACCGTCATTGGTTCCCAATACATACAACGCTTTAATCGCATGGCTTTTCGAACGCTCCACGCTGCCCACCAGCACCTGATCCAGGGAGGCAGGAATTAAGCCGATCTTATACTCTGCAAAGCCAATGGCAAGCAGGTTCGAGAACCTTTCCACCCCAAAGGTGTCATCAGCCATCACTTCCACCATTTGATCCAGAAGTGCCATCACAATATTCCATACCTGGGAGGTTTCATTTGCGTGGATCAGATCACCGGTTTTACGGAAGGCATCAACCAATTGTTCCATCCGTTCGGGTATACTTAAACGGCACAGGAAATCAAATAAAGCGGAACAAAGCTCTGCCGCTGTTCTGCGGCCTTTTGTTCTTTCTCTGAACTCCTGTAATGGCGCAATAAGCTCCATTCGTGTGCGGTGAATTTCCTTCAAACCATATGCATCGCTGTTCAGGCTTTTTTCATCGGGAAGAAGCTCCGGAACCATGTTCCATTCTTCCTTTGACGTCCATTTGCCGCCACGGATGCCGCAGGCGAGCACATAGTTTTCCAATGGGTCGATCCGGCTTTGCGGTATACCGGTTAAGCCGGATTTCAGATAACTAAAAACCGATTCGTAGGACCAGTTCTCAATAAATATTTCAAGCATCGATAAAATGAGCCTGACCAGCGGATGGCCAATAATATCAAGCTTTCTGTCCAGAAAACATGGGATGCCATATTCGGCGAAGATCACTTCAATCAGCTTCTCATAAGCCTTCAGGTTTCTGGTAACAACAGCAATATCACGGAACCGGAAGCCCTCATCCCGGCACAGGCGCAGGATGTCGCCAGCTGCAGATTCGATCTCGGTAAAAATGTTCACATTTGAAAACAGCGATATCTGCGTGGTAGGCTTGGGATAAACCCTGTATGGGTGAGCATTCAGGTTCTGTTCAAGATGATAAAGCTCAGGGCTGTGACGGAACCGGTATAGTGGATTCTGATGCAGCCTTACCGGGGGCTCGTAAGCAATATTGCCCTGCCTGGCGAGAAAAAGCAGCTTCTGATATGCCTTTTTGGCGGAAGAAAACAGATCCATCTCGGATGTCTCGTTATCCAGAACATCGGTTGTCAGGGTAATCGTAACCCTTTTGGCCTGATGTAGCAGCTCCTGAATGATGGAATATTCCTGTGGTGTAAAATCTGTGAAGCCATCAATCCAGATCTCAGCCCCACGATATTGCGAGGATACTTTCAGCTTTTGTGCGGCAAGGGTCAGGTCATCGTCCGGATCCCTGTATCGCTGGTGTACAAGCTCGTCAAAGGTTTGATAAATGCCTTTGAGCTCCATCAGTTTTTCCTTCAGCGGGCTTTCTTCGTTCATATTCTGAACAACCGTATCCAGCTTCTCGGGCGTTAAATTATACCGTTTGAATTCGGTGATCAGTGTTGAGAGAGTTCCAACGAAACCCGGCTGCTCGGCAGAGCGGGTAAAGACTTTCAGCTTTCCCTTCATCCTGTCGAGAATGCGGTACAAAAGCATATTTTTCCCGGCAGGATGGATATGTGGATAGGTTATCCCCCCCGCTTCGTTGAACACACGGAAAGCCAGGCGCTGAAAGCTTAGCACCTCGGTTTTTAGAACACCACCGGTTTTCAGCATGGCGACTAAATCCCGCTCGGCCTGAAAGGAGTATTGCTCTGGCACCAGCAAAACAAACGGGGTTTGATCACCGCTTATAATCTTCGTTTTCAGCTCATCCAGGCAGAAATGGGTCTTTCCGCTGCCTGCCCTTCCATATATAAAGCGTAGGCTCATAGGTTCTCCTTCCCGTCAGGAACTTTATGGTTTATGATAACACTGCCCGAAGCTTACAATTGTTATTCGGGTTGATAAATATATCTGCATCTGGCTCGGTTCAAGTCTTCTTTCATATCTATTCTACAGAATAGATACCCTCACTGCAATTGTAAAAAAAGTGAATCAACTTTCCTGACCCCATCAGAGCAGACAGTCATTTTGCGCACTCCCAGTACCCAAGTGTGCAAAAATTCGAGTTTAGTACATATTTACTTAACATAACTTAGAAGAATCGATGTTATGTTAATAATTTTTGTACTTTACTCAAATTTTTGCACATAAAGTTAAGGCAGTTTGTACTTTACTCGAATTTTTACACATAAAGTTAAGGCAGTTTGTACTTTTTGCACTTTTTGGGTTTCTACACAGCTAAAGCTGTAACAAAAAAGCTTGACGACTTTGGACGGTGGAAATATGATGTATATAGAGTTCATGAACATGTTTCAGGGCAGCGGAGTGACATTTGTTGCTTAATACACAAAATAAAGAATTTGGTAAAGGAGAACGCAGATGACTGAGGAATTGAAGAACATACTGATTAAGTTTTCGGAATCCGGTTGGGATTTAATTGACACTCCCGCAAAAGAATACCTGAACGGAACCGGTAATAGAGAAAAACTAAAAGCAGCAATAAAGCAGGCAGATGAAGAGTGCGGTCAATGTGGCTGTGAATTTGATGCTCTTTACAAAAAGGCTTTATTAATTTTATAAACACAATGATTATACCCAAGGCAGCATGGTATTTATTGCCCAATTATTACCAGGTTATTCAAGGGGGGCGAGAAACATTAAGCTGAAATTTATCGATGACATTACAGAGTTTATTTTTTTAAGTGACGCCCCTCAAAAATCTGATATCATCTTTATTCCGGGGGGATCATACCCTGAAATTGCTGAAAAGGCAGCTTTTCTTTGGAAAGAAGGTTATTCGGAAACAATTATTCCATCCGGTAAATATAGTATTAAGCGCGGTTACTTTCCAGGTGCATTATCAAAAGCTGCTTTGTACTCCGGTGACTATTGCACAGAATGGGAGTTCTTAAAGAATGTTCTCACTGTTAATGGTGTTGATGAAAACGCAATACTTCGGGAAGACCAAGCGACAAACACTTATGAAAATGCCATTTATTCAAGAAAAGTTACGGATGAAAACAAGCTGCATATTCAAAAAGCCATTATATGCTGTAAAGCTTTCCACGCCAGGCGTTGTTTGATGTACTATCAATTGTTGTATCCTGATACTAAGTTTCTGTTATGCCCAGCGCAAACGCAAGGACTAAATAAAGATAATTGGTATATGTCTGATGAAGGAATACACAAAGTTCTTGGTGAGTTAGCGAGATGTGGATACCAGTTTATGGATATTCTTACGGAGTTAATGACTGCAGGGAGATAATTATCTGGAAAGCCATAGGGCGGGGTCCAGGCACCTTGTTCAAACTTGACCAAGGTACCTGAGCCTCGCCCTTTAGTTTTTGTTGTTAATGCTTACCTAAAACGGTTTCTCTTCAGGAAGATAGGGATGTCAAGCCCCCCGTCGTCTTCTTTCTCTTCCGTTTGCTTTGTAGCCGGCTTAGCGGGCTCGCTTACCGGGGTAGCGTCAAGCAGCTTGTTGGGCTTTTTCAAAACAGGACTTTTTTCAAAGCCTGTAGCGATGACAGTGATCAAGATTTCATCCTTCAGGTTTTCATCGATAACCGCACCAAAGATGATATTGGCTTCGGGATCGGCTGAATTCTGAATGAGCTCGGCAGCGATGTTCACCTCTTGCAAGCCGAGATCCGGCCCGCCGGTAATGTTCAGCAGAACGCCCTTAGCGCCTTCGATGGAGGTTTCAAGCAGCGGGCTTGCGATAGCCTGCTTGGCGGCTTCTTCCGCCTTGTTTTCCCCACTTCCCCTTCCGATACCCATGTGAGCCAGGCCGGTTTCAACCATTACTGCCTTGACATCGGCAAAATCGAGGTTGATTAGACCCGGAACAGCTATCAGATCGGAAATACCCTGAACACCCTGGCGAAGAACATCGTCTGCTATTCTGAAAGCCTCAAGCATGGATGTTTTTTTGTCAGCGATATGTAAAAGCCTGTCATTGGGGATGGTAACCAGTGTATCCACGACACCTTTCAGGTTTTCCACTCCATTTTCAGCCTGCTGCATTCTTTTTCTGCCTTCGAAGAGGAACGGCTTGGTGACCACACCGACCGTAAGAATGCCGAGCTCTTTGGCAATCTGGGCAATAACAGGGGCTGCGCCGGTACCGGTGCCACCGCCCATACCTGCGGTGACGAACACCAAATCGGCATCCTTGATGGCCATGGCGATTTCGTCGCGGCTTTCATTGGCGGCGCGTTCCCCGATTTCCGGGTTGGCACCTGCTCCGAGGCCTTTTGTAAGCTTGTCCCCAATCTGAATTTTTGTATTGGCCTTTGACAAAAACAAAGCCTGCTTATCGGTATTTACAGAAATAAAATCAACACCACGCAAGCCTGCGTCAATCATGCGGTTAACCGCGTTATTCCCGCCGCCGCCAACACCAACGACCTTAATGCGGGCAAAATTATCCATATCAATATCAAACTCCAGCAAACCCGTATCCTCCTCTTCATTTTCTTCTTATGTAAAGTCGCAAATGCTTATGCCATAAGTTAAGATGCTCATTACCAAATCAACTGAAAACTGTGATGGGTGAACAAATAGCTGTCTATAATAATCCCTTAGTATAATTATATCTGAATGAACCACAAAATCAAGCACAGGCTATGAATTTTCAGTGTTTTTTTCAAGCAGCTTTCTTCGAATGTAACCAAAATTCAGGAATATCCTGTTACCGAATGCGAATACTGCCGCCAGATGCAGCTGTATTCCCAGCCGATCCCCAATATAAGCAAGCAGTGCCGCCAACAGGGAATTTCCAAAGAAACCGGACAGGAAAACCTTGATTTTAAACTTATTGTTCATCGTTGCTGCCATGCCGCCAAAGACCGAATCCAGCGCAGCAAGAATGGCCACGGCGGCATAGTTTGAATACTCTTTCGGAATATTGTAAGGAATCACAATGCCTATCAGCAAACCAATTATCAGACCCAGCAATGGTACCATACCATTCCCCCCTAAAATCAATCACGATTCACCGTCGGCCTGAGGATGCGCAAAAGGATGCTTTCCACCCAAACCCGTCAATCAGGTTATTCCGCAATAAACCGGGCATATTTCTCATCAAAGAAATCGATCATGCCCTTCTCCTCGGGCTTAATATAATTGTAATACAATTCCTTCAAATAGGAAAGCTTGTATGTTAGTTCATCATCCAGCTTTATTTTAGCGGTTATCCTTCCGTCCAGTGAAACAAACAGCTCCTTTTCCTGAAGAAAATCCACCCAATCCAAGACCTCTCCCAAGCTATGATAGGGATCATCATCCACCAGTTCAAGGGTTTTCAGAAGTGTAACAAGCCATTCCAGCTTTTCAGGCTTTTCTGTTTCAATCTTTTTACCCCTGGTGTATTTGCTCAGCTGAACACCCCGAATTTCAGGGTAATGATCATCCAATGCAGAAGAAACCTCCAACACGTATCCCTGCTCATCGATCAGCAAGTAAGCCTCCATATACCGCACCCAGGCAATGGCACTTCTTTCGGCCACGGTGATATGAACCGTTCCAGGAAACTGATACCGAATTTCGGCAGATTCTACCCAGGGCAGATTTTCCACGCGGGTTTCAGCCTTGCCCATTCTGAATCGGAACAGCTGTTTCAGGCTGCCCCCAATGAAGCACAGTGCGTTGTCTCCCTTTTCAAGGCCGGATTCACGAATGATATCATCGCAGGTATACTTTGTTGTTGCATTCACCTGGATATCAGACAATAAAAACAGCGGCGAAAACACTATCACCGCTGCCAGAATGCCTGTCAGAACAACAAAAACAAATAAAATTTTCAGCCCTTTACGCTTTTTCATTTGTTACTCCTGCCTGTAGCATAACATCACTAAAGCCCGGATAAGTATGGGCTAAAGGAGTTGTGCGGGCACAGCATCACTGTGTTTACTCACCAGAATTATACCACAGTCCAGGGGAACCCTGCAACAAAGTCACACTTTCCCGGTAATAGTTCCACACTGACATTTTTCTTGTTCTTTCCCACCCGGTTACTCTCTGCGGATGTTTGCTCCAACCTTTGCAAGCTTTTGTTCCAGAGCTTCATACCCTCTGTCGATATGGAGCACGTTGTTGATAATGCTGATGCCTTCAGCACTGAGAGCTGCAATGGCCAAGGCCGCGCCCCCCCTTAAGTCGCAAGCTTCGACCTCGGCTCCGGTCAGTTTTTTGACTCCCTTTACCACAGCAACCCTTTCCCTTACGGTAATATCCGCTCCCATGCGCATTAATTGTTCCACATATCCATACCGATTCTCAAAAACAGTTTCTATCATCACACTGGTTCCTGCTGCTTTTGATAAAACCGCGACAAGCTGGGGCTGCATATCGGTGGGAAAACCCGGATAAGGTGATGTTCGGATCACCTCAATAGCTTTCGGCCTGTGCAACGCTTTTATCCGTATATCTTTTTTCCCGGGAATCTCGATGTTGATACCGCAATTGCGCAGGCAGTAGGCTGTGGAGCTGACCGATTCGTAATCAATCCCATTTAAAACCAGCTCACCGCCGGTTGCAGCCACACAAGCCATATAGGTGCCTGCCGCAATTCTGTCCGGAATAACACGGTAGGTCAGATCCGTCCGGATTTCTTCCTTACCGGTGATATGAATGACACCTGTGCCGGCCCCACTGATAGCCACACCCATTTGTTGTAAAAAGTTTTGTAAATCAACAATTTCAGGTTCTTTCGCCGCATTACGGATGATGGTTTCGCCCTGCGCCAGGCAGGCTGCAAGCATGGTGTTTTCAGTAGCTCCCACGCTGGGGTAATCCAGCAGGATTTCCGTACCCTGAAACCTTGTTACCTTGCAATGCAGAATTCCTTTATACAGATCGTCAATCTCCGCCCCCATTTTCCGAAGAGAATTCAGATGCATGTCGATAGGCCTTGGTCCGATGGCACAGCCGCCTGGATAACTGATATAGATTTCTCCTATACGGCCAAGCACTGCACCCATCAGAACAATGGAGCTGCGCATTTTTCCGGCCAGGGATTCCGGAATAGCGTTTGCTGCAAGTGTTTCACCACATACCACAATATCCTGCCCATCACATTCCACATGAAGGCCAAGGGAAATTAGAATCTCCTGCATGGTTTTCGTATCTTCAAGATTGGGACAGTTTTGAATTCTGCTGACACCGCGGTTGAGGATTGTGGCCGCAAGAATTGGCAGCACCGCATTTTTTGCGCCGGGTATGCTTATTTCTCCATGCAGCCTGTTACCGCCTTCTATGATAAACCTGTTCAAGAAAAAACACCTCCGCTTTTGTTCACAGGATCCAAAGGAAAAAAATATCAATCACATCTCTTGCCCCAAAGAGCAGACCACCATCCGGAAATAACCGGTATATCTCCACTGATGGGGACGGGGTGCAGGAGGAGTGTTTGATAAAAGACGAATTGCTTCCAGCTAGACTGCTCGGAAAGTCATAAACAGAATCACTATTCAGAGACCAGCATTCTTTAAAATCAATGAATACCGGCTTCAGAATACTTATTTTACAAATCATTATTTATCTTCAGTTTCCGAGACTGCACCTGGAATTAAACAGATACTTTTTCATAATTCATTCTATGCCGCAGGTGAAAATCTGTTACATAGCTACTCCTGCGTGTCCAGCGGGTTTACGGCCCTTCGGGGAAAATGCATGGCTCTGAAAATGAAATTCAAACTTATGGAAACACCATTTAAGGATGGTGGTATTTGGCAGTTGCTGTTCACATCCCCATGAAAACTATTTTGGCAATGCAAGGTATCGAAAAATCATTTGACAAAAAAGGTTTGTGAAGTTATAATTTGATAAACGCTGCAGCCCTTTGGGGTCCGGCATTAAAACAGAACTGCGTTGATGGGAAGAAGTACGAAAAGCAAGTATTCCACAGAGAGCACCCGGTTGGTGAGAGGGGCGGAAAACTTTTTTCTGAATACATCCCGGAGCATCACACCGAAAGGCTTAGGGCTTGATTCATACCCGGCTGATTAGGCTGTTGACGGTTCCCTGCACCCGTTATCGTGCTAAAGGATAAAAGCTTTCTGCTTCGTCCTTGACAAAGGTCGGCCATGCCGATAAATTGGGGTGGTACCACGGGAATATACTCCCGTCCTCTGTATCTTTACAGGGGATGGGAGTTTTTGTTATTTTGGGAGCTTTCGCTATAACGTGAGCTTTCCCTGTAAAGGAACAGACTCATAGGAGAAAAGATTCATCTGGTCGCAGGCTAAAGCCTGGCTGGTCACAAGCTAAAGCTTGGC
>CAYVFB010000056.1:0-21183 GCA_964450305.1 uncultured Ruminiclostridium sp.
TGAAAATACGTTAAGAGGTGGGGAGGGGGCCCATCTGGGCCTCGTTATATTTTTCTAAGCTTGAATTCTAAAGCTAAATTTACAATACCTTTCCAATAAAAACAGTACGTTCCTTTCCTAAATCAACATCTTTTGGACATGTCAGAGGCCGGTTAACCCTGTTGTAATAGACACGAACCACAGGACGGGGTCCAAGGTTTTTCCGCACATTTACAACGATACCAACTTCACCGGTAGACAGTCGCACCATGGATCCTAATGGGTAAATGGCTATATTGTTTGTAAAGTTCTGTACCACCTGACTGTCAAAATAGAAGTTTCCTCCTCCATACAGGTATTCGATGGCCTGGTAATGCGGATACCCCTCGTCATGCAGCAACCGATCGTAGGTTTCGCAAACTGCGATAATACGTGCCCCAATCGGAATGTCTTCTCCACTGATTCCTCTTGGATAACCACTTCCATTCCAGCACTCATGATGATTGAGGATCATATTGGTGATATTTTCAGATAGCCCTGCTTCCTTTGCAAAGTAATAGCCATATCTGGGGTGCTCCTTCCAAAGGGATTCCTGTTGAAGGTTTTGTTTATGAGTGTGGATGATGGAAGGCATTTCGCACAGCCCAATATCATGAAGTAATGCTCCCGTTCCAATACACTGCATATTGTATGTATCAAACCCCATAGCCCCGGCAACCAGTAAAGAATAGACACAGGTATTGATGAGATGTTCGTAGAGAAAACCATCGTCCAGAATCTTGGCTATCACGCAAAACTGAACCACATCCGGGTTTTCCACGATTTTCGATGCAACCTTGCGTGCCATTCCGGATACATTCACCATATTGTCTGATTTATTTGCTTCGGGAATATCGGGGGCATACTTGATGATGTAATCCTCAAGACACCTTTTTAGCTCTCTGGTTGTAGTATCAACAGGATCGACCAGAAGGGTATACTGTTCTGCTACCGCAACAGATTTAACTCCCCTGACCATAAGCGTTTCTATGAGCGAATCGGTCAGTTTCGTACCATGCTTCAACAGTACCTGTTCTGTCTTGGGACACAGTATTGGTTCAGCAACAACCATACCTTCAAGAAGGCCATTTACATTAATACTTATCATTTCGCCATCCTCACAATATCATGATTTTGCTGCAAAAGTTATCCTAAAAAAAGCACAACTGGTTGCTTTTTTGCATTCCCCCAAGACATCCATGGTTTTCCAGGATTTCAATGACTGATTTGCTGACCCCGGAACGGATTTTCAAATCGTCCACGGAAAGGAACACGCCCTTTTCCCTGGCTTGGACGATATTTGCCGCAGCCGCCGCGCCCAAACCGGCAAGCGCATTTAAAGGCGGAAGCAGGCCATGGTCGGTAATTTTGAATTTTGTCGCATCTGATTGGTACAAGTCGACTGGCAGGCACTTGATGCCACGGGCATACATTTCATTGGCAAGCTCAAGAATGGTCAGCATGCTCTTTTCCTTTGCCGTCGCATCATTGCCCTTTTTTTCTATCTCTGTCATCGCGCTTCTCACTCTGTCCTGCCCCTTTGAAACAATATCGGCGTCAAACACATCGGCGCGAACCGTAAAATAGGCCACATAGAAGGCTTCGGGGTGATAGACCTTGAACCAGGCTATGCGGAACCCCATCATCACGTAGGCTGCGGCATGTGCCTTTGGAAACATGTATTTGATCTTGTTGCACGAATCGATATACCACTGCGGAATACCCGTGGTCTTCATCAACTCCTCATACTCCGGTTTCAACCCCTTGCCCTTTCTGACATCTTCCATGATCTTGAAGGATGTTAATGGCTCCAGGCCGTTTTGGATCAGATACAGCATGATATCATCACGGGTACAGATGACGTTTGGCAGCGTTGTTACGCCATTTCGAACCAGATCCTGCGCGTTGTTCGTCCACACATCGGTACCGTGGGACAGGCCAGAAATACGAATCAACTCACCAACGGTGGTGGGTTTTGTATCCAAGAGCATCTGACGAACGAATTTCGTACCAAATTCGGGAACACCATAGGTTCCCACTACACTGCCGATGTCGTCGGGGGTAACCCCCAATGGTTCTGTGCCACGGAAAATCTCCATGACATGCTTTTCACCAATGGGGATTGTTTTCGCGTCAATCCCGGTAAGATCTTCGAGCATGCGAATCACCGTGGGGTCGTCATGGCCCAGGATATCCAGCTTTAAAATTCTGCCGCTGATGGAATGGTAGTCGAAATGGGTTGTAATGATATTGGAATCGGGATCATCGGCAGGCCGCTGTATCGGGGTAAAATCACAAATTTCCTTATTATGCGGTACAATCATGACCCCGCCGGGATGCTGGCCTGTAGTGCGCTTTATCCCGGTACACCCTGAAACCAGCCTGTTCACCTCGGCGTTGGTTGCTGTGCGCCCCCTGTCGTTCAGGTACCCTTTGACATAGCCGTAAGCCGTTTTTTCAGCTACGGTCGCAATGGTTCCGGCCCTGAAAACATGGCCTTCGCCAAATAGCTCCTCGGTGTATTTATGGGCATTGGGCTGATACTCTCCCGAAAAATTCAGGTCGATGTCCGGTTCTTTATCCCCGTTAAACCCCAAAAAGGTTTCAAACGGAATGTCATAACCATCTTTTATCAGGGGTTGTCCGCAATTGGGGCATGCTTTTTCGGGCAGATCAAAGCCACAGCCCACCGGGCTGTCCTTTCCGAGGAACTCTGCATGCAGACAGTTTTCGCATCGGTAATGGGCGGGAAGCGAATTCACTTCGGTAATGCCGGTCAGATAGGCCACAAAGGAAGAGCCAACCGAGCCTCTTGACCCGACAAGGTATCCATCAGCCAGGGATTTTGACACCAGCTTCTGGGCGATAATGTACATCACGGAAAAACCATTTTTGATGATGGAGGTTAGTTCTTTATCCAGCCTTTCCCGCACCAATGCAGGCAGGGGTGATCCATACAGCTGGGCTGCCCTTTTCTCGGACATGCTGCGGATATCTTCCTCGGCACCGGCAATGAACGGTGGAAAGGTGCCATCGGGAATGGGTTGGACATTCTCTACCCAATCGGCAACCAGACGGGTGTTTTTTACAACCACCTCGTAGGCGGTCTGTTCACCCAGGTATGAGAACTCTTCAAGCATTTCGCCGGTAGTACGGAAAAAGAGCGGGGCTTGCCTGTCGGCATCGTCAAAGCCGCGGCCGGCTTGAAGAATGCGTCGGAAGGCCTCGTCCTCGGGATCGAGGAAATGCACATCGCAGGTTGCCACTGTGGGTTTTTCCAGCCGGCGACCCAGCTCAATGATGCGCTGGTTGATATCCTTCAGCTGTTCATAGCCTGTCACCACACCGGAGTCTATTAAAAACCGGTTGTTGCCCAGAGGCTGTATTTCCAGGTAGTCATATTCGCTTGCGATTTTCAAAATTTCTTCGTCCTGCTTTTGCTGCAGAATAGCTTTGTAGACTTCCCCTGCCTCGCAGGCACTTCCAAGGATCAAGCCTTCCCGGTATTTCGCCAGCAGCGCCTTCGGAACCCTGGGGGTTTTATAAAAATATTCAAGATGGCTTTCAGAGACTAATTTATAAAGGTTTTTCAGCCCGGTTTGATTTTTCACCAGTAAAATAGCATGGTAGAATTCGCAGTTCTTATAATCCAGCTTTCCATCGGCTTTATATAATTCTTCACCAAGCAAATAAATTTCCACACCGTACAACACCTTGATACCAGCATTTTTTGCTGTGCTAAAGGCATCGGGATATGCCTGAACAACACCGTGGTCGGTGATGGCAATCGCGGGGTGCCCCCACTTCACGGCACGCTCTACCAGATCCTTCACAGGGGTAATCGCATCCATTTGGCTCATCTGTGTATGTAAATGAAGCTCCACGCGTTTTTCAGGGGCATTGTCCATTTTTTCCGCAACCGTGGTTTTGCAGATGCTTTTGGCCAGAATGGACAAATCCTTACTGAAGGGATCGAACTGGGCATCCCCGTATACGACAAGCCACTGCCCCACCTTGATGTTTTCCTGCAGGTCGGGAAGGTGTTTTTCTTCGGCAAACATTTTGATGGCGATAGAGTGGGTGAGGTCGGTCATATCGAAATCGAACAGGGTTTTCCCGCTTTTCGTCACCTTTGTTTCCAGTCGGATAACCCTGCCCTTCACGGAAATACGCCCGGAGTTGATAGATACCTCGGACATGGGAATGGGCTGATCATCAAAGCCCCTGCCATAGATGATATTGGGATCGGAAGATTTTGGCGTTCTCTTTTTTGCCTGGTACGGAACGAAGGTGGAGGCTGCCTTTGCCGGTGATTTTTTGGGTTTTTCAACAGGGTAAGCTACCACCTTTTGAATGGTTTTCTGTTCCAGAGTTTGCTTTTCCTTGAGATAGGCTTCCTTCTCTTTCTCATCGAGAGGAGGGTCGATAAAACACACTGAAACCTCACGCTGAAAGCTGGTTTGAATAAAATCCTCCAGTACCTTGTGGCAGTTTCCGGATTGAAGAATGGTTTTTGCGTTGGAACTAAGCAGAATGTTCAGCTTGCAGCCTTCTAAACGAAAAACAGCATCTTCGAGCAAACACTCATAATGCTTTGACTTTTTTGCGATGACCTGCAGGAATTCATTTTTGCAGGTCTCAAGAATTTCTGGACCGTCCTGGGGAAGACAGAAGCAGGGAACCACATGTACGCTGGTATTCAAGTGCCGCCCCAGGACCTTTTCGAGAGAATATACCCTCTTCATCTCGACCAGGCGGGGCAATTGCAGCGTGATCTCAACCTGGTTGGTGGCTTTTATATACTGAAGCCGCGAAACACATGCCTCACAAAAGGTTTCCCGCAGCTTTTCATCCATATTCACATCTTTGAACACAGTGTTAAAGCCCTGTATTTTTTCTATTGTATGGTGCATGCCGTTGTCCCCTCAAACCTTCTTACCATTTATACTATCACAGTGAGGGCAATCTGGCAAAGAAAAACAAATGAAATTTGAAAACAAAGGTCGGGGGAAATAACGATCGTTTCACTCGTTATGAAAAACATCGATTACTGCATCAGACCGAACCCGCGTAAAGGGAACAGCCGGAAAACCACTCTGCCGGCAATCCGTTTCAGTTCAATAGGGCCGAAGGTTCTGCTGTCCCTGCTTTCACCGGGAAGGCGGTTATCCCCCAACAGGTAGATGGTTCCTGCTGGAACCGTCATATCATCATGCAGCCCGGGGGCAATTTGCGTCTCATTTCCATGAATGTAGGTTTCCTGCAGCTTTTGTCCATCCACGAAAACCGCTCCGTTATGGATGGCTATTTTTTGCCCTTCTGTGGCAAGGATCCGCTTAACGGCGTAGGTTTTTCCATCATCCAGGTACTCGGGGATTCGAACAACTACAATATCACCCTGTTTAAACTGACCGAACCTCTGTGTCAGCTTTTCGATAATCAAAATGTTGTTGTTCTCCAGGGTTGGAAGCATGGAGTTCCCCTGAACGATGGTGAATTGCCCTATAAAATTCACGATGATAAAGGTAATCAGGATGGCCAGCCCGATATGCTTCAGCCAGCTGATTACCTCTTTCATCACACGATCGCGTTCCATTCAGTCGCCTCCAAAAAGGGTTCACGCTTACTCGCGCAGTGCTATATGCAATTCCTTCAGCTGCTTTTCTTCAACCGTGTCCGGCGCTCCTGTCATCAGGCAGGATGAATTCTGAACCTTCGGAAATGCGATGACATCGCGGATGGAATCCCTTTTCGCCATCAGCATGACAAGCCTGTCAAGCCCGAAGGCCAGCCCGCCATGAGGTGGTGTGCCATACTTGAAAGCATCCAGCAGAAATCCAAACCTTTCCCTGGCTTCTTCCTGTGATAAGCCGATCATGGAGAAGATTTTACTCTGCAGCTCCTGATTGTGGATACGGATACTCCCGCCCCCCAGCTCAACACCGTTCAATATAATATCATAAGCCTTGGCGCGAACCTTTTCGGGGTTGGTATCGAGCATCGCAAGGTCTTCATCCATCGGTGAGGTAAACGGATGATGCATCGCAACCCATCGGTTTTCCTCGTCATCATGCTCAAACATCGGGAACTCGGTGACCCACAGGAAGTTGGCCGTGCTGTCATCAATAAGGCCCAGCTTTCTTGCGATCTCCAGCCTCAAATGCCCCAAAGCGTCGAATACGATTGCATTGGTATCCGCGATAAAGCAGAGCAGATCCCCCACCTTCGCGTCTGTTTTTTCAAGAATCTGTTTGATTTCATCTTCGGTGAGGAATTTTGTGATGGGTGATTTCAGGTTGTTTTCTTCCACGGCGATCCAGGCCATCCCTTTAGCCTTGTAGGTTTTTGTGAGCTCGCCCAGCGCATCGATCTCCCGGCGGGAGAACTTTTCCGCGCAGCCTTTGGCATTCAGTGCCCTGACGCTGCCACCCTTTGTTACGGCATCTGAAAACACCTTGAAACCACAATTTTTCACCAGGTCGGAGACATCCACCAGTTCCAGCCCAAACCGGGTATCGGGTTTATCGGAGCCAAAGCGCTCCATCGCCTCCTGATAGGTTAAGCGGGGGAACGGGGTTTGAACTTCGATGCCTAGCACTTCCTGAAAACAGCGTTTGATGAAGCCTTCGTTTATTGTAATGACATCATCAGCCTCGACAAAGGACATTTCCAAGTCGATCTGCGTGAATTCAGGCTGCCTGTCGGCACGCAAATCCTCGTCCCGGAAGCATTTGGCTATCTGCATATAGCGGTCGAAGCCCGACACCATCAGAATCTGCTTGAACAGCTGAGGAGACTGGGGCAATGCAAAAAACTTCCCGGGGTGAACCCGGCTGGGAACCAGATAGTCCCTGGCCCCTTCCGGAGTGCTCTTCATTAAAACCGGCGTTTCGATCTCCAGAAAACCGTGATCATCGTAATAATCCCGCGCGATTTTTGCAACACGGTGACGCAGCATCAGGTTTTCTTGCATCACAGGCCGGCGCAAATCCAGGTACCTGTATTTCAAGCGCAGTGCTTCATTGGAATCGATATCGTCTTCAATTTGGATGGGAGGTGTCTCAGCCTTGCTGAGGATCCGCAGTTCCTTGGCGATAACCTCCCATTTTCCGGTGAGCATGCCGGGGTTAATGGCCTCATCCGAGCGATTGACCAAGGTTCCTCTGACTGCAAGAACAAACTCATTGCGGATCTGCACTGCCTTGCTGTGGAGGGCGCTGTCCAGCTCATTGTGAAACACAATTTGCAAAATGCCGCTTCTGTCGCGTAAATCGATAAATATCAGACCACCCAAATCTCTTCTCTTCTGCACCCAGCCCATAACAACCACTTCCTGGCCAACATTGTCTGCTGTGACCTCCGTGCATCGATGTGTGCGTTTCATTCCCGCCAGATTTTCAGCCATAACCAATCAACTTCCTTTCCAAATGAAGTATCAAATTCCTATCTAAACTTTGTTCATAAAAGTATCATTATCCGGTTGTGCAGTCTGCAAATACCTTCCCCTATGCCTTGAGGAATTAAACCGTTCCCTGTTTGGACTTTAACAACCTATCCAGAAGGGTGTCGATATGAATATCCCGCCCCTCGCCGGTAACCATGTTTTTCAACTCGACCTTGCCGGTTTCCACTTCATTATCCCCAATCATCACCACAAAGCGGACGTTTAACTTATTCGCAAACTTCATTTGCGCCTTTACGCTGCGTCCCATAATATCCTTATGACAGGAAAGCCCTGCCGTTCTAAGCTTTAGCGCCAGCCCTTCCGAGAATTGCTCGGCCTTTTCACCGATAACACCAATGAATATATCCGGTGCTTCCGGCTGCGGGATAGCAATACCCTGGCTGTCCATTTCCAGCAGCAGCCTTTCTATCCCAAGGCCAAAACCAATGCCCGGAGACGGATTTCCGCCGCACGCTTCAATCAGCCCGTCATAACGCCCGCCGCCGCAAACGGTTCCCTGTGATCCGATATTCTTTGAAACGAACTCAAATACAGTACGCGTGTAATAATCCAGGCCCCGGACAATTCCCTTATCGATAGAGAAGGCAATGCCCATGGCAGTCAGCTTTTCCTTCACCTTTTCAAAATGTCCTGCGCAATCGTCACAAATATAGTCCAATAAAGCCGGAGCATCGGTCAACTCTTGCCTGCAGTTTTCTGTTTTACAATCGATAATACGCATCGGGTTTCTGTCAAACCGTTCTTTACAGGTATGACACAGCTTATCAAGCCTGGGCGCGAGATAATCCTTCAGCCTTTCGTTATAGGCGGCCCGACAGGTGGGGCAGCCTATGCTGTTCAGGTTCAGCGACAAATTCTGAATGCCCAGCCTTTTGAAAAACAGGTGCAGCAAGGAGATAACCTCAACATCCGCGCCGGGGTCGGCAGCCCCGAACAGCTCCAGACCAAACTGGTGGAACTCGCGGTAGCGTCCCTTCTGTACGTTTTCGTAACGATAGGCGGTAATATTGTAAAAGAGCTTTACCGGCTGGGGCAGCGATGCCATGCCATTTTCAATATAGCTTCTGACAACCCCTGCGGTGCCTTCCGGCCTGAGGGTGATGCTTCTGCCCCCCTTATCGTCAAAGGTGTACATTTCCTTTTGGACAATATCCGTCGTGTCTCCGACACCTCTTTGGAAAAGCTCGGTGTGTTCAAAAACAGGGATGCGTATCTCACGATAACCAAACTGATGGCAAATCTCCCTGAATTTCTCTTCGACAAAATACCACTTGTAGATTTCCTCCGGTAAAATGTCTCTCGTGCCCTTGGGTGCTTGTGTTAGCATTTCGCATCCCTCCCGATAATGATGTTCACTGTTGTTCATTTCGTGAACAACCCTTTAGCTGTTTAAGCAAAACTCCTGATGATCCTTATTATGTCCTCTTTATAGTTTCATTGCACAATTGCAGTAAAGATACTAGTATTATTTGTTCAGGCATCAAAAAAGCCTCGCGTCCACAATGAAGGGACGAGAGGCATTCCCGCGGTACCACCCTAATAGAAGAAACTCTTCCGCTTTTTGCCCTTAACGCGGCTGCATACGAATGCGGACTACTGAATTTCATCCGATCAGCTCCAGGTCGTCCTTCACCGTTTTTGTCAATCCAAAAGCGCTCTCAGTCACGACGCTTTCTCCCTGTGGGCAATCACGGCTACTCTTTCCTTTCATTGCCTTTTTGTTGATGATTTGTATTTGATTATAATGAAATTACATCCGCTTGTCAATGGGGGTGTTTTGGCCGGTTCAACCTTAAACACCAGTGATACGATGTTCATCACCGACAGTAATATAAACCATTGGGCGGCTGTTTACTATATGTTACCGCCTGAGCGAATGCTCCTATTAAAGCTTAATTACTGTATTTCTCGAAGGTTCTGACGACTATCACGACGGCTTGCTCCCGGGTGGTGGTTCCCTTGGGAACGAAATCGCCCTTGATATTTGTCATTAAGCCATTCTTGCTCATAAATTTGACAGACGGCAGCGCCCATTCAGATACAAGGCCTTCATCGGGATAGGCCTTCACATCATCAATGCTGAAGTCTGCATCCGGCTTCATCGCCTTTACCGCACGGTGCATCATTGCGGCAATCTGTTCACGGGTGATCAATTCGTTGGGAGCAAATCTCCCACCGCCAACACCGTTGACGATCCCCAGTGTATAGGCCTTATAAATTTCAGGATTCTGAGTGTCGCTGAATGCGCTGGTATCCTGATAGGTGGCCTTTTCTCCGGTAACCTTTTCATAAAGGCGAACGACGACCTCGCTGAATTCTTCACGGGTAATCGGTCCCTGCATATTATCCCTGATCTTATCGGTAATAAAATCATATTCTGAAGCCTTGTTCAATTCATTGATGGCCCAGGAGCTTGCGCTCTTATATTGGTAAGCGGGTGTGCCAAGACGTATGGTTTCGGAAAAGGGTGATACAATACTTTTTTCAAGTACATTACTTTTAAAGAAAATCCGGAAGGAATATTCTTTCGCTTCGATGTTGACTTCTCCGAAACCTTTCGTATCCAGAGGTTTAACCTCTCCCCTGTTCTTCAGCAGCCCACTGCCTAATGTAACCAAATTGCCTCCCCCGTCGGAAGCCCATTTCCCATCTCCAGCCTTCCAGTCAATCACCGGCCAAACCTTCACCATACGATCCATGTTCGTAACGCTTTCCGGAATATCCCAGGATAACGAGAAATACGGAGCACCGGACTTGTCCTTCAGCAATTCGCATTTAGGGTTGAGAGGAGCTTCCAGGGTTTCCGGCAGAATTATCTCCGCGTTCTTCCCCACTGACGCAATTTCTGAGAAGGGCGATACAACATAGTAATATTTCCTGTCTTTATAATACTGATAAAGGTATCGAACCCGGAAGGAGTAGGTGTTCTCTGTAAAATTGAATCTGACGCTACTCGATATTCCCATGGCTGTATAGGGAATTTCACACTGTAAAACATTGTTCACATTATGCTGTGTACTGTCCATATCAAGCATTGTTCTGCTTCTGCTAATCGAGCTGGAGCTCGTGGTCCAGGTTTCTCCTTCAGTATACCACGGTCCATCGTTGATTTTATAATCAATCTCCGCAAAGACACTCCCAAATGATTGATCTCTGTACAATTTCGAGATGCTTTCCGGTTCGGTCCAGCGAACGGTGATAGGGTCTGTAGGCAGAGCATGGATATACCGGGGAGCCTCGAGCGAATCCGGTACTGCCTCTGCAGCATTGGCAGAAAGTGGAATCCGTACTAGTAGACAAAGCAACAACAGGATAAATTTTCTGTTCATGGCCTCTCTCCTCACATTACTCTCCATTCTGAAGATTGTTAAATCATTCTTATGACCGCTATATTAAGGTGTTCTGTACATTATTTAACTATATTCCCCGGCAAATTAATTGTCAATAGAAGTAAATTACTTATTTATGTGTTCCGATTCCACTGCGGTATGGAATGTTTTAATTTATGTTATATCCCTCTCGCTATTCGGCGATCCGGGACATTCACCCTTCTGACAAAACGTTTACGGTGCACATGAAAATGGCCCAATACACTTGGATAATAGTGTTTTGGGCCATTTATACCAGCATTGGAGGTTGGAATTACGGTTTTTTTTCTTTCGTTGCGGAATTCCCCAGCAGGCTTTTACGATATTGCTCGCTTTCCCAGTTACGGATGAAGTCGGTTTCCCTGTCGCTCATGGTTTTCAGCGGCAGGTTGTTTTTCCGGATGCTCTCAACCACATAAACGAAGCCCAGAAGGGTTTCCTCCATGGTGAGCGCTTCCTTTTCATTGGTTCTATACAGTATTTCACCAGTGACCGTATTGATATTCAGCTTTTGGCTGGATCCATTGACGGCAATATTTCCATTGAGGTAAACCAGTTGATCCGGATATAAAGCCGTATTTTCGAAGAAAGAAAGCGTGATGTCGCGTCCCTTGAAGTAATCGATCAGGTATTGGGTTTTACTTTTGAAGACGCTCTCTCCCGTCGGCTCGATGTGAATTTCAGGGAAGGCTTCGTTCATATGAAAATAGTCCCGGATGGTACGGTTTACATCCTCATGCAGCGCAATGCACAAGTCGGCGGTATCGGCTGTTACCACAAGCCCGTGATTTTCCATGAAAATCACCTGTGGGAATTTTCCCGTCTGCTGTTTGTACGCTAGAATTTTCTGCTGCATCGAAAGCGTCAGCATAAAACCGGGGTTGATGTAGGGAATCCAGACAATACCGTATTCCTTGGCTAAAAAAATCGTATCCGCCAGCTCCCGTCCGTTTTTACTGCAGCAGATCATATTGGAATATACGGGGTGTGTATGTATTACGTGCTTTAGCAATATGGAATGAAAGCCCGCTTCCACTGAAGGACGCAAAGGCTTCAGCCCTTCCATCGGGATGACGCTGGCCCGGATAAACTCGCTGCTTTCCTTTTCAAAATCCCGGTTATCCGATACATCAACCTGTTGATGGTATTGACGGATTTTTTGATAATCCACCACCACATAGCCCTCGGTGGGGGTGATCTCCTTGAGCTTGAAGCCCGAAGCCTTTACGGCCATTTTATTGTCATCAAGCTTGACGGAGGTATTGCCGCCGCCGCCCTGCACCAGATCGGGTCTGTTGCCCACCGCCTGTGAAATTTTCTCAAGATCTTTTAATGGCTCCAAAAACATCACGTTCCTCACTTTCTGTCACTCAGAACCGTGTTCTCATAGCTTTTCACTTCATCGAGCCAGGCGGTGCCCACAGGAACATCGTTTTCCTGGCAGTACCGGTTCCAGACAGCAGCAAAGGGCAGTCCTTTGAATTCATCCATGAGCGCGAGACGGTTTCCGAGGTTGCCGCTGTTCTCGGCTTCAGCCAGCAGGTGGGTAGGCTCGAGCATGGCGTATAAAACAGATTTTAATGCAGCCCTGGTTCCTGTAACCCAGGCGGTAATACGGTTGATGGATGCATCAAAGAAATCAAGAGCGATATGAACCCTGCCAAAGGCGTTACTGCGTTTGATTTCATGCATGATCGCAAGGGTGTCGTCATTGAACAGCACCACATGGTCGCTGTCCCAGCGCACGCCACGGCTGACATGTAAAAGCAGCTGCTCCTTATAGGTTAAAATGGAAGAAATTTTATCATAAATGTTTTCCATGGGATGGAAATGGCCGGCGTCCAGGCACAGAATCACCTTTGGGTTGCTGAACACATAGCCCATATAAAACTCGTGGGAGCCTACAACATAGCTTTCACTGCCAATGCCGAAAAGCTTGGATTCCACCGCATCAACCAGGTATTCCGGGTTGAATTCCGCTGTCAGAACCTCATCGAGCGCTTCTTTCAGAATGCGGCGTTTTGTATGCCTGTCGGCCGGGATGTCCTTGGAGCCGTCGGGAATCCAGATATTGTTCACACAGGGGGTATTCAATTGCTCACCCATTTTCGCGGCAATTTCACGGCAGCGCTTGCCATGTTCAATCCAGTATTTACGAATTCCGTTGTCCGGGCTTGCCAGGGTATATCCGGTATCTGCCTGGGGATGAGAAAAATAGGTGGGGTTGAAATCCAGGCCAATTCCTTTTTCCCCGGCCCAGGCCACCCAGTTTTGAAAATGTTCTATGGTCAGAGCATCTCTGCCCACCGGTTTGCCATCGGTTTCAGCGTAGATCGCATGGAGATTCACCTTGTGTTTGCCCGGGATCAGGCTTAATGCCTTGTTCAAATCCTGACGAAGCTCCGCGCCGTTGCGTGCCCTTCCCGGGTAATTTCCCGTTGCCATAATGCCGCCGCCGGACAGCCCCGCCGAGGATTCAAAGCCCGCTACATCATCACCCTGCCAGCAATGCAGGGATATCCGGACCTTTTTAATTTCCTCCATCACTTTTTCCGTATCAACACCATATTGCGCGTATACCTCTTTTGCCGCATCGTATGCCTGGTTCACCTTATCTCCATTAAAAACGAACATGAAAAACCCTCCTGCCCCATTCATTTGTGGTTTCACTTCGAATGCATATGGTTCCATTGTAAACAATTTAGCTGTTCATTTCAATCATACTTTTTGTTTATTTTGTATAACCTCATTTGTAGAATTGATCAATTCCCTGTTCGTTTCGTTGTTAAGAGCTTGCTCGGCCATGTAGGAGCTTCTGACCAGCGGTCCGGAAGCAACATGGAGAAAACCCATTTCACAGGCTTTTATCCGGTAAAAATCAAACTGCTCCGGTCGGATGTATTCCACTACGGAGTGATGTCTGGCAGAAGGTGCCAGATATTGCCCGATGGTTAGGAAATCACATTTGACCTTCCTCAAATCAGATAAAACCTGCAGCACTTCCTCGGGTTTTTCCCCCAGCCCCACCATTATGCCGGATTTTGTATAAATCGAGGAGTCCATTTCCTTTACGCGGCCAATGAGTTCCAGGGATCGGTGGTAACTGGCTTGTGGCCTCACTTCGGAATAAAGCTCAGGAACGGTTTCAACATTGTGGTTGATGATCTGGGGGTGCGCTTCAACGACTTTTCGAAGAGCCTGAGCATCCCCCTGGAAATCGGGAATTAAAACCTCGATGGTCACCTGGGGCGATTGGTTGCGGATAGCGCTCACGACGCAGGCGAAATGATCTGCACCACCATCGGGTAAATCATCACGGGTAACCGAGGTGATCACCGCATGCTTCAAGCCTAAGGCTTTCACAGCCTGTGCCACATGCTCCGGCTCGTTTTGATCCACCGGCTGTGACTTTCCCTTGGTTACATTACAAAAAGTACAGCCTCGGGTGCAAACACTTCCCAGTATCATGAAGGTGGCGGTTTTCCGCCCGAAGCATTCCCCACGGTTTGGACACGCTGCTTCGTCGCAGACCGTATTGAGGTGGAACTTTTCCAATAATTCCTTTACATATTCATAACCGGCCGTGGAATGGGCTTTTACCCGAAGCCATTGCGGTTTTGGTACTCTGTTCATTGTTCAGCCTCTTTTCATAATGATTTCTCTGAATCTGTAAACAAGCTTAAGTAAATAACTTGTAATGTTTAGGACCCAGACCGGTCTTTATAAGGTTTTTTAGTCAGGAATTGAAAAAGTGGCAGGCAGTTACAAATTATTTTAATTAATGCCCCCCCACTGCTCATATTGAATCTGCTTCGAAGCATTCGCAGAAAACCTCGGCAGTTCTTTGAAACAGTTTATCCATATCCTGCTTTTGTCCGGTCAGCTTTTCCAGCGATGTTACCCCCCTGTCTGAAAGCCCGCAGGGAACAATCCATTGGAAATGGGAAAGGTCGGTGTTCACATTAAAGGCAAACCCATGCATCGTGGTCCACTTTTTCACCTGTATGCCGATGGCTGTTATTTTTTCGGCACCCACCCATACACCGGTGTAGGTTTTGTCACCCCGCTCAGCGTTGATACCATAATCCTGCTGCAACAGCCTGATAAAAGTGTTTTCTATTCTTCCTACAAAATCATGAATATCCCTGCCCCAGTGATTCAGGTTCATAATCGGGTAGCCCACAATCTGCCCAGGACCGTGGTAGGTGACATCCCCCCCGCGGTTAACCTGAACCGTCGAAACTCCCAATCTCAACCGTTCTTGCTCGGGCAGAAGAATATGTTCCTGCACACCCCTCACCCCAAGCGTTATCACCGGAGGGTGCTCGACCAAAAGCAGAGTATCCCTGCCTTCGCCGGATGAAACCTTCTGCCACAGTTGGGTTTGAACCTCCAGCGCCTCCATGTAGTCCATTCTGCCAAGTTTGATAATCTCCAGCTTCAAATATATAACCTCCAGGAAAATGTTTAAATTCAACAGTATTTTCAGCTTTTAATAATTCTATATTATGCTATCAAGCAGGAGAATTCAAATGAAAAAGCCATAGCCAAAAAAAGGCCTGAACATCCACGAACATGGTTTATGTTTCGCTATGTCAGGCCTTTCATTTTATCAGGTTTCAGGTCAATAGTTTCTCTTTAAGACCGAACTATGCCAGAGAAACACTTGTGGAGATGTTCTTCATCTAAATCAGGTTTTGTAAGCAAGCCCACAACAACCGTAACAATAATAGACACCGTTAGCGCAATAACAATCGGATCCACAAACGCCAGGGTCGACGCTGCAGGCGCAAGGGTGTCCACTCCAAACAACACTTTACACAATCCCAGAACCTGGGATTCCTTGGTATGAATGAACAACATCCACAGCGCACTGGTACCAAAGCCTGCCAGCATCCCTGAAACTGCAGCTTTTTTGGACATTTTCCGGAAATAGATAGCCCCTACATACAAAGGCAGGAAGCAGGACGCACAGACCCCAAAAAACAGCCCGGTGCTGATGGCGATTGCACCATTCCATACCGATGGAAGGACATAGGCCAGGATGATGGTAAGAATGATTGCTACCAGCATTCCCGTTCTGGACATAAGCATGGAGCTTTTTTCACTTCTGTTCTCATTGTTGAACATATCCCTTCCGAATGCTGTTCCAATGGCATGAAACTGAGAGCTGAGGGTGGACATGCCCGCTGCCACAATAACGATCAGAAAAACAGGCAGAAACCAGGCCGGCATGATTTCACCCACGAAATCACCCATGATATAATCCGCACCTCCGGAATACACTTCAGCAATCTTTTGATGTTTTTCGAAGAAGAACACATTTGACAATGCACCCGCTGCAAAGGCCACCCCTGTCATAAACAGGATAAACAGGCCCCCGACCGGAACGGCGCGATTGATCTCTCTGTCGCTTTTAACAGTCATGAACCTGACCACCAGCTGAGGCTGAGCGAGCACGCCAATACCCACGCCGAGAACAAGAGAGGAGATGACCGCCCACCAGTTCACTGAAAACAATTCGGGCATGGATGCCCATCCATTGAAGCCCGGCGGCAGCTTTACACTTTTTATTTGTTCAAGAACCAGCGGATCGTTCATCATGTTTGTCAATTTCTGATGAGCCGCCGTAAAACCTCCCAGCCTGCTGTAAACGGTGATGATAAACACCAGCATGCCAATAAACATGAGGGTGCCCTGGAAGGCGTCTGTATACATAACACCCTTCAGCCCGCCAAAGAAAACATACAATGCGCAAATTGCAGCAAAGAAAAATAATGCCGTGTTATAGTCAATGCCCAGATTTGATTTGATAAAGGTTGCTGCGCCTATCATAACAGCCGCAGCGTAAACCGGCATCAGAAAAAAGATAATGCATGCCGCGAAACGCTGAATGAATTTGGATTGGTATCTGGCACCGATAAATTCCGGGAAGGTATGAGCATCGAGGTTCAGACCCATTCTCCTTGTGCGTCTTCCAAAGAAAACGAATGCGACGAAAATTCCCAGAAATATATTGAAAAAGGTTAGCCACAGAAGGCTCATGCCAAAGCGGGCAGCTGTGCCCCCAAAGCCAATGATTGCCGATGTGCTGATAAATGCCGCTCCGTAGGAGAGCGCCATGATGGCCGGATGAATTTTTCTTCCGCCAATCAGATAATCCTGTGCATTTTTTGTGTTGCGATACCCCAGGTAACCCAGATAGCCCACAATTGCCACATAGATGATTGTCACAATAATTTTAGCAATCATTTTCCAACCCCCTTAAAGCTCAGCTAAAGGTTTTCTTGAATGGTCTTTTCTTTTTCTTTCCATGCTATTTTTGCCTCCAGTTCTTCAGGCTCCCTGTCCTTTCCCTTGTTCCAGTTGATGATGCCATATATTACGCACAGAAGCGCACTGGCGATACAAAGCGTGTAAACAAGCGCTATCCCAAAATTAGAAAAGCCTAACATAAAGGTACCTCCTTTCTGGAAATTATTGTTTGAAATTTACAATGTGTCTGACAACCCGGTTCTACAGGCAGAGAAAAGCAATGATCACTTTTTCATCGGCTGCTGCGTCTTAACCCCGGCCGTTTCAGACCATGGGCCTGCGAAACAAAAACAGCCTGTTTTCCATACAATAACAGTACGAAAAAAGGCTGAATTACAACATTACTGACCATGTAACCTACCGCTCTTCCATACTGCTATAAAACAAACCATACCTGCCGTGGAAACCCGCCGGCATCCCTACCATAACTACCGTGCTACAAGAAATTCATACCAATTAAATTTATACTACCAGATTCTAAAATATATGTCTATAGGATAATTGGAAATTTTATTGGAGTTTTGGGCATGCTTTCCGATTTCCCGCTTATTGTATTTGAAGGATTCCTTTAACCATTTCAACATATTCTTCATAATCTTCTCCCAGAGGAACACTGATGGTTAAATTATAGGCCAGCTCCTCATTTTCTATCGGAATCCATGCATAAACCAGCTCATAGGTTGAGAATGCATCGGTTTTCAACTCTTCTGACAGAATATCACAATCTAAAACAAAGATCTCACCTTTCCCTAATACCGTGTCGCCTTCATAAACCTTGGCCTTAACCGAAGAATGGGCTGGGAAACGTTCCTCCTCCGGCTTTTTTCTGTAATAGCTTGTATCGTAGAACCAGCCTGCAAGACCTTCCGTTCCATGAAACATGAACTTGTCCTTTTCCTCCGTACTGTATATTTCAAAGCTGTATACGGTATCAATGGTCTTGTTTTTCTCGGCCTGATACTCGAAATTCGGAGCTTTCGGGAAAGCCAGTTTTTTTACGCTGAAGCTTTCGGGGAGGCTGAGAGTCACCAAAGCATTCTTGTCATCATTCATATTCATGATCTCGATGGTGTTCAGGTTCTCAACAACCTCCGGCTTATCCAGTTCTGCAAATTCCCGCTCTAAAAGCTTTTGCAGCCAATCCTGCTTGAGCTTCACTTCGCTTTTTTCAAGCTTCTCCAATTCATTTTTAAAGTTCTTCGCAAGCCCCTGTTTGCTGAAGTCAAAGAGGGATGAGTCGCAGTTGGATTGGTCTGAATCGATATGGAAGCGTTTTTCATCCGGGTTCCACACATAACGGACATTCCTGTTGGCACTAAAAAGGAATGCGTCCCATTCATCAGCCATGGTTAATGCGGAACTGTCGGAAAATTGAAGTTGATATTGAACGTCGACATAAAACCCGGAAGTGTCTGGATCATAAATATTCACATGATTTTGTGTGGTGACTGCCCCATCGACGGAATAAAAGACCAGCTGACTAGGCGACATCCATTGATGCATTTTGATAACATATTGAAGATCAATGGCGATCAATTCGTCTGAAACCCTGTACCAGACCTCGTTGTATTGGGCATGACCCGTGCCGTGCCCTGCCTGTTTTTTGATAACAACCCAAACCATGCCGGAAATTGGATCTTCAATGATGCGAAAGTATTGACCATATGCACCATGGCCGGGTAAAATAATGCTTCCTTTATATGTAACGGCCTCGGAATTGCCCCAAAGGACAATGTAATGCCAGTTTACCCCTGTCTGTCCAAGCTCGAGAAGATAAATTTCATCATTGCCTTGTTGGAGGCTGTTCCGGTATAAATTAGCTTGGATCAGTTCATTGTTCGGATACAAATCTCTGTTAAATTCAATCTGCAAAGAAGATAAGACAGTTACAACCTCATCGGGGGTTTTACCGTTTACTTTCTCATAAAGCTCTGCCGGGATGAGAGGTGTACCCAGTTGCTCCTGCACTTCTCTGTCAGCGGCATTGTTTTGAACGGTTGCCGGCTCTGCATCGGGCTTCCATTGGCAGATGAAAAGAAGAACACATATTAAGAATGCAGCAGAAATAATAATTACCCGACTTTTGGACATTTTATGTTCGCTCCTGAATTTTCTTTGTTATTATTATAGCACGTCTGCCCCGGATCGAACATCAGAAAAATATAAAACTTATAGAAAAGACCTTCCTTTAGATCATCTACGTCGATCTTGCGCCGCTGGAAGGGGCTGAGCAGGTATTGCCTTCCATTGCTCCGGCCTGCGGCGTCGTGGAAGGAGTACCCGATTTTCTTCCTGAGCGACGAGTTTACTTGTGTCGGGATATGAGCAGGGAGAGAGTCTATGAAAAAGCTATATCACTTATTTTAGGGGATACGAAGAAAAACAGTTAAATAATCTGGCGAGATGAAATCTTTGGTTGAGAACTAAAGGTTTAAGTAAACATTACTATATTCACGCCGTAATTATTATTGTAAGTTAATAGAAATAAGATATAATGATATTAAAATTATGGCCGCTGCAAAAAACAAACCGGGATAAGAAAAGAATCAGCCGCCATCGCTGCGGTAATGGTTTCTGTTTTGGTCCTGAGTGGTTCTGAAGGGCAGGGTTAACAGGTAAGGAGGGTTTTTGTATGAGTAACATCAAAAAGTATGCCGCTGAGTTTATTGGTACGTTCGTTCTTGTTCTGATCGCTTGTGGGGTCGCTGCTGTGACCGGTTGCAATGGGGAGGCCAATGCATCATACATTTTAACAGCTCTGGCCTTTGGAGGAGTCATTGTTGCAATGGCTTATTCCATCGGTAATATTTCAGGCTGTCATATTAACCCTGCTGTTTCTATCGCTGTTTGGATGAATAAAGGAATGACAACAACAGACTTTATCGGATATGTCATCGCGCAGTTCCTTGGTGCTATCGCCGGTGCCGCAGTTTTAATGGGGCTTATCGGCACAGGGCTGGGACTTGGCGCAAACGGCTTGTTTGATGCAAGTATTGGAAAGTCCCTGATTGTGGAGATCGTTCTAACGTTCATTTTTGTTCTTGCTGTGCTTGGAGCGACCAGTAAAACAGAAAACAGTAAGGTCGCCGGTTTGGTCATAGGCGGTTCACTCACACTGGTACACCTGTTTGGTATTTATTTCACCGGAACCAGTGTGAATCCAGCACGGTCATTCGGTCCTGCCCTAATGCTGGGCGGTGATGCTCTCGCCAATGTATGGGTGTTCATAATAGCTCCACTTGTTGGGGGTATTGCAGCAGCTATCGTGTGGAAACTACTGAATAAATCCAAAAAGGCGTAAGGATATTATTTGGAAAAGGAGATAAAGCAAATGATTTTGACTATTATCATCACAATACTTATAGGGGCTCTTGTCGGTTGGCTGGCCGGAAAGCTCATGAATTACACGGGTAGTTTCTGGCGTAATTGTCTGTTGGGTATTGCCGGGTCCTTTGTTGGCTTGTTTCTTGCATCGCTCATTGGCATTTCAGCCAATGCGCTCAGTCTGGGCGGCATCATCATTTCCGTTCTTGGTGCTTGCCTCGTGATTTGGATAGTACGTAAGTTAAGCGACAAGAAATAGAAACAGGGACGATGGGATTACAACTTAGCCTTTCACTTGCTTTTGCACATGAAAATAAGGCACACTGCTACAAATCTGGCAGAGTGCCTTGGTTTTTTCGCGCTTATTTGTATCGATAAATCTGTCAGTAAGTACGTGACGACAATGGAAGTCTTATGAGTATAAAAAGGCGCCACTATAAACCGGATAAAATGCTGGATGTGTGCGAGTTCATCAAGTGCATCATTGCTGCCAGAGGGTACACCCTTCCAAACGGAAATACCTACTGGGCCGAAAACTACATCCGCCAGGCAACCGATCTGGGATATATTATTAAGGAAGAAAATGCATTTTGTCAGCTAAAACATACCGTTTGTCAGAAAAGGTTGAACTTGCAGAGAAATTCTTGTAAACTGTATATTGGAATTTACAGGTTTTTCTTCATGTCGACATCA
>CAYVFB010000057.1:0-20609 GCA_964450305.1 uncultured Ruminiclostridium sp.
TAATAAAAAATATAGTCGAGATGGTTGCTTTATCCGATACAATATTGATATATTTATTATTACAGATGACGTTTAGCAAGCATCCAGTTATTTTAAGGGGTTACACGATGGAATACGACATTTTCATTTCATATCGTAGAGACGGCGGCGAACAAACTGCCAAGTCGATTTGTGACAAACTGACAGATAAAGGGTATAAGGTTTTTCTGGATATAGAAGATTTGCGCTCAGGTGCTTTTAATGAGAAGCTCTATTCTGTAATCGAGCAATGCCAGGATGTAATTGTGATCTTGTCTCCAAATGCTTTGGATCGATGCATGAATGAAGATGACTGGGTTAGACTTGAAATCACTCATGCCTTGAAGTACAAAAAGAATGTAATTCCAATTATGCTCCGTGGCTTTTCGTTCCCCGAAACACTGCCCGAGGAGATTGATAGCCTGCGATATCAAAACGGGATTTCGGCATCGATTGAATTCTTTGATGCGTTTATCGACAAGCTGACGAGCTTTCTCAAGAGTAAACCAGCGCTCCTCGGAAGACTGACAAAAAGCATTTCCTGGCGTAGAAGTCTGTTTGCCGGTATTGCTGTCCTGTTGCTGATATTGGGGATATGGGGCGGAAGCATACTATATAGAAATTATGTATACGATCAGAAAACATATCCTGTATCGCGACGCGAAAAGAATGATGTAAAGGATTTATTGTATTATGAGCAAATTAATCTGACGATTCTTGATACAATGTACTACACCTATCGTGAAGCCCTTAAAAATTGTGAGAATTATCTAAGGGAGCCCTCGGCAGCAGGCTACCAGGAACTCGCAGCCTTTCTTGAGAATGCGAAAGAACAAATTCAAAAGCAGTCCGGGCAGGTGATTCAGCTCTCCGAAGCCTTATCCTCAGCGTTATCGGATACCGAAATTGATACTGCCAATGTAAAAGGGCTGGCACAAATCCCCGGTATTGTTTATATGGAGATTGATAGCACAATTGGTTATCTCAAGGTTTTTATGGATCCCGATATCCCACTTGATATGGCAACCCGGCACCGCATCGTTGAAATAAACCAAGAGCTGCTTCAGCTGGAAGCGGGCAACCTATATATCAGTACATGTGAGTTATTGCTTCCAGTTGATGAAAAGGCGCTTGAAGAATTCAGATTGAAATTCCTTCCTTCCCTGAGTGTAATATCTGAGAAAACACAACTATGGACGAGAGACGAGACTACATTGAAAGCCCAACTCGAAAGCATACAAACACAGCAGGATAACCTCGAGAGGGAATATGCAACCTTTGTGGGGAATGCTAACATTGATTTCCTTGCTGAAAAGGATGCGCTTATCCAGTTACTGATGACATCGGGACTTACCAGGGAGGAAGCCCAAAATCAGGTTGATAGTAACATGACGAAGGCACAAAATGTGGAAAATCTAAAGGGTGAGTTGGAAGCACTTCAGGAGGAGCTTGAAAAGAAAAAACTGTCCGTGTTAGAGAAATGTAAACCATTATCAACAGATGATCCTTATCTTGTCTGGGGGAAAGCGCTTCGTCTTCTAAAAGCAGGTATGTATGAAGACAGCATCGGGGTTTTTCAATTTTACCTGAACATGGTTCGCAGCACCGATCCACAGGCAGAAATATATGTACCTGCTGCCATTCGTTTTGTGAAGAGTATCAGCCAAACGGGTATTGACTGCGGAGTCATCGTTATGGGTTACGAGCCTGATAAGCCGCAAAACCCCTATTATCAGATTGGAGATATCATTGTTGCCGTGGATAACAAAATCTGTGAAACCTATGATGATTTTGTAGCGATAAGGCAAGACGCACCGGCAGATGTAGATTATACTGTAACCATACTCCGGGCAGATGAAAATGGTATGCTTAAGACAATTGATATTCAAGTGGAACCCGGCAAGTCCAGTGTAGCACTGATGGATTTGAATGAAGGCGACTAAAACCATAGGAGTTTGCTTGCCCCTTTTCTTTTAGAATACTGAAGGATCCTGTCACTGGACTTTCCAGGCGCGTTCAATGCAGACCCTGGGCCGATTTGTTCTGAATAATTCTTTATTACAATTTTTTCTGCCTACTTGAAATTTGGTATGAAAGGATTATAATGTTAGTATATGGTTTGTTAAATATTTATCAATGTGCTCTATTCAACGGAACCTATTGTGAACGTTCTATCAAGGGCATACCATCCGGCGAAGAGAATCATCGCCGTAAGGGGGGTAATAATCATGAGAATCCGTGAGGCAAAACAGTGTATCAAGGAAATCTATCTTCACACCGACAGCGTATCGGCGCTGATCAGTGAGCGGGGCGTCGGAAAAACCTCTGCCTACCGGCAATGCGCCGAGGAACTCGGTATCGGCTATATGGGCCTTTACGCTGCAGCCCTGGAAGGCCCGGACTTCATGGGTCTTCCCGACAAAGACCGGGAAAAAGGCATCACGCGTTATCTCGCTCCTCAGTTTCTGCCCACTATTCAGGCTGTCAGTGAAGGGCTTTTCCCTGATAAAGGGTTGCTCGTGCTGGAAGAAATCAACCGAGTGCCCAGTGACACAACCTCTGTGCTCTACCCCCTGCTGCTGGACAGAACCATTAACGGGCATCGTCTTGCACCAGGCTGGAAAATTGGTGTAACCATGAACCCGGATACAATGAATTATTCGGTCAGCGCTTTGGATGACGCCATGCTCGACAGGTTTGTCGCCATTGAAATCCATGCCAATCTGGAAGATTATCTGGAGTATTCCCTCGCGAGCAACCCGAATGATGATGTTTTAGCCTTTCTACAGGCTTTTCCGGACATGCTGCTGGTTGTTAAAAAATCTGCCGATTCCACCGCCCTTTCAAAAGCACCTACACCCAGAGGCTGGTCGAAGGTTCAGGAGCTTTTAAACAACTGTAACCTGAACAGCAGGCTGATGATGGAGCTGGTGTCCGGTATTCTTGGCCCCCAGTCTGCCGCCTCCTTTTACGGATACCTGAAGACAAGGGACTTCCGCATCCCTCCCGTGAAGCTGCTGTTAACCTCCTTTGGTGAAGTCCAGCCGATCATCGTTGAACTTGTTGATAAAAACAGGCTGGACTTGATGAACCTCCTCATCCGGAAGATGATCAACGAGTTTGAAATGAACGCTGTCCACCTGAAAAATATGAATGATTTCATCAACTGCCTGCCACAGGAATTAAAAGTGCTGTTTTTCAAGCTGCTGGCAACAAAGCGTCCGGATGATTTTGAACAGGCCTCTGAAGGGCTTGAAGCCTTCCCCGAAGTGATTGATAAAGTCGTAGACCTGACGAGGATGTGATGGTATGCAAATACAGGATGTTATTTTACAATTGCTTTTGAAGCAGCCGTTTTACGGATATGTTGCCTCCCTTGTCACCCCCTGTGAGAGCGACAGCATACCTGACATCTTCCTGGATGCCGCATCTTCGCCCAAGCTTTTATATAACCGGGAATGGTTTGAAGGCCTTAGCGAGCAACAGGCTATGGGCGCCGTGATGCATGAGCTGATTCATCTTGTTCTGATGCATCCCTTCAGGCGCGGCAGTCGTGAAAAGCTTTTATGGGCTGTAGCCTGTGACATGGCCGTAAACGAGTATATCGCACCCTCCATGCTGCCTGGAAATGCCGTTACTACAGGGAAAATTGCCAGGGTGTGCCCGGATAAAATTCCTCCCCGTGAAAGCGCCGAAGCCTATTATGAAATCCTGTTGGAAAATGACGGCAATATCAGCTTTATCGACAGAAAAAGCGAAGTACAGCTTGTGCTGAAAAGCGGGCTGGAGCTGAAGGCCAAGCCCTGCAGCGAGGATGACAGCGCCGAGGTGAACAGGAATGCGTTGAAAAGCATGCTTTCCGAGGTTTTACAGCAGGCGGAGGCCGAAGGTGAAGTTCCTGACGGCCTGCAAAAGCATATCGTGGAGGTTTATTCATCGGCTCAAATGAATTGGAGGATTATCCTGAAACGTTTTCTGACGGGAAGGGGCAAGGTGGCCATTCACAAAACCTATAAAAAAGAGTCCAAACGGTATGACAACCTGCCCGGCAGCAAAAGAACCGTCGGAACCAACGCGCTTTTGGCAGTTGACGCCAGCGGCTCCATCTCCGACAAGCAGGTTCAGCAGTTCCATTCCGAGCTGTATGCTATTTCTAGGATTACAGGAGCATCCCTTTATGTCACCCAGTTTGACACCGAATGTACCGCAGCTTCTCCGATACAGCAGTATGTGCGTGGCAGGGAAAGAACAAAAAGCGGCGGAACGGATTTTCGCCCGGTTTTTGAGTTGGCCGATCAAATGCGCATACCGCTTTTGATCATCTTTACAGACGGGGACGGGACAGCGCCAGAATCCGCAAACCAAAAGGTTCTTTGGGTTTTAACAAAGGGTGCAAAAAAACCAGCGTCCTTTGGCCACTGTATCACCTTTGAAAGCAGGGAGTAAAGGATGACGGTCAATTTTTTTATCGCAGGGGGAACACTTAAAATACACAAAACAGCCTATGCCCAGGAAATGCTCATTCAAAAGAGTTTACTGCGTTTGCTTCTATGCTGGCGATCTGCAGGGGAGTCGTCCAACCGGCATCCCCTGATTGATGAAGCGGACAACGATGGAATGATCACCATCCATTTCAACAATACGCAAGCAGTGCATCTGGGAGAAGATCCTGGTGAATTGCTGGGCGCACTGAAAAAGAAGTATCGCAGAAAAATAAAGGGCAGGATTACTTGCAGGGGTTATATGAGTGCCTTTACCATTTCTCTGGATTCAGATGACGATGAAATCCAGTATATCATGTAATTGAACAATGCCGCAAAGCTTCCTGAGCTCTGGCCAGGAATGCTTTTCTGATGGGCGTGTTTTTGCCCTTTGGGCACAAAACGAGTTTCCTGGGGATCACTTTTCAGATCGTTCTTTTCCGTTGATCACCTGCAGGAACTGCTTGCCGTAAGCTTTCAGCTTTACCTGGCCAACACCGGAAACCTCCAGGAATTCATCCTCATTCGCAGGCATTTTTCTGCACATATCCATGATCCCATCAGACCAGCTTCCACTGTTGCAGATTTCTTGTTCCCGGCCGGTTTCCATTTCCTTCAGCATGAATTTTCCCGATTGAACCTCATTCTCACCGATTACCGCTACAAAAGGGATCCCCTGTTTATTCGCATAGTCCATTGTTTTCCTCAGCCGCCTGTCCGTCATGTCTACATCAACCCTCAGGCCCTTCTTTCGTAACTCAGTTGCAAGCTTCAAGCATTCCTTTCCCGTTCCAATGGGGATAATATATAAATCTACGGGCGGTTTACCGGTTGCAGCGCCTTTCGCCAGCAGGGCCTGATAGATTACATCCAGTCCAAAGGTCATCCCAACCGCCGGATAATCAAGGCCATTATCAATGAATGCGCCAATAATATTGTCGTATCTGCCTCCCGCGCCAACACTGGAGGTGATGCTTCCATCGGTTAGAAACACTTCCCATACGGTTCCGGTATAGATTTCAAGCCCGCGCGCAAGGCCCGGAGAAAACCGAACAGAGCCGCGAATCTCCAAGGCATCCATGGTTGCCTCCAGTTCTTTAAGTTCCTTGACCCCCTGTTGTATCCTTTCATTCTGGTTTAACCGGGTAATGATCTCCTCTGGCTGCAGCTTCATGCTATCAAGAAGCATATTGGTTTTTTGTTCAGCTATTCCAAGCTGCAATAGTTCTGATTTCACACCTTCGTATCCGATTTTTTCAAGCTTGTCGATGCATAAGATAACCCCTGAAACAAGATCCGGTTCAATGCCGACGGCTTCAATGATCCCTGACAGAAGCTTTCTGTTGTTATAAGATATATAGACCTCCAAACCGAGCATTTGATATACTTCACAGGCCATCACCATCAGTTCGGCTTCAGCCATGATCGATTTGACGCCGACCATGTCCACATCGCATTGGACAAATTCCCGGTTCCTTCCGGTCTTTACGGGCCCATCCCTGTAGACCCTGCCTATCTCATACCGCTTAAAGGGCATTCTGATTTCCGGGTTCATCCCAACCAATCGGGCAAAGGGTACCGTCAAATCATACCGCAGGCCGATATCCCTCCCGCCCTGGTCCTTCAGGCTGTATACCTCTTTTAGTATTTCCGCTCCCCCCGCATATTTCGACGCAAGCACATCGTAATAGCAGATGATGGGTGTCTCTATGGGCTGGTAGCCATATTTCTCAAAGACATCCTGAAGCATTCGTATCATCTCCTGTCGGTTCCTCTGTTCCCGGGGCAAATAATCGTCGGTTCCCTTTAAATTTTTCAATTCAATCATGGCAAAACGATCCTCCTTCATAAATAAAAACACCATCCGGACATTTCCTTTGCCCGAATGGTGTTTACTCTCAAACTGTTCCATCACCACAGGCACAAACGCAGATAGCGCTTGCACCTATGATGTTTTATAGCTGCAAGCGTGGTTTGTGATGATGAAGCTGATGAAGCATTATCGTGGTTTTCATTACATTCACTCCAAAACTGATTTAAAGATATCATAACACTTTATAATGGCGGAATCAAGGATTAACACCTGTGTCATTTTCTTGAAAACATTGTGTCCTTGAACTGAACTGCCTGGGCCAGCGGCTGGAAAGGCTGTTGGTTTAGGTTATATTTCAAGTAATTTTATCGCCGCTTTGTATTTCTCAAGCCTGTCCTTTGTTTTCGCATCGACCTCAGTCAACCGGGTCGGATCGGAATTATGCCGTAAATCCGCAAGCTTGACGACTTTTGCAACAGGATTTTCGCTGTCCTTGATTTTCTGTATATACTCCATGTAAGGGATACCCTGATCATGGGTTAACAGTTTCAGGGCATCGATAATGTCATCCGGTATCCCTAAGGATTTCAGGTCCTTAAAAGTAATCTCCGTGTCCTCAACGACATCGTGCAATAAAGCAACACAAACCGATACTTCATCATTCATCTGCTCCGCAAGATGATAAGGATGAAATATGTAAGGCAGTCCTGACTTGTCGATCTGATCCTTATGAGCGTTAAAGGCTATTTTTGTGGCTTTTTTGGTCAGTTCTGTATATATCATTCTCTTCTCCTATTCCTACGACACTTTAGTGTCGATATAATTTTATTATCAGCTTTTCGAACAGTAAAATATGTTGTAGCTGGCACATTGATGAAAGAGGTATCCTTATTATGCGCCAAAATCACCTTCTGCCGCCATTCATCATAATTTGAATAATGAATAAACCCGTAACTTCCATTTATATGGGTTTCGCCATGTTCTATGTAATCATTTCTATATTGCATGGCAAATGTCTCTAATTCTTTTGACGGCTCAATTAACATTAATTCAGACACAGATTTCAACCTCCAACTATATAAATGTCTTCATTCTACATTTCCAGTTCGAATGATCTGTCATTCTAATGCTATCTTGGACAGAGAACTACGTCAAGTTAATGTAAAAGTCAAACAAATATTGGTTGACAACCTTGTTCGCCTTTAAATCATATGCAGTCGTTATGGCAGAATGGCTATTGACTTTTTTATTCCCACTATGGTAATATCCCATTATAGTAATATACAATTATGGAGGTTAAATATGAAAAAGTTGATTGAAACACTATCGAAACCAAAACTAATTTTTACATCTCTGGGGGCATTCATTGTTTTATGCATTTTGTCAAACACCCTATTTCAGATGGACTTTTCTTACCTGACACAAACCACCAATTATTCGCCGGAACAGGCATACCACCTGCTCTCGTCAATTGGCGGAAATGGGCGTTCTGCGCACCTTGGAATATTCATCGCAGATATTCTGATGGTTGTTCTATACTGCGCTTTTCTCCTCGGTGCGAATTACAACACATTTCACAGCTGGATAAAAAACTGCACTGTTATTTCCCTGATCACTTTTTTCCCGCTGCTGCTGGGTTTCATTCAACTTGGTGAGGTGACCGCCCTGACCGTGATGATTGTAAATTACCAAAAACAAGCCGAAGGAATAGCCCGTTTGGCAAATATACTTACCATAGTGAAGTTCAACCTGACTCCTGTTTGTTTTATATTGCCAATTATCGGCCTTTGCGGTAAATTAATAATGACGCTGCACCTAAAAAAGCAAAGGATGAGTAAAATTGAACAATAATGCGTTGAAATTAAGAGAGGTATGGAATAGGCTTTTCCTGTTCCACAATATTGAAGTGTGTTCGGAGAAACTAAAGGGCTGTGGTATGCTCGAACTGAAGACATTAAAGCTTATCTGCCACAATCCGAATTATAGTATTAAAGAACTTCTGAGAATATTAGATATTCCGAACAGTACAATGACTAACGTAATTAATCGGTTAACTTCGAAGGGACTTCTGCAGCGCAAGCTTAGCAATAAAGATCTGCGGTCGTTTGAGCTGGAGTTGACTGAAAAAGGAAAAGAAGCTGTCGAAGAACATCTTGAAGCGGAGACAGGCATTTTTGAGAGTATGCTGAACCCGCTTGAAGATCATGAGAAAGAAGAATTTATTCGGCTTTTTGAAAAGATTGTTGGCAAGATGGAATAGGGTCCCCCTGTTTCATCTCAGCTTAGCTCTTCCTGAATCCAATCAAAATCAATATCGTACAGTCTGTATGCATGCCAGCCTCTCACCCTGAAGAACTCCATGACGCTGTCTGAAGTGTCCTGCTGGCATATTAAGACTCCCCTGGATGGCCAAGACATCATGATATCGTTTCCTGCATCAGATTTCTTTATTTCTGTCTCGAGGTATTCCGGTACCTGCATCCCCGACAATGTTCAGAATAACTGGTGCATGGGTGCTATGCCCGATGATGCTTGTTTGGCGGTTGAATATATGAAAATCGCTCTGGTACAGATTGAGGTATCAGGTGGAGGAGTCGACAAGGGCAAAGCAAGTACAAGAATTACTCATTCTGCCCACGGGATTATAAGGAGACAGTTCTCTGGTTCCCGACAGTTCTCCTGCATACAGAAGAACCGTCCCCGTGTATGTCCCCGTGTATGTCATGGACGAATCTTTGGAGGCCTTCCTCTCCTTTTGACCGTTCCGGTTTCCGGTTTATTTTGGGCAGCCGGTTCTTCCGGTTTATTGGGTTCACCAGATTCCAATTCTATCTCAAACAGAGCAGACAGATCATTCCCGGCGATTGCACGGCGGCTTTTACCTGCAGCCTTCTTTAGAAGCTCGTCTGATTTTTGTGTAACGGCTTCACTGATCATATCCTCGACGTTGACATTGCGTAATATGAAAAACAAAGACGGATCCTGATCCAGACGCGCTCCGATGCCGTACATGACAGCAGCCACATGCTTGCACATGTATGCGAAATCAGGACAGCTGCAGGAAAACGAGATTTCTTTTGGGTTGGGGAAAAGCCCGCTGCCCTTATCTGTGAACAGTTCGGATAAGCCTTTGGGAAACTTCCCGCTTAATAACTCCTGCATGGAATCGATTTTACCTTTGCATGTTTCGGTGATATTCCGCCATACTTTTTCAGGCAGCGGTTTGATATTGATTCCAACCTCATAGGGCTTTTTACGGCTTCCCTGAACCAAAGCCTCAATATGGCCTGAGGTAATTGCCAAATGCAGGATAGCCCCGTTGCGGACATAGCTTCTTCCGCGTTCCAGCCGGTAGTCATAATCACGATATCCCTCGAGATTCAGGTTCCATGCTTCACCCCACCATGTTCTGGCCAATTTCCTTCCTTCGATGACAATGGGGTTAATATTGGGCATTTTCTTCCGCAATTTCTCTACAGCCGCTTTTGCACGGGCTTTTATTTCTGAAACCGGAGTATATTCATAATCTCCGTAAGCCATCTGCCAACACCTCTTCCCTTTTTATATCAGCGTGAATAACTCCATCAGCTGCCGGTTATCCATTTCAGTAATCCATTTCTCCTGCATATCCGGTATGATGTCCCTTGTCATTTTGACCTTCTCTTCAATCAATGCGTCTATTTTCTCTTCAATTGTTCCCCTGGTGATAAATTTATGAACGATCACGTTTTTATGCTGTCCGATCCTGAATGCACGGTCGGCGGCCTGATTCTCAACAGCGGGGTTCCACCAGCGGTCAAAATGAATGACATGGTTCGCGGCGGTGAGATTCAGCCCCACCCCTCCGGCTTTCACCGACAAAACCAGATATGGCACATATTCTTTTCCCTGGAACCGATCCACGATTTCCTTCCGCCTGTTTACCGGAGTTCCGCCGTGAAGGACCAACCCCTCGTGACGAAAAACCTTTTCCAGGAATTGATTCAAAGAATCCGTGACTTCCCTGAATTGGGTAAAAACAAGAACCCGTTCGCGCTTTTCAAGGATCGTTTCACAAATTTCCCCAAGCCGCTGAAATTTCCCGCTATCCGCAGCGTCATATGCCTGCTGCCCCATATATTGAGCAGGATGATTGCATATCTGTTTGAATTTCATCAATGATGATAAGATAAGGCCTTTTCGTTCCATTCCCTCACCGGTGATTTCCAGTTTTTTCTTCACATCATTGACTAATTTATTGTATAATACGGCTTGTTTTGCTGTCAATTGCGCATATGTTTTCATCTCTATCTTATCCGGTAAATCGGCTATGACGGATTTGTCCGCTTTGGAACGGCGAAGAATGAACGGACCGACAACACTTTTCAGACGTGCGTATGAGCCCTGGTTTTCCTGCATTCTCTTTGTGAACGCCGTAAACTCATTGGCGGTTCCCAAAAGGCCACGATTTAGAAAATCAAACAATGACCACAGGTCGGAAAGCCTGTTTTCAATTGGAGTGCCGGTCATCGCTACACGGAATGCAGCGTTTACCTGCTTGACCGTTTTGGTTTGTTTGGTACCGGGGTTTTTAACCGCCTGGGCTTCATCCAGAACCAGCATATCCCAATGATGCGCCATGACCCAGTCGTACCTGGACAGCATGCCATACGTGGTAATGAATACGTCATGCAGATTCATAAGCTTGTCTGGTTCCAATTCATTCTTCATTTCGGCGGGATGAAGCACACAAATCCTCACGGACGGCGCAAACTTCCCGAATTCCTCCAGCCAGTTCCCAATCAATGAGGCTGGGATAACAAGAAGCACTTTTTCCTGTTTAACGCTTATGTTTGAATTTATTAAAGCGATAACCTGCAATGTTTTTCCAAGCCCCATGTCATCCGCCAGACAAGCGCCCAGACGCATACTCCGCATAAGCGTCAGCCATGCAAGACCCTGCTTTTGGTATTCACGAAGGCGGGCATGGAATTGGTTGCCGCAGTGGACCTCATCCAACACTTCGGGACGTACTAATTTCTCAATGATATTTCTCAGCCAATCTCCCTGCGTTACTTCCACTTCACCGAGTTCATCCCCCTGCCGGGAAAGAAGGTGCTGCGTGTCCCACTGGAGTCGCAGCGCTTCCGGAAGGCTCATCTGTGAACCCAGTTTTTGAGCCCTTTCGAATGCTTTCAGCGTTTCCGCCAGCCTTGCATGATCAACTTCGACCCATTTCCCCTTGATTAATGTCAGCCCCTCGGCTTCATTCATCAACGAGCGCACTTCTTCCTCAGAAATTAACTCACCGTTGACAGAAAGGCCTGCATGGTAATCAAGGATAGCATCATATCCCAATTTGGACGGAGTTTTCCGACCTATTTGAACGGAAACCCGCGGAGTGTTGGATCGCTTTTTCCACCATTTCGGGATTCTGCATAAAACACCTGCCTCCTCATAGGCAGGGATCTCCTTTAAAAAGGTGTATGCTTCATTTGCTTCCAGGCCTATGGGGTGAAAAATATCACCCGTCTCCAGCAATTCTCGAATAAAAGCACTTTTTCCGGCAGCTTTTTGCACGGTGGACAGCAATGTCAGCAGCTTTCCGTTATCATTTTTATACTCTGTAAGCGCATTCTTCAGGGGCAGATGCCTCGACTTTCCCATATCGGTTATTCCTGAAGAATAGGTAGCCATAAAGGCAAACGGGTAATCCGATTCCCTGTTTTCCACCAGATGAAAGAAGATTCTGCCTGCCGGATGAATGGACGGATTTCTTTGTTCGAGGTAGTCTGACACCTTGCCCTGAAAATTCCTGATCTCCGCTGTAAAAACTGCATGAAGCCTTTCCCATATCCTGACGATCCATTTCCGGGTAAGATATTCGTAACCGTTCATGAAGGGAACATTCGCAATCAGCTGTTCCACTTCGTCCTGATCCGGAAGAAATTCGGTTTTTTCCCTGGTTCCTTCGATATCAGCATTATGTGCCAGAAATTTTATGTAGGATGCAGCCACCGACCATAGAAAATGGATGGCTGAAGAAAAACCTGTCGGTTGTGAAAATCCGAGAACATATAATGCTTGATGGATGTCTTTACAATAAAGGTTATAAACGGTCTGTTGCAGGTGAAGCGCACCTTCGTCCGGCATTTCAGCACATTCCTGCCAGTCCAGCCCATAGCCTTCGGGCTGTAGCCATCCGGTAAGCTCTTTATATGCGGTTTCTTTTTCTTTCCTGATTTCAGGTGTTTGATCAAATGACATCTTAGAACCTTTCATAAAAGCCCATGGCAGTTCTCATATGCTTTCCCGCCGATTTTTGATTATTCCAAGCATTCTGCCCCATATGAGCTTATCACATTTTGTTTATTTTATATTACTCCATCTCATTCAGAACTGAAAGCTGTGCGGGATTATTTTTCAACGTTAGCCATTAAGAATCGTAAAGAGCCGAGCGCCTGCTTGCTGCGGAACGTTCACGTTTGCTTGGAACTCAAGGTTACACGGTTGATGAGTTTGAAGAGAATATGAAGGAAGCAATTGCCAGGGGAGCGGAGCATGGAGTATAACAGAGGGGAATATCAGGTAATTGTTTCATCTGAAGCAAATGACAGAATGGTTGACCATTTGCTGGTACCCTGCGAAGTCAATTAGCCTCCCTTGTTCTGCTGGCCCCGTATGATGAATTTTTGCATGAATAAGTAAATCAATATGGTGCTGAGGGTCATTGTCAGCCGGCAAAATGGCGTTAATATGAGTTAATGTAAAAGAACCGCTCTCTCAGTCAGTTGTTAGCTAACACCTTGACGTTTTAGCTGTTTTGATTTATTATATAGCTAACAGAACAAAGGAGTGGATTGAATGAAAGTCCCCTCAACAGAAGTGCAGAATAACTTCGGGAAGTATTTAAAAATCGCCTCGGAGTTGGAAGATGTTGTTGTAACCCGCAAAGGATGCGAGATCGCAAAAATTGTCCCTTGTCAGGAGAGAAGCATTATTGCGGAGGAAGCTGCAAACTACATCTTTAATGACCGATGGAAGCTCAGCTATGAAGATTTTCTAAAACTGGTGGAAAGCTCCGACCTGCGCTATGAATATATCGATGGAGAGGTTTACCTGCTTGCTTCCCCGGTTTACAACCATCAGGTGTCCGTATCTGAACTTCTTGTAATTTTTCATAACTGGTTCAAGGGAAAGAAATGCAGGCCTCTGACAGCCCCTTTTGATGTCACACTGATAAAAAACAAAGACAACATCAATGTTGTACAGCCGGACATTATTGTAATCTGCGATACCGATCAGGTCGATGCATCCGGGAAATATAAAGGGGTGCCCACACTTGCCGTGGAGGTACTGTCCAGGTCCACCAGAAGCAAAGATATGTTGAAAAAGCTTGATCTGTTCATGCAAACCGGTGTCAGAGAATATTGGATAGTTGATCCCGATAAAAAGGAAGTTCACGTTTACAGCTTTGAAAAGCAGGATATCGTGGATCATGATACCTATATGGGAGATATGACTGTGAAGTCAAAGGTTTTTAATGGATTGGAAGTCAACCTGGCAGAGATATTTACATTTTAACTTCCTCCAGAAATTCATCCTCATTCGCAGGCGTTATTCATCTTTTCGAGTTTCCCGGGGATTATTTTTCAGATCATTCTTTTCGTTGATCACCTACAGGAACAGCTTGCCGTAAGCTTTCAGCTTCACCTGGCCAACACCGGACACCTCCAGAAATTCATCCTCATTCGCAGGCATTTTTCTGCACATATCCATTAATGCCATATCTGAAAAAATGATATAGGCCGGGACCTTCTTCTCCTGTGCCAGCTTGTACCTTAATGCCTTCAGCCTGCCAAGCAGATCCGTACTGATCTCTGCCTTTTGCTTCTCAGCCTTGACCTTTTTCTACTCTTCCTTCGTTATTTCAGAAAAAACTTATCGATTATTGAAACTTTTTTCTGTCTACAGAAAATAATTGATTCCTTGAGTCCTTCGTGTTATACTTTCCATAAGCGAGGTGTTTATAAAATGGTACGAAGGAAAGAATATCTGGATAAGTTAACAGAGTGGCGTGAAAAACAGATTATCAAAGTTGTTACAGGCGTCAGAAGATCTGGTAAATCCACACTGTTTTCATTATATATTGATTGTCTGAAGCAAACCGGTGTATCGGACGATCAAATTATTTCAGTAAACCTTGAAGATATCGAATACGAAGATCTGCTCGATTACAAGCTGCTTTACGAATATATTAAAACAAGGCTTGTTAAAGGAAAGTATACCTATGTTTTTATCGACGAGGTACAGCAATGCAAGTCTTTTGAAAAAGCAGTTGACAGTTTGTTTATTAAAGAAAATGTTGATGTGTATATTACAGGTTCAAATGCCAATATGTTATCAGGTGAGCTTGCTACGCTTTTATCGGGAAGATATATTGAAATATCCATGCTTCCCCTGTCGTTTTCAGAATACCTTGATTTCACTAAAGATACGGATGTCCGGTTAAGCTTCAGCAATTACTTAAGGTTTGGATCGTTTCCATATGTAGCTGCTCTTAAAAAGAATGATGCCGTTATCAGAACCTATATTGACGGCATTTACAACACCATATTGATTAAGGATGTTGCTGCCCGTGAAGGTATAACCGATATATCGGTGCTTGAAAGTATCGTTAAATTTTTATGCAGCAATATTGGAAGCCCCGTCTCTACTAAAAAAATAAGCGATGCGATCAATTCCAGCGGTCGCAAGATATCAGTGAATACCGTTGATCATTATTTGCGTGCATTGCTTCAAAGCTATATATTCTACAAAGCGGACAGATATGATATCAAAGGAAAGCAACACCTGAAAACACTTGGAAAGTACTATGTTGTAGACACTGGACTTCGGAATATGCTTGCATCAGGTTTTGAATCCGACCTGGGTCATTTGCTTGAAAACATTGTGTTCCTTGAACTGAACCGCCGAGGGCATAAGGTGAATGTCGGAAAACTTGCAGATAAAGAAGTTGATTTTGTGGCAGTTCATACGGATGGTATTGAATATTATCAAGTGTCTGCATCGGTACTCGATAAAGGCACTTTGCTAAGAGAACTCGGACCACTGCAAAAAATCCCGGACCATCACCCGAAATACTTATTAACACTGGATGACATTATGCCAAATATTAACCATGATGGAATTCGTCAAATGAATCTGATTGACTGGTTGCTGATAAATCATTAATGCTGGTGGATATCTCCGGAATTCCGAACGTCAGGCCTGGAGATATCGCCGTGATCATTGGGCAGTCTGGCAATGAAAAACTATATCCTGATTTATTTGCACAAGTCCGGAGTTGGACTGATGGATTTGAATGAGGGCGACTAAAGCGAATATATCACTTTGCTTCCATTTTAGGTAGTGCAGGATGGGCATTATTCATCCTTACGAGTTTCCTGGGGACTACTTTTCATATCATTCTTTTCGTTGAGCACCTTTATATATTTCATTCTGCCTGGTTTATAAAAGGATGATTCTTTTGTGCACCCTGTGTTTGTTATGTTACCTTGCAAAGTGCATCGAACAGTTACTTACTGATTCAACCATTCAGCAATATCAATTACTTGCGGATACTATTTTGGACTTGAGCGTGCCACTAACCCCATACTACGTCAATAAGCTACAGCCCCTTCCACAAGCTTCAGGAATTGAACCGCCCAAAATGTCAAGTCGCACTCAATAGCATATTTTCGTTTGTAGTCCGGCTCTAACCGCACATCGGTATATGCGGATGGATAGTCGATATTTTTTGGGGAGTACCGCTTGTTGTGGGGCAAATCAAACCGCAGCTTAAGGATTCCATCGGTGCCGATAGCTTCCTGGACGTTTACTGCAGACTCACGGATAATATCGACGCGTTCGCCGACGCCGAGCATGGCGATTTCAGTTAAGACACGGCGATATAATATACCGTCAATCACATCCTGACGAAATGGGCGATACGGTCTGTGCAGCAAGCCGATCGAATAGTAATTGTTTTTGATTTTGACGAACATGTCATTGTCAGCCGGTATAATGGCATTACGATGATTGAGTGCATCTGCCATCAGCTGTATGTTTTCCACCGTTCGCCAGCTGCTTGTATAAGCAAGTACGGATAAATGATATACTGATGGGTAATAGGTATCCTCTTCAATATACGGATAATTGTATTTTGTTTTACCCTGCCGGGTTTTCGTTATATCTGCCAATGTGTTCAGGCTCAGGACACTTTTGAATGCCTCAAGCGAAATTCTACGGAATTCGTCGATTTCCGGATCATCACCGTAACCGAGCATAGCCTGCATTGTATATAGCAGAACCATTAAGCTGAAACCACTGTTCTGTCCTAAGAACCTGTCATTAAATCGCGCAGCCTCCGGTGTGATATAGGAAAATTCTTTACGAATTGTATCTTCATCGCGCATTGCCGCAACGAAATTTTTAACAATCGGGTGGGTTTTCGGTATTGCGTAATATGAAAGCAGCCGCGCCGCATTCTCACCATCCTGCAGGGGAGTCTCGTGCAGATTAGTTCCACGCCAGTTGTTCAAGCTATGCATTCCGCTGCCAATATAGCCGTTCGGCTTGACATAGCCTTGCACGAGCCTAAAATGCGGCAATTGATATATTTGCTCCAGCAGGTTTTCTTCTTCTGTTTGAGAAAGGTCATGTAAAATTTCTTTACGCAGGCGGTATTGAATAACCGGCCCGGCGTTTTCCAACAGGAAGTCTATGGATTTTTTCAGGTTCATTTTGAACCTCCTTCTTTTTCATCTGTTGCCTGCATCAAAACATCAGATATCCGATGCAACGGCAAGCATCTCTTCCGCGGTCAACTGGGTACTGCCTGGTTTATAAAGGAGCGGTTCTTTTGTACCCCCTGGGTCAGTTATGTTACCTTGTAAAGTGCATCGAACAGTTACTTATTGATTCAACCATTCAGCAATATCAATTACTTGGATTCCCTCATACTGATACCGTTCGTGTCTTGTCCTTGCAATTACAAGCTTGGGGTATGCGTCTTTGATTTTTAGTAATGAATCAACCTCTCTTGCAAAAGTCTTTTCATTAGAAATATCATCCGATACTTGAATATAGAGCTTTTCATTCTGCCTGACTGCAACAAAGTCAATTTCTTTCTTATAGAGTACACCTACATATATTTCGTAGCCTCTGCGCATTAATTCGAGGGCGACGATGTTCTCCATCACTCTGCCATAATCGAGATTTCGGGTTCCCAACCTGGCATATCTGAACGCATGATCACTAAGATAGTATTTTTCATTTGATGTTAAGTATTTCTTGCCGCGGATGTCATATCGCCTAACCTTGTAAAATGCAAAGGCGTTACATAAATAATCCAGATAAGAACCGACAGTCTTATGATTGATATTATCCGCATTACCCGTAAGGGTATCTGCTATCTTTCTTGCTGATGTCAGATTCGAAATATTATCCATCATGAACTCGGTAATCTTATCCATCAAAGCAATATTCCTTATTTTGTACTTTTGCCGAATATCTCTTAAAATCAGCGTATCAAAGATATCTGCAAGATACTTATACTTTTCATCCGGCTCTTTATACAAATAGGATCCAGACATACCCCCTTCTTTAAGGTACCTATCAAAGGCGGCGTGGACATCTGATGTTCCATAATAGGTCAAGAACTCGGAAAAAGAAAAGGGATACACTTCTATTTCAAAAGTGCGACCCGTAAACAATGTCGCTAAATCGCTGCTTAATAGGAATGCATTCGATCCTGTAACGTAAATATCATACTTCCCTGTAGAATGCAGACTGTTTATCGTCAACTCAAACTGCTCACACATTTGTACTTCATCGATGAATACATAGTTTGATTTTTTACGATCAAATCGATCTTCGATGTACTCATTTAAGGCATGGTATCCTTTCAGCGCTTCATACTTTAATTGAGTAAGATCGACATAAATAATATTTGAGTCCAATTCATGTGTTTCAATCCACTTAATATACTCTTCCAACAGTTTGGATTTGCCTGAACGGCGTATACCTGTCATCACCTTAATATCAGGCGTCCCTTTTACACTGATTAGCCTACTCAAATATGTGGCTCTATCTATCAGCTTCATCGTATCACCACCTGCATTCAGTATATCATTGAATTTCCCAAAATCAAATTATTATCGATTTTGGGAAATATGATTCCGAGTTTGTTTTTTCCATTCACTGACCGCATCACAGGTAAATTTCTTTCTTCACGAGTAAACCTTTAAATATATTCCGTTAAACTCTACAAACTCAATCTCCCGGCATCGCTTCATAAAGCGCATATCCTCAAGCCGTATCACAGGCTCTCCAATACCGATATCAGCTCACACCAATCGTGGATATGTAAATGTTCACAAGCAGGAATTGCTCCTTCGTTTTGTCTGCTCCAAGGATTTTCGATAGCGCTATTCTCATACCATACAGGGAATATTCCAACTGCGGAAGAACCCTCAACATCCGCTTTAATGTTATCACCACAGAACCAAACATCTGCTGCGTCCAGGCCTGCTTTTCTCAACGCAAGTTCAAACAACATGGGGCTTGGTTTACGGAACATATACTCACTTGATGCAATAACAAATTCAAATTGATTTTGTGGCAATAACCGGTTAATACGTTCGGTCAGCGCTGAACCCGACCAGCCAATATTACTAATAACTCCACTTCGTATACTGTGTTCGTCAATATAGCGAAGTATTTTATCCGCATTAGGCATCAAGGCACCGATAGAAACATTGTCCCAGAATATTTTTTCTGCTTCAGCTGGTAAAACTGAAAACTCTATATCGAGGTATTCATACAAATACCGTTGGAACTGCCACTGATGAAGTTCATACCCCATCTCATGGACAACGCTGATTTGTTTGAACAGCTCTTGCGAAAAATCGCAGACCTGTTTTGGGGTCAAGTTTTTCTTATTACTTTTTACATACCGAAATAATGCTTCTTCACCACGAAGAAAATCAAATCCTGGTTCATAGAGCAGCGTATGCCCATAATCAAAAAGTATCATCTTTGGCTTCTTCATAATACCCTCACTTCCAAATCCTGAGTTTCCTTGTGTTTATAGTAACAAGGTTCAATCGGTATAACCCGGTTTCTGTTCCATGAGATTATTAAAAGTATAGAGAAATTCCTTCTCAACGGAAGCGATTTCCCTTTGGGAGAAATCATGTTTCTGCTTGAGCATGGGGCCATCTGTTTCATGAAGAATGTCTTCCCTGACTTCAATCTTAAAATCAGGTAGTACTCCTGCGATGTTGTTTCTATCGCATCAAGGCACCCGATGGCGGTGGTAAATTTTCAATGTCTATTTTATTAATTCTACAAAAATACTGATAAAAACAAATTGCCAATTCTTCTTCTGGTGTGTTACTTTTCACAACTGCTATATCCCGTAGAATTTGAGCGGCCTGTTCAGCAGAAAGATAACGATGTAAACCGGAGCCGAGTTTTATCAGTTCAGGTGCTTTGGGATTATAGTAATAATTCCAGAATCTTATTTTCTTTGCTTCTTCATGCTTCAATTCAAGTCTAAATTCAGAGCTTGTTGTGACATAACCTTCATCTCTATTGTCGCCTTCATAGGTTTCATCTACAAGGAAAACAGCAAAAACGAATCGGGTATCATCCGTTGTATATGGTTCTCTGGTAGTAAGAACAGCCAAGCTCATGGGTTGTACTTTTAAAAGCCTCATAGGCTTTCCTTTATCCTCCCCAGTCTGAGTAATCCCTGCCGAAGCCTTCCAATCGCGGAGCATAGCGCTCTCATAACAAACAAAACCCTTGTTCGCATTACTACGCATGATGCTATTCAGCTCTTGCTTATCGATTCGTTTATCATAGTATTGTCGGCAGGGGCATTCTTCTGAACTGCACCAAACATGGTGTGCAACTGAAATATTATACTCAATCAATTTATCACTACAAACACCATAGAAACCAATTCTATCCCTGGTTTTTCCTCCATCACAGTAGTTACACTTGAAGGCAATGTTTTTCCTGGATATACTCTTTTGACTACTCTTTTTTTCTACAGTCCTTTGAACTATTTTGCCATTCTGCTTCGATTCAACCCGCTCCTCTAATGCTGATTGGATTTTTTGCCTTTCCCTTTCTTTCTGCTTAATATCTTCTGCCACCTGTTCCATAACGGATTCAACCTTCATTTTTAAGAATCTTAGAAAAGCATCAGGATAAACAAAGGATTTCTCACCAGTTGAGAAACAAACATTGACACAATGCTCGTCAAT
>CAYVFB010000058.1:0-20555 GCA_964450305.1 uncultured Ruminiclostridium sp.
GTATGCCCATCATGGCTGTTTAACAAATTGAATTGGAAAGGTGGTTTCGTTATTGAAGATGAAGAGAATAATGATCGGTTTAGTCCTTTTAATCGCTTTGGGGGCTGGAATTTATTACCTGCTTTATCCAAAAACCATGACTGAAAAATGGCAAAGGGATATCGAATATCTAACGAGGCAGTTGCCGAAGAAGCATAGCGATTTGTTTCATTCGTTAACTCAGGAAGAGTTTCACCAAAGAATGTTCGATTTAAAGAACAATGTTCCGCATATGGATAATGATGAAATCATTGTTTGTTTGAAGGAAATATTTACACTTACCGGAGATGCCCATCTCATGGTCGTCAATTTTGAATCCGATATCCAGAAAGTATTTGGGATGCAAACCTTTATGAATATTTTCCTTGAGTCGGACAACGGCATCCTCTTTCCCATTAAGACAAAATGGTTTGGTGACGATTTGCATATTGTTGAAATTGGATCAGCCTATGCGGATGTGCTTGGCAGCAGGGTGATAGAAGTGAATGGGGTGCCAATAGGGGATGTCATGGAAAAAATCAACACCCTGATCCCCCATAATAACCAATATCGGCTTAAATCCTATAATGCAATGTATCTGGTAAAGCCCTCCGTTGCAAAGCATTTCGGGCTCAGTGACGGAAAGACCCTCTCCTTCACCCTGGAAAAAGAAAACGGTGAAAGAGATCAAATTTTGATTCCTGCAGAGAAATATGATGAAAATCGTTTTTCAAGACTCCCGGCTGATACTGATTATCCCCTGTACCAAAAAAGGAAGGACCTGTTTTGGTATGAGTATTTTCCCGGGAATGATACCGTATATTTCCGCCTCACTGCCTATGCGGACAAGAAAAGCAATGTTCAAAAACGCTTTCACGATTCGGGCAATTCCGAAGTGGTTCTTCCTGATTTGGATGATTTCTTAATACAATTAGGCGCTTTCATGGAAGAAAACCCGGTGGAAAAATTGATTTTGGATCTTCGGGATAATAACGGGGGCAGCTACGATGTGGCTGACCGGTTATTTGATTTCATTGAAAAAAATGAAAAAATCAATGTACGGGGAAAGCTTTTCCTGATTGTCAACAATGGATGCTTTTCAATGCCTGTATATGATAGCGTCCGCTATAAGGAAGGTACAAATGCCCTCATTTATGGAGAACCAACCGGTGAAATGCCATTTAACGGAGGTGGTGCAAATATTATGATTCTTCCATATACGAGAAACAGGGTTTTATATACCGCCAAAACCTTTCAGCCGATCGATGAAAGAGATGCTTTTACCCCCGATGTACTGGTTTACACAACCTTTGAAGAGTATAAAAATGGAATCGATGCACCCCTTGAAAAAATCATGACGGGAGAATAGCCAAGCTGCTGCCCCTGCCTTGCGAGCGATCCGGGCAGCACCGCGCAACCACAAAAAAGCATGCGATGCAATGACCTCCTGGGCTGCCGAAAAGGAAACCGTTTTACGTTTTATTGATGACCTGATGTTTATGGCGATGGAGAAACATGAGTTCTCTCCCTTTATGTTCTAAACCGTTGAACAGCCTGGAGCCTCGCTGTAAAGAAAACCACCTAATGGTTCTCCTTAAGCAGTGACACAATCTTTTTCATGCTCCTCCCCGCTTTATCACGAATGATAACTTTGGCGTTGTTGTCAAACGGTGTTTGGCTCATATTCATAATAATCAGCTTATTGCCTTTGTAATAATTCAACAGCCCGGCGGCAGGATAGACTGTAAGGCTTGTACCGATAACAAGCAGGACATCGGCAGCAGCGGTCTGTTGTATCGCATTCATCAGGTCATTTTCATTTAAGGGTTCTTCATATAACACCACATCAGGTTTAATGATTCCTCCGCATTGAGTGCATAACGGCACGGATGAAGGTTCAAGCTCCTCAAGCGAATACGGTTTGTTGCACTTCATACAATGATATCGTTTTATGGTACCATGAAGTTCAATGACATTTGAAGAACCGGCTTGCTGATGCAGCCCATCGATGTTCTGTGTAATGACGGCCTTTACATTGCAAAGCGGCTCCATTTCAGCAAGGGCAATATGACAATCATTGGGTTTTGCATCCTTATATACAAGGTTACTGAAATAATACTCATAAAAGATGTCTGTGTGTTCAACAAAGAAACTGTGGCTTAGTAAAACCTCGGCAGGATAATCGTACCGCTTGGGTTTATTATAAAGCCCACTGGATGACCGGAAATCCGGAATGCCGCTCTCGGTAGACGCACCTGCACCTGTTAATATGACCAGACTTTTTGCTGTTTGCACCAGTTCTAATGCCTTTCGAATGTTTTCCAATGAACTCAGCTCCTGCTTCTTTTCCTTAATGTGAGAATACACCTTGTGTGGTTACGCCCCCTTATATGGTAGTTAATATCAACAAACTGGGATACACCACAGGTGCGATGTGCGCTTTATTATGGAATCTTCTCATTGGTATCCGGTGTTAAACTCTCATATAATCACATTACATCAACACAAGCAATAACGCAAATAAGTCTTCTCAAATATTGTGCCCGGGACCAGGTCATTGATCACCTTTTCCCGGGCAAATATATAGAACAACATTACGAAACCCATGTTAAGAAAAATATCTGAATTTAATCCGCTCACCCTGGGGGAATGATCAGAAAAGCATGTTTATAATTGTTTTTTTACCTCAATTTTTGCAAGCTTTTCGTAGTACTGAATCAATCCGCCGTGGTCGTCCTTCGCTTTGCCGTCCACCTTCAAAGCTTGCATGGTTTCCATCACCTGGCTGGTTAAAGGCAGTGGAACGCCGATTTCATGACCGGTTTCAAGAGCGTTCATCAGATCCTTGATGTGCAGTTCAATTCGAAAGCCTGGCTTGAAGTTCCTTTGCAGCACAAGGGGAACCTTCGCATTCAAAACAGTGCTTCCTGCAAGCCCACCACGGATCGCTTCAAACACCTTTTCCGGGTCGACCCCAGCTTTGGTGGCCAGAACCATTGCTTCAGACATCGCAGCGATGTTCAGTGCAACGATGATCTGATTGGCCAGTTTCGTGATATTCCCGCTGCCGATTTCTCCGATATGAACCACAGACGCGCCCATCTTTTTCAGGATTTCTTCCACTTTTTTGAATGCATCTTCCGGTCCTCCAACCATGATGGACAAGGTTCCGTCGATGGCCTTCGGTTCACCGCCGCTCACCGGTGCGTCCAGCATCACAACGCCTTTCTCGGCTAATTTTTCGGAGATCTCCTTTGAAGCAAGCGGTGCGATGGAACTCATATCCACCAGGATTGTACCTGATTTTGCTCCTTCCAGTACACCGTTCTTCCCCAGAACAACTTCCTTCACATGAGGTGAATTCGGCAGCATCGTGATGATGATATCCGTTTTTGATGCAACATCCGCTGAGGATTTGCCTTCTTCGGCACCAGCTTGAACCAGCTCCTTCACTGCTTCAGGAATAATGTCGTAGGCAACAATAGAGTAGCCTGCTTTCAGCAGGTTTTTTGCCATGGGCTTTCCCATAATTCCAAGACCAATAAAACCTATTTTCATAAATTCTTACCTCCTGGATTTCTCACTTCATCTGTTCGGTCTTAGGTTGCGTTTGATTTCAATCAATCGGCTTCAGCACGACCTTCATGGCCTTTCGGCTTTCAATCAGTTCAAAGCTCTCTTCCCATTTATCAATCGGCAGTTCATGGGTGATCAGCGGTTTCAGATCTACTTGCCCCTTTGACAGCAATACAAGGCACTTTTCCCAAACGTCCCAGGTGTGGCTGAAGTGTCCTTTTAGTGTAACTGATTTGGATATAAGCTGATCTAATGAGAAACCAACGGGTTTCGGGCCCCAGCCAATCTTGGTGATTTGTCCGCCAGGACGCACCACATCCATCGAAAGCTGCAGTGTGGGTGAAACCCCTGCAGTGTCAATAACCAGATCTGCACCATAGCCATCCCCAAGAGTGCTTACGAAATTAACTACATTATCCCTGCTGCTGTTCAGTGCCATGGTTGCACCATATTTCAGTGCCATTTGAAGCCGTTCCTCATCTCCATCGGTACCGACAACGATGATCTCGCTGGCTCCGCAAAGCTGAACCATTTTAATACAAAGCAAACCGATGGGGCCTGGGCCGATAACGACAACCGTATCTCCGGGGTTCACCCTGCTGTTGTGTACTACGGATTTGTACGCCACACAAAGGGGCTCTGTCAGGGATGCTTCCTTTAACGAAACATTCTCCGGTACCTTGTGCAGAATTCTTGCCGGAACCCTCACATATTTCGCAAAAGCGCCGTGAGCTTTGAATCCATAGCCCTTTCTATCTCTGCAAAGAGGATATTGATTTGTACGGCACAATTCGCACTCTCCGCAGTAATCGGCGTGGGTTTCCGCAGTGACACGGTCACCTTCCTGATATCCCTTCACTTCACTGCCAATCTTCTCAATGGTTCCGGCAAATTCATGACCAAAGATCAGCGGTACATTCATTTTGAAGGAAACAAGGTTTTGGTGCATGTGCGGATCCGTCCCGCATACACCGATATATGCCACCCGAACCAACACATCCGTGGGGCCTATTTCAGGTACCGGCACTTCCCGGACTTCCGTTGCACCGGCTACATTGTCATATTTGATAACTGCTTTCATCGTCTTTTCCATTCGCATTCCCTCCCTATATCACCAGGCTTTTGCTTTTCGCCGCAATATTGTCGGCTGTAAGGCCGTAATGTACAAGAAGCTCATCATAGTTATTCGATGACTGACCAAAGGAATCACCAATTGTGATATTATCCATAGGAATTCCCTTTCCACGTAACGCAAAGGTAATGGCGCTGGCCAACCCGCCGATCAGTGCATGTTCCTCAATTGTAACGATGCCCTTCATGCCTTCGGAAAGCTTGATGATTGCATCTTCATCCAGAGGCTTCAGTGTGCTCACATTGACAACCCTTGCAGATATGCCTTCCACTGCCAGCTTATCAGCCGCTGCAAGGGCCTCGCAGACCATTCTTCCCATGGCAAACAAGGTGATATCTTCCCCTTCTCGCAGCACAACCGGTTTTCCAATGACAAATTCCATATCCTCGGGATAAATATCGGGGACATCATTCCTGCATAGACGAACATACACCGGACCGTCGTATTCGGTGATTGCATGGATCACCTTTTTGGTTTCGATGCCGTCGCAGGGTGCGATAACTGTCATATTCGGTATTGCCCTCATAATAGCAATGTCCTCGATGGCTTGATGGGTAGCGCCGTCACCGAAATCCGACAAGCCCGCGCTGGAGCCAATAATTTTTACATTCAGCTTTCCAATCGCAACCCCCTGCCGGATCTGATCATAAGGTCGCCCGGATGCAAACACCGCAAAGGAGTTTGCAAATGCTATTTTGTTCGTCAGGGAAAGCCCTGCTGCAAAGGATATCATATTGGCTTCGGCGATGCCCATTTCAAAAAACTTTTCGGGAAACTCCTTTTCAAACAGGCAGGTCATCGTGCTTTTCCCCAGATCGGCTTCCAGAACGACTATTCTGCTGTTCACACGGCCAAGCTCTGCAAGGGTCTGTCCATAGACCCTTCTTTGATTCTGAAACCCCATGTTACATTACCTCCTGTTCTGAAAGGATCTTACAGGCCGTTTCGTATTGTTCCTTCGTCATGATACCGTTGTGGAAGGCTGCATTGTTTTCTGCAAATGGAATGCCCTTTCCCTTGATGGTATGAGCAATGAGAATGGTTGGTTTTCCTTTCACCTGCTCGGCACTATCCAGCCCCTGTAGGATCTGGCTCATATCATGGCCGTTGATTTCAACGGTATTCCATCCAAAGGCTTCCCATTTCTCCTTCAACGGGTTGGTATTGAAGCGCTCTGCGATGGGACCTGTTGCTTGCAGTCGGTTGCAATCCAGAATTACGGTCAGGTTATCCAGCTTGTAATACGATGCAGCCATGGCAGCTTCCCATATCTGCCCCTCGGCCAGCTCACCATCCCCAACAATGCAGTAAACCCGGCTTGTGCTTTTATCGATTCGAAGACCGGCGGCCATTCCACAGCAGATAGAAAGGCCCTGTCCCAGAGAGCCGGTATTGGCTTCAATTCCAGGGGTTCTCATCATATCCGGGTGTCCCTGCAGCATTGCACCCAGGTTCTTTAGGTTCCACAGCTCTTCCATGGGGAAATAGCCGCATAACGCCAGTGCTGCATACTGAGCGACTGCTGAATGCCCTTTGCTGAAGATCAGCCGGTCTCTTTCCGGCCATTTCGGTCTTTTCGGATCATGCTTCATCTTGTGGAAATACAATGCCGCAACGATGTCGGCACTGGAGCATGAGCCGCCGAAATGTCCGGGGTTACCCGGCCCCACCATTTTTACGACAGTCAGCCGGATTTCATTCGCTTTCTTTGTCAATTCCTGAATTGAAGCGCCCATCCAATCATCCTCTCTTCATTATGTTGTATGATGTAATACATGTTAGGGTATCGTTCTTCATTTATTCGTTACTTGCAAGCTGTTTCTCTTTTATTATGCTATGTATACCATTCATCACAGGTAAAAGGAAAAGCTGTGCAAAACTTCCGGGTATTCACGATGAAGTCTCCTGGGAGTCGGGTTTTGAAGGATTAAGTTGCGTATTGCAGGCTTTTAAATCATTCACTTTATTGATCGTCACGCGAATATGCTCACGCATCACCGAAACCGCTTCTTCCTCGTTCCTGCTCCGGATCGCTTCGAGAATCCTTTTATGGTAGAACAAACCGTCATCAAAGCCTGTAATGCCTACGATCTCTTCCATCGTCTTTTTCAGCATGTCATGAATAATGGCGTTCACCTTGATGATCACACTGTTATGTGCCGCCATGGCAATTGCTATGTGAAAGCTAAGATCGGCAGCCGCAAACCCGGGAATGTTTCCCTTGTTTTGTTCCATCACCTGAAGTACCTCGGACAGCCTGTCGAGATCCTCCTTCGTTGCCCTTCTTGATGCCAGCCTTGCACTTTCCACTTCAACCATCGAGCGGAATTCCAGCATTTCGTCAAGACTTGGACCTTCTATCATTAAAATGGGAAGCAATGCGTTCAAATAATTCTCAGGCAAAATCTCGGAAACATAGGTGCCGTCACCTCTGCGAATGGTTAGAACTCCCATCCCGACAAGCCTGTGGATGGCCTCCCTGACCGAAACTCTGCTTACACCAAACAGCTCGGTCAGCTCCAGCTCTCCCGGTATCTTCCTCCCGGCACCCCACTCGCCCGATAGGATATGCTCTTTCATTTGATCAAAAACTTCGTCACTGATTCTTTTTTGACGGATTGCTGTGATCGCCATGCTTCCTCCGAAAACTTGTAAGATGTATTACAACTAACTTTAATATACACCACCATCGAATAGATTACAAGTAATATCTGTGTAATAACGAAAGGAAGCAATGCTTCGAAACAAAACTGCCCAAAAAATAACAGTGAGCGTATTGGCGACGTTTGATATGGAGAATTACAAAGAGGGCGGCAATATGTAACCTGCCACCCTCTTTAGTACGAATGGATAATATCTAACCGAATGGGACTGCTAGCGGATGTTATATAGCAATATTCCGCTCAGGACCAGATATCCACATAAAACCAGGCTACAAAGAGTAAGAAGGACAACTCCTACAATATGCAAGCCCTTTTTATCCTGTTTGCGCATATGCAGCGTCACGCCGACAATTCCCGCTATGCACAGAACGAGAAGTGTTCCTGCAACCCAAAGTGCCATGTGAACCGCCTCCTTCGCTCATTTAATGACCGGGCAATGTATCAACCCCGGTAAAGACTAGTTTTTTGCTTCGTCATCAATCGGAGAAGTGTGATTTCCGGTTCATACTTTATCGGGTAAATAGAGTTGATATCGCTTAGTATCAAACACTATGCCAACCAGGTTAACCCTCTTCATTGGCGGGTGCTGTGTTCCTACCAAACAACCTTTCATTCTTCAGCAATTCATCCAAAACACTTGTCGTGTTTCCAATTTCCTGCTGAAAACTCTCTTTCATTTTTTTCACATTAGGCGCTCTCCATTTGTCGGCTTCAAACAAGTCATGTTTTGTCCCAACTGCAATCTGCAACCGGTTCCCGGCAAATTTGAAACAGCTTTTCCCATTCGCGGCCCTGTCTACTGCAATCAGCCGTTCCATGAAATGCGGGGTCAAAATATAGAACGCTGTGTGAGGATCAGGGCAGAAAACACCAAACTGTTGGTTAAACGCTTCGCTCTCCATCTTGATAGCATCGCTTCCCCCGCGTTTTTCCAAGATGCTTAGCGGTACGGCAGTTAATTCACGGTCAAAGTCAGCCACCATCCAAAAACCCCTGAAAAGGATAACCACTTGCTCCGTCCTCTTCCCTGTATCCGAATCGTAGTCATAATCCGTCCTGGTCAGCGAAACGTCTGAAAGCATAACCGGAATCCCCTTATATTGTCCTTTTATAAAGTCGCTTCCGCTGATGTCCTCATAATTATCGAAAAATCCAGACGATTTGATGCATTCATCGGGGATATGCGAGAAGGCATCGTATTCCATATTATCACCGAATACCTCCTGTAGTAACGGTTTTACAACCAACTGGACCAACCGTTTGGTGTTGCGTGCGAGTAATCTTCCGCCAATAAACAACAGTACACCTAAACCACCAAGCAGTAAATAAGGAAGTATTTCATCCAGGTTCATACTCCCTTCCCTGATGAGGATCACAAGCGGCAATGCTGCCAGCAAGATGCCAAGGATCTGCATCACCCATCGACCATAAAAGAGGAGATTCATTCTGCCCTGCACTTTTTCATCGCTTGCGGGTGCTGAGAGAAATTCATTCCTGAATTTTTCTTCTGACCGTCTGCTTGCACCTTTACCAAGCTTGCCAAGAAGATAAGGAATACCTAAACGGATCACCAGACCAATGAGTACAATAACCAGCAGCCCTATGACCAGCCAAAAAACAAGCACACCCATGTTTTATCCTCCTAATTGATACTCTTCTGTGAAATCTTCGAGGTACATTGACATCACGCTCATGCCAAAGGTTTATATGTACTTTCGCAAATAAACGGAGCATATATACTTCAGCACCATGTACTATCGCAAATAAACGGATCATATATACTTCAGCGTTATGTACCCCCAGGAAACATCTGCTTTATCACAGCTTCATGGATACATCGGCCCGTTTTGCCTCCTCAGCTTCAAAAAAGGCGCAGGGGCTGTACTTTTTGCCGATAACGCTGTATGGCCAGCTGGCAAGATATTGATTGAACACTGATACATTGGAATTATACAACCTTCTCGCCGCCTGTAAATGCTCTTCTGTGTCCCGGATGCCCTTTTGCAGATCGACAAACACCTCCGACGAGCGAAGAACCGGGTATTGCTCGGCCACCACATTCAGTCGTGCCGCCATATCGTCCATTTGGGCACTGGCCCTCTGGCGTTCCGGGATGGTCATGCCCTTGCGAAGCTCAATCGTTTTTATAATGGTCGCCACCTCATGAGCGGCGTACTGGCGACATACATCCAGCATTTTAGTCAATGTGTCGTAGCGTTTTGTCAAAGCAACGTCAATACCCGACTCGCCCTCCTGGATTTTCACAGTTAGTTGGCGGAAACGGTTTGAGACGCTTACAATCCCAAGCAGGATCGATACAACGAGAACAATCAGCACAACAACGACAATGATAAGAGTGGTAGACATAAAAATTCCTCCTTTATTTCTTCCTTGAATGAATAGCTCTGGGAATCGACTCGGACGGCCGATATATTCTGTAAACACGGCTACGAAGTATAATCACCAAAATAATTATGCGGGCCCCCAGCATTGGAGTTTGGTACTTTATGAATAAACATGCTTTTCCGAACAGTCTGCATGAAGAGGGGCAATTCCTTCTGCCTGGCGTTCATTCACCCCACTGCATCTTCGCTGGGTGCATCATCAGCTTGCACTTCGCCTGCTTCCCCTTCAGCACCCACAATGAGATCGAGTATAAAGCTCTGCTGGCCATCCTCCAGCACGACATGGCCGGTGATGGTCACCGAACCCACGCTGTGTGCCGTGATCACACCGTTCTCATCCACTGTGGCAATAGCATCATCTGTGGACAAGAGCTGCTCGAAGGTAAAGGGGAACGGATAGGGTGAGTCCAGTACGAGCTTCGACATAGTACCGGGCGTCAACATCATGCCACCCTCGACTATCACTGGCAGCAGCGGCATAGCCTCGGAGGAAATCTCCGCCTCGGGGTCTTCGTCCTCGTAAGGTTCCAAATATACCACCTGATCGAGCATATCCTGCGCTGTACCATAGATAAGAACAGGTAGGTTGTCCTCGGTATCCAGCCGCCAGACGGCAGAAAGGTCGTCAGTGACAAGGTATGAGGCCAGGGTCGCTCCCGTATCATCAAATGTGGCTGTTACCGGGTAGAAGTAGTTTAGTACGCTTTCCTCCGGGTATTGGATTGTGTAAGTACTGCTTGTGCTGTTCAGCGAAGTTGCTGCAGTGGGCAGGTTCTCCAACAGGGCTATGCTCAGTTCTGCATCAGCCTCGATAGCAGAATCAACATAGTCATAACTGCCATCCGGATCCATCGGAATGTCCCCTGTATGGGTCACGGTCAGTACCTGTCCATCTCCGGAACGGCTGAAGCTGATGGAGTACACCGTGCTGCCCTCCTCACTGATACATTCATATATACCTCTTCCGTTATTTTCTATGTACATCGTCCCGGCAATTATCAGCGTGCTGGATTGATCCTCGCTTTCGCTGCCCTCCATCATGTCGATTTCAAAAAGGACCACCGCTTCATCCAAGGCCTTTATTTGAAGGGTAGCGTTGTTATATTGGCTGGATTCGCGGTGTGTAAATGTGCCGAAATACCCGCTCCAGCCCGAGCCATCCGTTACAGAACCCGGAAGCTTCGACGGTTCACCCGTTAGACTCGTTGATTCACCTGGTTGAGTCGCTGGTTCATTTGGTTTAGTTGATGGTTCACTTGTTGTGGCAGGCAGTTCACCCTTCGCTGTAGTTTCTTTTTTATTACCGCAGCCTGTGAGCAACATCGCAACCATCAGCACTGAAAGAATAATCCTTATAAATCGATTCACTATTTTCACCCTCCTTGCACTTAATAAATGTCCAGCCAGACCTGGCTTTGTTTGGGATTGCCTCCATCAAGCCAATACTTGATCTTGTAATTCCCCGACTCGCACTGGACACCCCCATCCTTGGGAAAACCATTCCAGAGGAAAGCATAGGTGCCTTTATCATAAGAAATGTTTTTTCCTGTTTCACTGTACATCAGACTCCCTTTTTCATCATAGATCTCTATGTTGGGAATCTTGCCCTTGGCACCACTGTATCCAAGCTTGATCCTGGTGGCGTAGCTGCCGTCATCTCGGGTAACAAGGGCCGACGAGTCCAGCCAAACACTGGACGGTGCTGTATGATCCACCTGCTTTGACCAGCACCAGCCCATATTATTCATGTAATATAGGCTGCCGTCACGGATCGTTCCGTAAAGACGCAGGTAGAGCTTAAATGTATATTTGCCGGTGGGAAGCTTGTTCCAATCATATCCATATTTACGCGTAATCTTCTTATTTGGTTCAAAACTCAGTTTTTTCCAACTGACAACCTTCTTGCCTGCTGAATTGTATATTTCTGCCCACACCTCGGTTTTGGTGTCGGAGGCATTTGATGCAATTTCGCCTGTGTTGATGGTATAGCTCATCCAGAGTTTTCCATCTTCTTTGTAGCTTTTATTGAAGGTTACGCTTACCCCATGGTCTGCCGGGCCGGCAACAACAGGTGTACTAAAACTGCAGACCAGTATCGCGCATAGCATCAGGGATATACTGATTTTCATCACGCTACGTTTCATTTTGTTCTCCTTCTTTCTTGTTTAATGAGTTTTCCAATGATCTTTTAGAGCTCATTATCAGCTGCTTTATTCCATCCGGATAAGAGTTTCATTTCCCTCGTCACCTTCCATGGTGATAACGTCATCATCGAACAGGAAGAGCATTTGCAGTGCCCCAGTGCTCTGGGATTCTGTGTAGAAAAAGCTGGTGCTCGACCCATCGGGCAATACAACTCCGCTGTCCGTCTCCTGTGCATCAACACCCGGCGAACGGTCAAAGCGATACCATTGCCCGTCTTCAGTAAATCGATAATAGTAAAGCGAACTCAGCTCTCCATCGAGATACCACCAGCCGATTAATGGGGAGTAATCTGCTTCATTGATATGATCATAATCCGGCCCGCTATAAGGGGCTTTGTATTCATCATCTTCGTCAATAAGGTCACCACGTCCGCCTTCGTCAATGAGATCACCACGCCCATCCTCATCGGTGTTACTACCCGTTCCATCCACAGGAAAGGAATTATCATCTCCACCATCAGTAGTTATCAGATCCTGGGAATTTTTATCACCGTTCTCCGGCTTCTCGTCAGCATTTCTGCCCGGATCATCCACAGGCACCGAATTATCACCCCCACCACAGGCAGTCATACAAAATAGCACCATTACTATCAGAAAAATTGATATGATTTTCTTCAAAACATAAACCCCTTTCAGGTCGTTATCACATTTCAAGATCCTTTAGCTTACATGCTTGATGGAATTTATTGTATAATATTTCTTGGCATTTCGACCATTTCCAGAATTTCATTGTGGGAAAGCTCTACATCCCCAAATCTGACGAACATTCCATTGGTCACAGCGGAGTACCATACCGTTTCATTCTTCAGGGGACGAAATCGCAGACAGTCAATATACTCAGACAGATCCAGAAGAACACGGCTTCCTGATACGAAATCCACTTGCAGGATATAATTCTCCAAGGGCTTAACTCCTATAATAAACTTGTTTTTCATATAGTCTCTCCTTTATCGGTGAACTGCACATACAAAAAATCCCACTGTACTCATTTTTACAGTGGGATAAATGTTTTGTAATGAGACCTAAGTCCCTATTTCTTCTCTGACAGCAATAGTTCAGTAAGGGCAGTTTGTTTTTGACGTGCGGTGCCTGTCAGGCCAAGCTTATCAAAAATACGGGTCAGATAGTTTTTCACGGTATGCTCCGAGAGAAAAAGCTGTTCGCTAATTTCCTTCCTGTTCTTCCCCTGAGCCGCCAGGTGAGCCACCATCAGCTCTCGCTCACTTAGACCAAGATCAGCAGATGCTGTTGCGGAATGCTTTTTCACAGATTCCTGAACTGCGTCTGTCAGTGCGAAGATTTTGTGTATATACCCCGGATATTCGTTCTGTAGAATACATAACACGTCACGTAGATATACACCGTTTTCTGCAAAGGGTAAGATAATTCCATCTGGTGCAGCAAGGGTAATAGCGCTGCGAAGCTCTGCGAGCGCTTCACCACGCTGGTTCAACATTTCATAAGCTACAGCAGTCTGAATGTGAAGATAGATCGTGCAAAGCAGATAATGCGCTTGATTACATTTTTCTGCCAGCATGTCCTTTCGAGCGATGATCATGCTCCATTTCTGCTGCACCAGTAAAGCCTGACCAGCAATGATATGGAAGATGGGAAAAACCAGCGGGAAGACCTTCAGAGATGCGTTTTCCTCCTGCAAGACCCATTGCAGTTCCGGCGGGTTCAGACCAAGCAATGTGCAAAGCCAGCTTTCTGCCATTTCAAGGGTAGCTACCAACCGGTATTGCCGCGCTTCAACCAATTCATCCCGCAGCGGTGTGAAGACAGAAAGCGGATCAGCGTTCGGCTGATACAGCGCTATCCTGGCTGCGAGAAATTCAGCGGCAATGATCATGCTATATTCGTTCCTGGCTCGCACTTCTCTGATTGCACGCTGGTAATTGATTTCCGCATTCACCAGATCTCCCCGCATCAGATCGCTCTCGCCCTGCATGATGTGGATCGCACCGCTGCCGTGCCCATGGGAAATTCCATAGTAGATCGGCATACACTCCCGCATTTCTGCATTTTCCTGGTCCAGATTGCCCGCCTTGCTGTGGTAAAGCATAAGGACGGACGGAGAACCCTGCGTCCAGGGGTTTCTGTGAGGTGTGCTGAGCGTGCGGATTTTTCGGTGGTATTCACTCATACCGTAAATGCTATTAAACTTCAGGAAGGAGAGCCGCAGCAGCACCTCGCCTTCCAATTGCTCCCGCTCCGTCGCCGACATAGTGGTGTCCTGCGCCATGCTTTGGTTAAATAGTTCATATAGCACCATTATTTTGGGAATCTCGCGAGCATAAAAAAAAGTCAGCATAAATACCATGATTGCTGCGGGATGCCTTTGCATTTCTTCCTTAGGACAAGCATCATACCAGCGTTTTACGTCCTGTAAACGCTCCGGACCAAAGCTTAGTCCGTGATCTTTTCCCATCACTTCCAAAAGATTGGGCCAATCACCAGCCCGCTCAAAATGGATTGCTGCATAAAAATAATTCTTCGTTTTTACAAACCACTGGGCGAATCTTTTTTCATATTTGGATTGCTCTTGTTTGGGAAGCATACTAAAGCGCCGATACATTGATTCCCTCAGCATATGATGAAACCGATAAGTTTTTGTATCTCGAAGGAAGCGCACGAAAGTGTTGTTACCTTTCAGTGATGCCAGGATCTCGGTTGCATCATCATACTCCGTCATGTATCTGGCCTGTTCAACTGTAAATTCATCTGCCAGGCACATGATTTCGAGAAATGACTGTGCCTTTTTGTCAAGTGGTGCAACCAGCGAACCGTTTATTATCTCATAAATATCATCACTTTGTGAAAGCAGTCTGCCTGTCTGCGAATAAAATTTCAGATTCAGGTAAGCGGCAGAGAACCAGCCTTCGCTAAGCCTTTCCAACTCTGCCAGTTCTTTTTCACTGATAAGAACTCCGCATCGGCGTGCATATATAGAAAGCTCCGTGGGGTTGAGTTGCAAATCGTGGATGGTAATATTGTGCAGGCGGTTGCCCAGGCACAGTTCACTGCCGCGGGACAGGAACGAGCCACGGGAAGCGACGATGATATGCAGGTTATCAAGCGGGATATTGCATAGTGCAAGCAACAGCTCTGTTACCCGGCTATCATTCATCAAATGGTAGTCGTCGATAAAAAGGAAATACTGTTCCGCACGGTCATAGAGGTATTCCGCCACCGCTTCTACAAATAGCCCGATAGCTGTTTTCCCTATGGGCAATTCAAATTGACTGATCAGTTTTCCAAGCTCTGTATCATGAAACGCCGTACAAAAGCTTTTCCAGAATAAATCAATATCATCAGAATAAATGTTCACCCGGAAATATTGATCTCCCTGTACCAGGCGGTATTTCAGGTACCAATAAACTGCGGTGGTCTTTCCGTAGCCCATGGGAGCAGTAATCGCCGTGAGCGTGCTATTTCCGATGCCCCTCAGACATTCCTGCATGCGCTCCGATATGTAAATGGTGTTGATATCTTCTTTATATCTTGGCATGGCTTACCCCTAACCTACTATAGAAGAATTCATTTAATCTTACAATATTCACCGCTCTTCTTTCCCCCAATCATTCTATGATGGATAACCTATTTGCACAACGTCTCAATCGATACTCTTATTGATGGCAAATCGCAGAATTTTTCTGGAGGTATTCTTCGTGAATTCTTCATTGCGGATTCTTCATTGCGGATTCTAACCATCTTCACAGCCTTATACGGAACCATTTTGCTGTTGATATTCTTTATCTCATTTTCAAAATAAGCCTGTGCATCTTCAATATCCCTGGCCTTTAGCGCTTCAAAATCCGGATATATTTCAGCAACAATCACTTCCTTTTTCTTCTGTGATTTACTTTCGCCCTCATACACGACACACTCTGCAACGCCAAAAATGCCCGAGATCTCGCTCTCAATTTCTTCAGGGTATACGTTTTTTCCGTTGCTTAGAATGATTAAGTTCTTCAATCTTCCAGTGATATAAATCCAGCCATCATCGTCCAGCTTTCCATAATCCCCTGTCTTGAAATATCCTTCCTCATCAAATGCCTCGGCAGTTGCTTCCGGGTCTTTGTAATACCCCAGCATGACATTGGGACCTTTCACACAAATTTCACCCTCGCCATTCTCATCCGGATCCTTGATCTTAACAAGCTCACCAATGATCGGAACACCAACACTTCCTTGCTTTTGATATTTATTACGATTGCACGAAATCAACGGAGCACACTCTGTAATGCCATAACCGTTGAGAATGGTAATCCCGAAGGCCTCAAAGGTGTCAATCATCTCCTGGTTTAATTTGGCACCCCCGCAGATAATCATTTCAAGCTTGCCGCCCAAGGAGTTCAATATGCTCTTAAATAGTTTTCTTCGAAGGTCGATACCGCATTTTCGAAGAGAATTGCTGACTTTAATGAGCATGCGCAAAGCTTTGGTTTTTCCACTTTTATCTGCCGTCGACCATATTTTTTTGTAAATTGTTTCAACAAATAACGGCACAAGCACCAGATGACTGGGCTGCTGTTCTTTCATTTCATTCTGTATGTACTTTAGGCCGCTGGAAAGATAAATCGTTGAACCCTGGGCAAAATGCCCTACATAATTTACGGTTGATCCAAAGGTGTGATGCGGTGGCAGCAAGCACATTGTTTTCGGAGAAATAGAAAAAAGATACATGCCCTGGGTCATATCAGAAACAATATTTTTTTGGGAAAGCATTACACCCTTGCCTTTTCCCGTCGTACCCGATGTAAACACAATAGTAGCAAGCCGTTCGGGATCAATCTCATAATCATAATAGGCATTATCTCCTTGTTGACAGCGCTCCTTGCCCCTCGCTTCGATATCGGATAAATCCAGTGCTCCCTTCATGGCAGCATTACCCATACAAATAAAGGTTTTTACACCAGGAGCCTTGATTTTGACCTGCTCTATTTTCTCCTCAATGGCTGCACTGTAGAAAACAAAATCACATTCAGCTTTCATGATAATATCTGAAATCTCCTCTGCCGGATAGTCCCGATCAAGCGGAACAACTACCGAACCGATGGACATCAGGCTAAAATACGAACAAATCCATTGATATGAGCTTTCCCCGATGAGCGCAGCATGCTTGTCCCTGCAGCCCATGGAAATCAGTTCTGTTCCCATGTTGCGGATATAGTCCCTTGCTTCTGTATAGGTCACATCGATGGTTTGTGTATCACGGGGATCTTTTTTATATGAAATGGCTATCCTGTCCGGATACTTTTTTGCAATATTTTCGGTCATCACTCTAAAGTCTTTGAAGACTGTCGTTTCATATAACGGATAATCTTTTTGTACCATAATACTAGTCCACTCCTTATGTAAATGATGTCAGTAAAACCCGGTATGCCATAAACCCGCTTTACGGATGAGTACACCGGCAACTGACCCTTTCTCAATAAAACGTACACTCCACAGTTAAGATCTCTTCATTTATTCTCACGCTTTCATTACCAGACACATTTCCTCGATTTATTCCACGGTCTTCTTGATAATGAGCGTCTACCGTCGCGTTGACTGGCATCAAAGCCATCACTCCCATGCTGAACACGAAGTATATCTGTGGAGAATGGTTACCGTCTGGCAGTATAGCCTTAGGTATTATACCATATTTAATTGAGCAAATACAAAATTCCCCACCACTATCGCCTCCTCTATTCATTGTTATTGCAGAAAAGCCGACAGAGAATTCTCTCTGCCGGCTTTTGCTGCGTTGATCTTTTTATAAGCGGGCTTCTGTTTCACCCGCTATTTATACCGCGCTTGCGATACCTTCTCCGCCCTCTGTAGTCTCAAGGAATAACTTGGCTCCTTCTAAATTGGCTTCTGAAAAGTCAACCCCCATAAAGAACGTTTGATTCCCTTCACTATCCTGAACCAAAACATCCCATACAAGCGTATCTGCGGTAAAAGTGAGTTCACCCTTTGCTGATTCACCTATCTTAATCACCTCAGTGATAAGGTTTTCTCCCCAATCATCGCTATTGGCAGGAGAAAGCGCAAGGGCATAAAGATCAAAGCTTGTAAAATTGAAAATCTCTACGGGAACAACGACAGATGCCGCTTTGGGACTCTCATTGTCTTTTTTAATCTGGTCCAGGGCCTTTTCAGCTTCTGAGATAAATTTATGCGTTGCATCAATGGCTGCTTTCAGACCGCCCATAATCTCAGGGGTGAGCTTATTGGGATCAGTAAAGTATTGGTCGGCTGCAATGATCTCGTCCGCAAGTTCATTCATGGTATTAACAAGGGCTTCGTCTGCAAGAGCTTCGGGCGTTGCATTTACTCTTTCAGCAGTTTTATCAAATGCATCTGCCATATTCATAAACTCTTTGGCAAGGGCCTGTTGCTCAGCCGTGAATACTGGTTCTTCGTTTTGAGAGGAAGACTGAGCAGGTGCGGGTGTTGCTGTAGGCACGGGTGTCGCTGTAGGCACGGGTGTTGCTGTTGGTACGGGTGTTGTTGTTGGTACGGGTGTCGCTGTAGGTGCCTGTGTTGCTGAAGGTGCCTGTGTTGCTGCAGATGTCGGTGTCGCTGTAGGTGTCTTTGAAGCTGCTTTATTTTTTCCGCAGGCAGCCATGCTCAGGGTCATAACAATTGCCATCATAAGGACGATTAATTTTTTCATAACAAATCCCTCCATTTTTGATTCTTTATTCCGGGTGCATTCCCTTGGTTCAATTTATCAGGAATTTGTTGAAAAAAACATCCTCTGCATGAAACATGTTTTTTCTGCATGAATCATGTTTTTGATATCCTGTTCTGATAATAAGCTCATCAGGAAAAACTTAATTCGCTCAATTAATATGAATTGTAAACACACCATGTTGTCACTTAGCCTGGAACCTGCTTAAGCAACAAAATATACGAATTCATGTGTGGGGGCGATAATTTGACAAACACAAAATTCATAGAAAGAACCCGGATTAATGCGATATTGTCCGCAGTTTACAATTATCCCTATCAATGAATCTTATCGATTGTTTTAAATGTGTAACCTTTTCCTTCGATATATTAAACTACTCTGTGAAGAACCGAGTTTTGGTCATATTCGTATGTGGGATACCCGTCTTCTTCCTTGCCAAGCTTAATGTATTCGTATTCAAGAGTGGGATGAAAAAAGAGGCTGGCTAATGTCTCAGGATCAAGGTTGTCAACATTTCTAAGCATGTTATCCGTTTCACCTATCGAATTGATATAACCAAGCGGGGTAGGAACATATTTTATATTCCTGCCGCCCCTTTTGATAATGAATGCCTTTTTACTATAGGTAGCTGGATTGGGCTGATAAATGCAGTCAAAATACTCTTCAACGATTTCTATTTGCTTTTTTGTTGCGGCATAATGCGGAAATTCGAAGAACGTAAAGGGAATATTTAATTGGTTGGCTGTATTTATAGCCATTTCACAGATATTGCGTATCTGTTCCTCCTCCTCGTTTACACTGCTTCCGAATTCATTGCCTGAAAGGCTTTGTTCGGTATCGTGCTGATGGGTATATCCATGAAGGCCCATATAACCACCATGCCAGACCAAATAATCAAGGGTATATATAAAACAGATGTTATACATACTGAAATTGGTTAAAGGATCCATATCAATCCCATTTTCGGGATCCTTATATCTGGGCACCCATGCCACATAAAAGGGTATGGACTGCCCATCAAGGTAATCCGCAACCGCCCTTATCTTTTCAAGCCCCTGTACACTGTGGCGGTAATGCTCACAAGCCGCGAAATCCTCCAGCCGGAGAAGTGCATCCATGCCGTCCCCGCTTTTTTGTAAGCGCTCAGAACTATACCTTGAATAAAAGATGGAAACAGTGGAATTGTCCGTGTTCCAGTCTGTTTTCAGATCAAACATCCGCACGATATCGATAAGGGAGACAAAAACGGTATCATCAATACGATAGATATAGCCATACAATCTGTTAGTTGTATCTCCGGCCTTATAGCAGTTATTTTCCAAATCTATAAGCCTTTCCGCTGACTCTGTTTTTATCGTGATCTCATTTTGAGTCATCTCAATGGTTCCTTCAAGTGCAGTGACAAACTCGGCCAGCGGTAAATAATACCTGCAATTGATAACATATACAGGTTTCGTAAAGGATAAAGCGAAATTTTCAAAAAGGAAGGATGCATCCGCCTGAAGAGTATTTTCATAAAGAGCGTTTTCCGGCTGCAGACTCCCCGAAATTTTATCCGCGATTTCTCCGGAAAGGACTTTCGGAGTGGGTGAAATTGCCGGGAAAAGTTCAGTTTGAAAATTACAGGAGGATAATATTGCGATCATAAGAATAACATAAAAAAATTTCAGCATAATCCATTTTTTCAATATAGCTCTCATCTTAGCGATCCCACCAATATTTAAAATAGTGATAAGTACCTGAACAGGTTCTTTATAACAACGGAAGCGATTGCATGCAATCGCAACACACTGTTATTGCAACAGCAGGTTTTGCTTTAGCAAAACCATCACACAGCAACAAGGTTCTTGCCGCCAATGCGGCAAGGTTCTT
>CAYVFB010000059.1:0-13128 GCA_964450305.1 uncultured Ruminiclostridium sp.
CGAACGGTCTCCCCGGGCTGGTCGTTCCGCTCCGCTGCACTGCTCGCCCATGCAACCCGGGTGTGTTGCGATTGCAAGCAATCGCTTCCGTTGTTATAAGCTCATAAAATGAATTTTACTGCTGTTTTTATACAGTAAAACCGTTAAATGAAGTCATGGGATCGGAAAGGGAAAGCGCATGCAGCCGGCTTATGGTGAGTTATTAAATCTGGAAATGTTCTGGGTCTTTTTAATAGGCATCTGCATCATCGCGGGATGCACAGGTGCGATCGTTTACCTGTGGGTAGCCCTGTCACGAAGCAGAAAAATCAACCGCGTGATCATTAAGAATGTGAATGAAACCATCGTCATCTACAACAGCCAGGACAAGCCCTGCTATATCAACACGGCCTTTGAATGTGACAACATACAGAATTTCCTTCAGGAAATCGAGGAAGCCATCCATGCTTCCGGGCTTATTCCCGGAAATTTTCGGGAAAGCAGCCTGAATAAAGAAGCCTCAAGCATGTATGAAGGTGAAATAAAGCCTTCTTCAGAAAATGATGCCACATTTACATGGAAAATGCGCACAATTATGCGCAAAAACAAGTATCTGGGAAGGATTCTTGTTTTCAACGATATCACCAGGTATAAAAAACTTTTGGATCAGCTTGATCATAAAAACCGGCAGTTGAAGGATGCGCTGGAAGCACAGCGAAAATATGCCGCGGTTGCCCGAAGCCTGGCTGCAGAAAAAGAGCGGGAACGGATCATGTGTCTGGTAAATGCCATTGCCGGGGACTATCTGGAGCAATTAAAGCAGAGTATTCAAACCATGAGGGCTTATGCAGATGGAAACGACCCAAAAGATATATCTGTGTTTGAAGCGGAAAACGAACGAATGATACAAATCACAAGAGAAACTATCGGGAAGATGCGGAACACTGTCAAAGCGCTCCACGTATCAGCCTGATGGTTCGGTTGACCCTTTTTGCTATGAGGTGGAATATGCGTTTATTAATTGCCGATGATCATGCCCTTTTATCAGAAAGCTTACGAATGATGCTGGAAATGGACAAGGAAATCAAAGTGGTTGGGGTCGCCTATGACGGTCTGCAAGCGGTGAAGCTGTGCGAAGAGCAAAAGCCCGACATTGTGCTGATGGATCTTCGAATGCCCGTGATGGATGGGGTTACCGCTACGAAGCAAGTCAAGAGCATCTGTCCGGACACCAAAGTGATCATTCTTACTTCTCTGGAAGATGATCAATGGGTTGCCGATTGTTTTGCGTCCGGGGCGGACAGTTATCTGTTGAAGGATACGCCCCCAGACAAGCTGACCACTCTGATCCGCTGTGTCCATTGGGGGTATGCGGTACTAAATCCCCTTGTTCTGCGCTCCATGCTCACAAAGAGCCGCACCGGGGAAGATAGCCTGCATAATACAGTGATCCGCGATGATGATCTGAAAATGATTCGGTTGATCAGCGAAGGCCGATCAAACAGCGAAATAGCTGAAATCATGAGCTTTGCGGAGGGAACCGTTAAAAACAGGATCACGAGGGTCATCGAGCAGGTAGGTGTTGAAAACAGAGCCCAGCTTGTGATGTATGCATTAAGGAACAATCTGATCTGACAGGGGCGCAATGTGATGGAAGTATCTTTAATCCTGAAGCTGCAGATTGAATTGGGAATTCATCTTCTTTTTATTACCATCATGACCGGCTATCTTACCTATATCATTTTAAATTCCAAACGGTCAAAGATGTTGTTTTGCTATTGCTTTTTACATGGGCTGCTTATTCTGTTGTTTACATGCAATTTCTTAGCGATGATTGCCCCTGAAATCAGTGTGCGGTGGCACTGTCTGGCTGTGTCTCACATTGTTAAGCTTGTTTTTGATGTGCTCTTCATTCTGTACATACTTATCCGTTTTTCTTTTAAATCCAGGTTCGTTAAAATTCTTACGCTGGTTCTGGTCATTGCTTATGTTACCGCAGGCGCATGGATCATTCTCACAAACCCTTCACATCATCTGTTTATCAAGGAAATGACACCCTATGAGAATGTCTTTGGCGTGTTGTATTATGTGATCATGGGTGTGGGTTATATCTTGCAGACAGCAGGAATGATCTGTATTATAAAGTTCTGGATTAAAAAGCTGGATAATATTGCGTACAGATTACTCTCCTCCTTTCTAGCCCTTGCGAGCATGCTGTTTTTACATCTTTATCTGTTAAGAATTTTTCGGATGTCGGTTGATTTTTTCCCCCTTCTCATTCTGGCAGGCTTCACCGTGTATCTCATCGGCGGTATCAAGTTTGGTATGTTTGATATCATCCCCCATGGAAGCAGGCATGGTTTGGAGTTGTTTACCGACGCGTTGCTAATCATCGGCAACAAGGGAGAAATCCTGTATAAAAACAAAGCCTGTGGATTGCTTGAAGAAAAAACACTTTTACAAATTCTTGGCAGGTTTTTACCCCAGCCTGCGCATAAGCCGGCAAAACACAAAGCAATAAAAATGGATGTGGAAATACCGGAAGTAAACAGTGTAAAGCACTTTACAGTTACAGTTAAACCGATAAAGCCAGGGCTGTTTTCCACAGGTAAAACCATCTTTATCATCCATGATAATACGGCAATCCTCTCTGCAATCAACAGGCTTTCAGAAAAAAATCAATTTCTGGAGGAGATGAATGAAAATATAGAAAAGCTGGCTGAAGATTCTAAAAAGCTGACGGTGCTGAGTGAACGAAACCTGCTGGCCAAAGAAATCCATGATGTAATGGGCCATTCGTTAATACTTGCGCTGAACACCATGGAAAGCAACAAGCTGCTACACGGTGACAGAACCGTCGCCGTTCGGAGAATTGAGCAGGCGATCTCCGAAATCAACAGCAGTTTGGAAGAAATTGCTGTTACGGGAACAGATGGAGCCATGTTGTCCAACGCAACGGACTTATTGAAGGAATCGAGAGAGATGACTCAAAATATGCTTTCTGAAAGATTGAATACTCTTGCCTCCAGGCTCTCCGGCTCCGGCATCCTGTTGGAAATATCATCCCTGGAGAATCTGACTGCCTGTAGTGATAAAGTGAACAGCACAATCTACAGGGTTTGCCAGGAATCCGTCACCAATGCTATCAAGCATGGCCATGCAACCCGAATCACCATATCGGTTAAAATGAAAGACAATATCATTGAACTGTTCATCGTGGATAATGGTCGTGGAAATATCTCCTTTACCAGGGGCAACGGCCTTATAGGAATGGAAGAACGCGTGAACAATCTCAAAGGAACGATCAGCTTCCGTTCGTTTGAGGACAATAGAGGGTTTTTGGTTCGGGCGATGATACCCTGTGTGACGAATCAAGGAAGTCCCTCACTCTTCCGCGCATCTTTTCATTGAATCAACGAATAGGTATAATTGCAGGAACAGGTTAGGAGAAATTTGTATGCATTACGATTTTATATTGTTTGACCTGGACGGAACTTTAACAGACCCGGCAATCGGGATCACCAATTCCGTCATGCACGCTCTTAAAAAATACAGTATTGAAATTAACGATAGAAGCGAGCTGTATCCATTTATCGGTCCTCCGTTAACTGAATCCTTTGAGAAGTATTACGGTTTTTCAAAAGAGCAGGCGGTTTTGGCGGTTGAATACTACCGGGAATATTTTAAGGATACCGGCATATTTGAAAACAAGGTATATGAAGGGGTTCCCGAGTTGCTGCAGCTTTTGAAGAGCAAAGGAAAAACCCTGGTTCTGGCTACCTCCAAGCCTGAGGTTTTCGCAACAAGAATTTTGCAGTATTTTAACCTGGCGGAATATTTCACCTTTGTTTCCGGCAGTTGCCTGGACGGAACCAGGGTGAAGAAGGATGAAGTGATTCAATATGCCCTTAACGGCTGTAAAATTACCGACAACTCCACAGCGGTGATGGTCGGCGACCGGAAGCATGACGTTACCGGAGCAAGGAAATGCGATCTTGCCAGCATTGGTGTTTTATATGGATATGGCAACAGGGCTGAACTGGAGGAAGCCGGCGCAAATTACCTGGCTGCTTCAGTGAAAGAGATCGGCGATATATTACTTGAAGAGAAATATGTTATGTCACATACCATATAGTGCGTAAAGCTCTATGACTCATGCAAAAGTCACTTTCTATGTGCAAAAGTCACGCTGTCACAGTGCAGGAATCACTACTTTATACCACTAATGCCTTTTTGCTCATATGTGATGATTCTGTGTTGGTTTCTGTGATATACTCGTCTTGGAAAAATCACATTCTTCTATCACAGCGCAAGTATTCATCCAGAGAACACAATCCATAACAGGAATATGTTCTGAATATCTCGGAATATGTTTTAATGGAGAGGATTCAAGTGAAGAAAGCATTTTTTCGAAAATTTGCTATTATAATAGTAATAGGAATGGTATTACTTTCAACCATTTTGCCTGCTCAGGCGCGAATATCCGGCAGCGACCTGTTAACAGTTGCAGCTGTTGGGGAAAACGAAGGTGTTTTTCCCGGAGATATATTATATCAGGAGGATTTCGAAGATAAAGATTTAACCGCTGTTGATCCCAACCTGGTTAACGGGTTAACCTGGATTTCCAGCGGCCCTTTGGCTTGTGAAGCTCTCAGCGGCGGCATTCGCCTTCGCATGAATGCCGGGGCATCCGTTCTGTCAGATCAGACGATAAAACAATCAGAGTATACGGTTTGTTTCACTATCCTCAATTTCTATAACACTGCCGGCAGGGTATCCGTTGCATATCAGGATGATAACAACTGCTATTCTTTTGAGCCCGCATCCGGAAAGCTGTACCGTACCCTGGATGGTGTTGAGGAAGAGCTTACACAAGCAAATGTAAGCAGGGTTCTAGTCTCCCCCCGAGAGAAACCATCTGTGAACAACTATAAAATTCATTTCCTGAATGACGGCAGTGCCATTACAATTGCAGTCGACAGGGACGGATATCAGAACGGTAAAGATTATGACTTTACATTCATCGACCAAAATGCTACGGCTGTAAACCGCTTTACCAGCGGTAAAATCAAACTGGCAAGGGTCGATACGGGTACAAGCCGTTACTGGGTAAATTATGACAACATTCTCGTAACAAAGGGAAAGATGCAGGCAGTACAACCAAGAAGCCCCGGGCAACTGTACGTTTGCCAGGCAACAGGGGATGACAGCTATGACGGTACACAAACGAAACCGTTTAAAACCATTACCCAGGCCATCGCAAGCTCCTTTCCCGGTGATGAGATTGTTGTAGCAGACGGTGCGTATGGTGAGCAGATAAAATTTTTATCAAACCGCATTTACGCAGAGGAAGGGAAAAGACTTACCCTCCGGACGCGTAACAAGCATAAGGCGACTGTCTGCGGTGCTACCTTAAAATATGGTGATTTTGTTGTGATGGATGGGTTTGAGGTCATTGAAAAGGGTATTCAGGTTGCAGGAAGCACAGGCGCTGAGGTTCTGAATAATTATATCCACGATGTAGGGTTGGGTATCCAGGCCTCCGGTGTAAACGGCAGGGTTGCCGGAAACTATCTCTCAGGCATAAGCATGGGAATAACTGTTAGCGGCACCAATATGCTTGTTGAAAACAACGAGCTGGAACGTTTGATTTGGAAAAGCGGCGACTCAGACTATTTTCGTTTTTTTGGCGAAGGCCATATTATCCGGGGCAATTATATGCATGGCACACGCCAGGAAGAGATTGGGAAAGCTCACGTGGATGGGTTTCAAACCTTTGATAACAACGGTGAATTCGCGCGCGACATTATCATAGAAGGTAATTTTATAGAGGATTTCTATCATCAGGGGTTTATGGGGGAAGGTGCGTTTCATTACCACTCTTATAACATTATCTTTCGCAACAATATTTTTAAAGATGCTGCTGCATGGGGGTTGTGCATCTCCAAGCTGAAGGATGTTAAAGTTTATAACAACATTTTTATCAACATGAAAACACATGGTGTGGGTTTCAGGGGCACAGAAGAAATGCCTGCGACAGGAGAAGTGAGAAACAATATATTTTATGATGGAAGGAACTGTTGTTTTGGTCTGGATTCAAACCAAATGAGCGTATCCAACAACCTGCTCTTCTATTCGGATGCTTACAAAAAATATAATCAGGAAAGTTTTCCAAATGATATTGTAAATGTAGATCCGCTGTTTATCGATATCGATAACGATGATTATTCACTCCATCCCAACAGTCCGGCGATTGATGCGGGAATAAGCCTGGACTTTAGCCGCGATTTTGCCGGAAACAGCAGGCCTGTTGGAAATGGGTGGGATATAGGGCCTTTTGAACATCAGGGAAGTTCTCTCCCGGTTGCCTGTATTCAATACTCGAATGTGTCAAGCAGCACATCCGGGTATGAGCCCTTTAAGGTTACCCTGGACGGTAGAAAATCTTACGCTCCTGCGGGAAAAAGCATCGTTTCGTATCACTGGGATTTCGGCGATGGCACTACCGGCTCAGGCACTGTCATAAACCACTCCTTTATGGCCGGGAAGCATACGGTTCAACTAACCATCACAGATACTTCAGGGAATCAGCATACTGCCAGCCAGATATTTGATATCCTGCCATCAGAGCATCCAAACCTTTACCTGTACCTGCCTTTTGACGCAGGTTGTATAGATGCTTCAGGTAAGAATATGACTGTAAGCGCAAGTGACAGCATCATTCTTGAAGACTCCCTGTACGGAAAGGCAATACGCTTTAATAATGATGCCAGCCGGGGTATCAGTGTAAAACACAGCGATTATTTGGATGGTTTGGATGAGATTACAATAGCCTTTCTGGCAAAGAAGGACAGTAAAACCGTGGCAACTACTTTTGTGAATAAACACACGGTATACAGGCTTTCACTAACAAAAACCGGGATTTCCGCAACAATTGCCGGCTCAAGTTGTTCAGCAGCTAACATTGTGGACGACACCGAATGGCATCATTACGCAATCACCTATGACGGTTCACATATTGTCGTATATATAGACGGAATTGAAAGTTCCCGTACTGCATGCACCAGCATAATAAAACGGGATTCCTCCCGTGAGATCGTCATTGGACGTGACCCCTGGGGAGATAGTCTGGAAGGTTTAATGGATGAGTTTAGAATCTATGACCGGTGCTTAAGTGAAAAGGAAATCAAGCTAATCATGGTTCCCACACCCTCCCCAACCAGCTCACCGGAACCAACGCCTACACAGAAACCAGTGGGAGGGTCTGAGCCAACAGGCAACCTTATCACTTCGGATTATCACGAAATGGTCAGGCTGTTAGAGCTCTTGTATAAAAGCGCAGATATCCGCAATAATTCGCTGAACCCCACCTACGGTGTTATGATGAAAAGAGAACCGGTTGTATCCCTGACTGCCGGTTATCAAAAAAAACTAAAAGAACTGGCAAAACTAACTTTTACAGATATTTGCGGAGATGAGTGGTATGCTGCACATATCCCATTGTCTGTATATCGTATTTTCATAAAGGGTTTCCCCGATAAGACTTTTAAAGGCAGCAACCTGGTCAGTCGTGCTGAGGTTTTAACCATGCTGGCCCGGTTTAACAACTCTGAGGAAATCATCAAGCAGAAAGCACAACAGGATGCTGAAAGCTGGATCCGGTTTACAAAGCAAATCGGTAACGACTGGTACACACAATATGTGGTGGTCGCCAAAGATGGCCTGGTGCATCTTGATCAATACACACGGGAAACTCTTTTGAAGCCCATGACCCGCGGCGAGGTGTTTTATGCATTGGCAGCTTTCCTGTGGAATGAGGATATCCAAGAGGGCGGAGAGTACCACACTATGGCTGTACTCAATAAGAAACCTGCTTTCAGCGATACCCTGAAAACCATTCACTTGTCTCATTCGCCTACAGATGCCGGCTTGAAATCCTGGTATAGGCAATTAACCGATGCAGATCCTGCCAACGGCGTGCCGATGGATTTTTATCCGTCCATTATATGCCTGAAGGAAAAGGGAATTCTTCTTGGCAACAACGGTGAGAGCAAGTGGCATGATCCAATTTCCAGGGCCGAAGTGCTTGCTCTGTTTGAACGATTGTCAAGAGTATGGGGTGAAGAAAGCAGTGAATAACGCAACTTTCCTGCCTCAACTAAAAGTAGTGTTTTAAGGCGTTGGCACCGGCATACTGAGGGGTGATATCACACCCCCAGCCTTTTTGAAAATTTCTAGTAGTTCAAAGTTCTTCTTTCATCGGGTAATGCAATACGTGTAATGATGGCTGCTGCCTGGGCCCGGGTAATATTCGCTTGTGGTGTGAATGTTCCTATAGCGTCATTACCTGTTATGACACCGGCACGATATAAAAGGAATATACTGTCTTTATACTTTGTAGTATCGTCCACATCGGGAAGGCTATTTACGGCGTTAATCTTTGTCATAGTAGCATCAGGAACTGCAGATGCAAATATGTAAGCCATTTCTCCGCGCTTTGCCGCTAAAGAATAATCACTGAAATCATCTTTTTTTATAATTCCATTTTTAATAGCATACTCCACATAGACATTGTACCACGGTGTACCTTGAGTAAACTCTCCATTTCCACCGTTACAAATATTGTGCAGGCGTGCTGCCATTGCAATAGCTTCAGCCAGGGTAATTGTCCCCTCAGGATTAAAGCTTCCGGCAGAATTTCCTTTCATCAGACCGATTTCATAGACTTTTTTAACACTATCGGAATACCATTGATTTGTAACGTCTGTAAATTGCCCAGGTGTATATTTGTTTTTTACTGTAAAATTTTGAAATGAATCATTTGCTGTGAGTAAGTCACGCAGCCCTGGCCAATCATAACCCTCATAATCTGGAATCTCACCATTTTTCAAGAAATACTCAATATCCTCATCGGATAGAATCAGGACATATTTAGCACCAACCCAAAAATGGTGTAAGCTTTCATCCAATCCCGCGTCCTGAATGTCATAAATGTCCTTATAACCAAGAGGTTCGAGGGAATAGGTAAAATATACTTTGCCATCAAACAGTCCGTTATAATAATAGGATAGGTCACCATTTTCTGCGGTGCTGTATCCATCCCCACCATGAAATGAATCGTAAAAGCCCATATCAGAATCATATTCATAACCGGATGGAAACACTTCCCTGTCGTAAATGGGACGGTCTGAATTGATGATTTTAACCCCAAGTTTTCCGCTGCTGACACCGGATGAAGCAAAATCTATTCCGTCATCCAATGCTGAGGAGGGTTTCTCCAGAGCGTCACTCATATTTTTCAGGACATAAATACTGGTGTCTTCAATTTCACCGTTTACAGGCAGTTCTATATCCAGGATACCGATCAAATTGGGAATACTTAGCTGTGCTTCTATCGTTATTTGGTCACTGATTGTGGCGGCTATTCCTCTCAAAACTGCGATTACTGGCAGCAAAAGCAGAAGATGAAAATAACATGAAACAAACAGATAAAATGAGTGTCAGGCGCAGTAAATGACTTTTTTTACGGATTTTTATGATCTTCATTGCAATCTCTCCTTGTATAATAGTATCTGTGAGGTTTAAGTTGAATAATTTCCAGTTGAGTATTGATAGACTTATTGGGGATTCCTCCCTTATGCTTTTTTATACATAATCCATCGGTTTTCTCAAAATTAAGTTCCACTTCGCTCTTGACATTTAACCGCTGGACCTTAAGAAATCCAAAATAAGTAATTATGTCACCTAAGTAAATACTATACATATAACTACAGTTTGTCAACCATGATCATCCAAATGACGGGTGATGGATGTCATAAGCGAAAATAACAGACTTCTGCTGCCAGGTGAAAATAGAAAGATACTTGATATTCCAATTGATGAAAATCCTATAGAATATGTTGAACAATACTTCCATTACATGTTAATATACATGTGGGAAAATTTGTGTTTATTCTACATGTTTACCGCTATTGGCCTTATACTGGTTATCAATGATATTCATCAGGTTATCAATTACTATAAAGCGACCCGTGACGGGCAGCAAATTATTATGTCGGCTACGCAGCAGGAAGCACCAGCCATAAAAGTAGTTCTTCAAGACGAACTACCTTTACACCCTGATCTTTCTGAGAAACTAAAATCAGCGAAAGACTTGTGAAGAATAAGAAAACAGGGACGGTTCATTTGTTTTGTTACGCAACAAATGCCGTCCCTATGTTTCACCTGTCAGTTCCCTGAAAGGTTAAGCAACAAAGGGTGCTCAAAGTCCTCGCTCCAGTAGAAATTCATGGTTAGCTCTACAGGATTGTACACAATGCTCCACATGGTTCTTTCGTATTCTTCCTCCCCAGTAGTGCGGAAATTAAGCTGTGCTACCGATTTCATCGCGTCGCGTACATCGTTTTCTTCCATTACACCTCCGGTTTTGTTATATGCTTGAGTGAGTGTGTTAAAGCGGATGTGCGACTGATTGGAACCGGTACCGTACTTTTCGCTGTCCGTGAGATAATGATTCGTAACTACTTTGGTTTCTGTCACAATCATTTCATTCTCGATATATTCCACTACGATGCTTTTCCCACTGGCATCACAAATTGAAAAGTGATGTGCCGATCCGATGGAAGAATTCATATCATACTGTTTTAGAAGCGCGACTGCTTCATCCACGGTCGCTGCTTTGTCCAGGACAAGACGTATGGCAGTGGTAGTTGTCAGATCGCACTTTGTCGTATCCTGATGGGTTTCAACCTTATCACCCGCCATCAGGTCAGCAATCATCAGTCCTTTTTCGTTCATCCCGTCAAGGGGCACATATATCGCTGCAAGTGCCATCATACGATCCATCATTGAACCATCCGCCTGCCAGTTCTCATCAAACCCGAGAAAATCAAGGCAGCAGGTAGAGACCGATGCATACCCATTTTTGGGGATGGTATGAACGATCATCGCACTACATTTTTCCCAATCGTAATTTCGCCCGAAAAGCACTTTGTCATCAGGTGCTTTGGCTGCGATTGTACTGCATCCAATATCTGCAGTATTTGGACTGTTGTCTGGCTTGTAAAAGCCATTGGACAGGAAGGAAACCAAATAGTCCGCCACCGCTTCATCGCTTGATGCACCACCTTGAGCAAGGAATTCGTCAAACCCGTACTCACCCTTGTAGGTAAGGGAATAAAGCCCTTCATCCAGTCTTTCTATCGTGTTTGCCGCTGTAATTTTTGTTCCAAACATCGACCATACGCCGATCACAACTACCACCACAATTAAAAACAGCGCAATAAGAATGATACCAACGATTTTTCTCGCTTCATGCTTTTTCATGCTATTCTCCTTGTCCAGACATACGAAGCCATTCTCATGATTATCCGTTGTTTGTATTATGTAACACAATGTAATAAATGGCAACAGATAAATGAAGCAGGCCGAAGGAAAGCGTAGTGTTCAAATATAAATTTTCAGGTATAAGCACGACATACTACCTAACTTTCGGCAGATAAAATACCAGCTCTTTTTGTTTTATCATAGACATATATGTCGAGTTTTGGCATTCAAAACAGATTGTATTGGAGGAACATCATGAAGAAAAGGTTAATGACAGCATTGGTTGCTTTGGTAATGCTATTCAGCTCATTTTCCATGTCATTTGCAACTGTGGATACGACAAATAAGGCAACTGGCTCAAAGCTGTACGCAGATGTTGATGGACACTGGGCAACTGAAGCAATTTACAGGTGGTCTGATTATGGTTTACAATGCCTGCTGATTATAAAGGGCAATACGATTGGCTGAAGGAAGTAGTCAGTCTTGCTTTGGCGAATGCACAACTCAATTTGAATGCACAATTCATCCCCCACCTTCGCTCTCACTAAAGTGAGTAATGTAGCTTAGATGTGGAGGACTTCTTGTTCGAAATTGTTAAAAACGTTTCAAACAGAACCGCCCCAGTGGCCTCAATTCGTCATAATCTCTCACAAAAAACATTTCCTCAGTGCAAAAATCATTTCTTCAGTGCAAAATTCCCACCAGGGTCGTGCAAAAAACATAACTTTCATATTTTATGTCATTATTACACTTTTGTAATATTTTACTGTCGGCTTTAGTGATATACTCATTTTGCACAGATAGACTTTATTTCGCGATATTTTTCATTTACTTCAAATCATTTATAACGGGAATGTTTATGTAACATGCTAAAATGGAGGTTTTTGAAGTGAAAAGGTTCAAATCTGCTTTGTCGACCCTACTTATTGGAGTCATCTTAACAACCCTGTTTAGTCCCATGCTGGACGCAAGCGCCGCTGACAGCCCTTCTGCTGCCATTATAGCGGATCATGAACATGCCACACTGACTGATCTGAATACCATCCCTGTGGAATGGATCAACCAGGCTAAGGCCAACCTTCACATTTATTACAATCACACCTCCCATGGCAGTCAGATACGGGACGGGATGACGGGTCTTGCTGCCTTCAAGGGAAGCACCTACGCATGGAACACGAGAGGCAGTGATGGTGCGCTTCATTTGGCCAGCGGTTCAGGGACCGATCTGGGCAACTCTGACTGGCCTAACATTACACGTACTTACCTGGCCTCCAACCCTAAAATCAACGTGGTGATGTGGTCCTGGTGCGGACAGGTGAGCAATGCCAGTGAAGCAACCATCAACAATTATCTGAGCAATATGAGCCAACTGGAAAAGGACTACCCCGATGTTCGATTCATTTATATGACAGGACATACCGATGGTACCGGGGTAACAGGAAATCTTCATCTGCGAAATGAGCAAATCCGTCAATATTGCAAAGCAAACAATAAAATACTGTTTGATTTTGCCGATATTGAAAGCTACGATCCCGATGGGAACTATTATTTAGATAAATTAGTGAATGATGAATGCAATTATGATTCAGATGGTGATAGATACAGAGAAAGCAACTGGGCAGAGATATGGCAGAACAGCCATACCCAGGATGTGGACTGGTACCATTGCGGTTCAGCGCACAGCAAGCCGTTGAACGCCAATATGAAGGCATACGCCGCATGGTATTTATGGGCAAGGATTGCAGGCTGGGATGGCTGCACTGACAGTACTCCCGGTGGTACACCCACACCAACAGCCATGCCAACTCCCATACCAACAGCCAC
>CAYVFB010000059.1:13228-20047 GCA_964450305.1 uncultured Ruminiclostridium sp.
GCCAACTCCCATACCAACAGCCACGCCAACTCCCATACCAACAGCCACGCCAACTCCAGCTCCATGTATAACACCGCCTGCTGTGTCCGGCAATCAGGCAAGCCAGTTAACCGCCAGACACTATGAAGGACAAACCCTTTTGACCTGGAATGAAGTCTCCGAGGTAACGTCAGCTGTTTCAGATGCAATGACGGTGAGGCAGGTCAAGGATTTGAGAACTTCTCTGAAAAGCATCTCTTATCGCATATACCGTTCCACCGCTCCAATTACATCGGTAACGGTGCACACACCCATAAAAACCGTTGAAGTATTGTCCGGATGGGACGACGAGCATTACGGGAGAGAATATGATGGCATCAATAAGCAGCCATGTCCACGGTTTGTGGTCACAAAAGATACCAATGATATCGCAGCCTCACCCGTATCTGCAAGCACCGCTGTCAGCGCATATAATCCGGAAGAAGGCGGAACCGCTTATTATGTCGTAACCGTCGTTCGTAACGGTGTTGAAGAAACACTGGTTGGCAGCGACAATACCGTCATGGTCTATGAGACCGTGGGGCAGGGTATTCCGATCCTGCAAAAGGTTACCACTGAAACGAATTATTTCTATACCACTGGTATTTCTACGCACTATTACTATACACGCTGGGAATCCCCTCCGAACAGCAATGTTCAGGGAAGACCACAGGATTATAAAGTAATCGTACCGCAGGGTTACAATGCGAATACACCTGCGGCAGTAAACATGAGCTTCCACGGGTGGGGCAGCAGTATGCACGGCAACTCCGCCTGGTGGTTTAACAACAAGAAGGGGACAATTTCAATAACAATGAATCAATTCCCTTATGACTGGTGGACAGGCTATCACGAAAAATACGGAATCGGAGAACGTTCACAAAAGAACTGGTCCTCCGGGGTTGTCCGGCCTTATACCCAGAACCGTCTGAACTCCTTTTATGACTGGGCAGCCACCAAATGGAGCTTTGATTCAAGCCGTACCATTTCGGCCGGTGTATCCATGGGTGGTTCAGGCTCCATCATGTATGGCATCCGAAACCCGGATCGTGTCGCATGGGTGCACTCATGGGTAGGTGTTCATGTGCCTGCGGAATCGCCGACCGTTAAAAGCTCCTATCAAAATGTTTATGGCCAGCTGGAATGGCAGATCAAATATGAAGACGGCATTACCCCCGCCTTTAGCTTTTATGATGATGACTGGTACCTGCGCAGCCATGTATCGGATGAAACCCCATTCATCACCTTCTCTAACGGTAAGAACGACGGCTCCATCGGTTGGAGTCAGGCTGTTAAATTCCTGAATGCGCTTCAGGACACCAAAAGGCCTCATATCTTTTACTGGGGCATGGGCGGACACAACCAGAGAACCCTGAACCCGCCGGATATCAATGGAAACCGGAGTGAGTCAGAAAACCCCATCGACATCCGCACCGATCAGAGCCTGCCTGCATTTACGAACTGCAGTCTGGACGATGATCCCGGAAACGGGAACACGGACAACGGGGATGAATCGGGTCAGATCAATGCCTGGATGTTCTGGAAAACCGAAGACATTGTTGACACACAAATAAAGTGCGAAATGACGGTGGGTGTCGTCAAGACGGCTCCGGCCCAAAGCTGTACCGTCAGCTTAACACCAAGGAGATTACAGGATTTCAACCCTGTACCGGGAGGAGTTTATAACTGGACGAATACCTCCCTCAGTAATAATGCTTTACTTCAGTCGGGCACAGTCACTTGTGATTCCGATGGACTTATCACAATTGATAATCTTACGGTCGATCAGATCAGCGCTGCTGGCGGAGGAAACCGGATTGTGATTACGGCGCATGGAGTTGAGCCCACGGTTACACCAACCCCAACCGTTATGCCAGAGCCCTCACCCACTGTTACACCATACCCCACACCAGCGGTTACGCCGATCCCAAAAATAACGCCGCTCCAATCATCTAACCCGACCCCATCACCGGCTGCTACGCCAACTCCAACACCCAAGCCAACTGCTGCATCCGCTCCTGCTCCGTCATCTGGTGCAATCAGCACCTTTGAAGATGGTAAAACACCCATCCAAATCATCCACGTTGCAACCAGCGGAAGTGATTCGACGGGGAACGGAAGTGCCGCATTACCTTACCGCTCCATCGCACGTGCGGTACAGGCGGCGGCACCCGGTACCGCAATCAGGGTTCTTCCCGGTACCTACTCAGCCAGGGTAAACATCAGCGGTTTGTCCGGCACGGCTCAGGCACCGATCTGGATAGGGGGTGCTCCGGGTGAGGCCAAACCTGTGATCACAAGCTCTTCCGAGGGAATTCACCTGACAAAGGTACGATATGTGATCCTGCACGATCTTGAAATCGCCAACACCTCGGAAAACGCTATCAACTGTGATGACGGCGGCGAGTATTCCAATATGGATGCCACACGGTATGTGATCTTCCGTAACCTTTACATCCATGACGTCAATACGTCCGGTAATGAAGACGGGTTGAAGCTATCCGGAGTCAATGACTATTATGTTCTGAATTGTGAAATCACAAATTGCGGGAATGATTACGGCAGCGGCATCGATCATGTGGGATGTCATAATGGCGTGATTGCAGGCAACTACCTGCATGATTTCTCAGGCACCGGCATCCAGTGCAAGGGCGGCAGTGAGAATATCGAAATTCGCGGCAACCGGCTGGTGGATTGCGGCGAAAGGGCGGTCAATATCGGAGGAAGCTCTGATCTTGGCGTTTTCAGGCCCGCGCTGTCGACCACGCAAACGAATTACGAAGCAAAGAACATAAAGATATACAGTAACCTGATGCGGGGAACCATCGCACCACTGGCTTTTGTCGGGGCAACAAACTGCAGCGCCGTCAACAATACCATTATCACGCCCGAAAACTGGCTGATCCGGATCCTGCAGGAAACCACCACAAGCGCTCCATACACCTTTGGTCCATGCGCGAACAATACGGTTGCCAACAATATCTTCTATTATGATGGTTCGGATCTCTCCCAGTATGGAGCGATCAACGTCGGGAACAATACCTCCCCCGCCACCTTTACGTTCTCGAACAATCTGTGGTACAACTATAACGCACACCAGAATTCCAAGCCAAACCTCCCTGTGATCGAAACAAACGGAATTTACGGGCAGAACCCCCTGTTTACCAATCTGGCCGATGACGATGTCAGCCTGGTCACAGGCAGCCCGGCGTTAGGCGCGGGAGTTCACAACGCGTCCGCTTTGTTTGACTACAATGGCGTTGCCTTTGGTAGCCCCCGGAATATCGGCGCATTGGCTGGCAATTCCTCCGCCGTTCAGAATCAGCCGCCGGTGCTTGCGGGTATAGGTGCAAAAACAGCCTTCTCCGGCTCTGCGTTAAGCTTTACAGCAAGCGCAACTGATCCGGATACCGGGGATTCCCTGGCTTATTCCATCAGCCCGGTTACACCGGCAACACTGCCAAATGAGATCAGCTTCAACAACACCAGTGGCGCTTTCAGCTGGACACCCGCACAGAATCAGGTTGGAACCTTTACCGTCCGCATTGCGGTCACTGACGGAAAATTAAGCGATTCGGAAGATGTGACGATCAGTGTGGTGGATGGAACGACGGATCTATACAATCTGCGAATGAAATATGTGCCGGTCATCGACGCCTCGATGAAAGCAAACCTTCGGACCATCAAGCTGCGCGGTGATGCAAAGGGGCGCGCCGTGGGCATACTGGGGCAATGGGGCGACAGCATCACCCATTCTCAGGCTTACCTTGGCAGCATGGCAAGCTGGGGCATGATCGATATACTTCCTTCAAACGGGCATGATTACGAGCCCATTTTAATGTGGATGGGTGCATCCCCCAATTCAAGCAACAATCCACTGAACCGGTTCAAGGGCGGGAGCTATGGCAATGATTCAGGCTGGAGGGTTGGCAACGGGCTGGCCGCCATCGATAATGCCATTGCGGCGGTAAATCCGTCCTGGTCACTGACCATGTTCGGTACAAATGACATTAACAACTGGAGTGCGGATTCTTTTGAAACTAATCTGGAAAGGTTTATCCAGATCAATATCGATGAAGGAGTTGTGCCGGTACTCAGCACAATCCCTCCCCGCACAGGCTATGATGAAAATGTTGCGCAAGCTAATACCGTCATCCGGCGTGTGGCACAGAGGATGAACATTCCGCTGGTTGACCTGCACGGATTGTTTATGGAGCTACACCCCAATGACTGGAGCAGCGTTTTGCTCGGGGATGGTGTCCACCCCTCCCACAGCTATGGTTCGGGAGATCTGTCCGACGAAGCGCTGCGAAATGACGGTTATAACATCCGAAGTGTTCTGACACTGGACATCGCTGAAAAATTGAAACGAATCGTATTTGAAAACGGCCAGCCAGACGGAGCACAAGCTCCCATTCTGGTGGTATCCTCTGCAACCCATCCATATAAAACCATGAGTGTCGGCTTGAATGCTGCATTCCAAATTAGTCATGACAGCGGGCCTGTCCCGCAAAGCTACAGTTGGGTACTGGATCAAAACCCTCATACCGCTCCCGACAATGTACCCGAAGGAAGCTCTGCTTCTATCAATGTGAATGTGCCCGGTGACGGGACCTGGTATTTTCATGTACGGGCCAGCAATTCAGGAACCTGGGGGCCGGCGGCGCACTATTGCATCATAGCCAGTGAATTCCCGAAGGTTGTTATTCGGCGAACCACTGAAAACCCGAATGTGGTTAAAGATACATTCATTTCTCAGATGTGGGGCGGAGATGATAACTTTGGCGCAGGCTCGGGGATGAATGTCTATAATGATGATGTCATCCGGAAATCAAGAGGTTTGTTCTGGTTTGATTTGGATGGCGTCAACAAGGCCGGTATTACCTCAGCGAAATTAAGGCTTTATACGGGTTCACCCGTTACATCAGACTTTGATTATGAGGTTTTCGCAATCAGCAATACCTGGACAGAAGGCACAGGAACATGGAATAATGGCAATCACTCCGGGATTATCTGGAACGATAACCTCACCTTCAGCAATGCGCCCATCGCTACCGGAATCCTGGCATCTGGTCAGGACTGCATTGAAGTGGATGTGACGGCCAAGGTTCTGGCATGGTTAAATGGAGCACAAAACCATGGCCTCATGCTTCAACATCTGGAACAGTGGAAGGCGATAGAGCTCATATCCTCTGAGAACGGAATGCAGGATATGCGTCCGTCCCTGACGATTGAATACAACACTCCTGCACAGCAGTGGAATAACACACCGGTACTGGGTTTAATCGGAGCAAAAACCGTAAATGAAGGATCGAACCTTTCCTTTACCATCAGTGCAACCGATCAGGATTCCGAAGATATCCTGACCTATTCCATCAGCCCGGTCTCAACTGCAGCGTTGCCCTCCGGAATCAGCTTCAGCCCCGAAACCCGCGTTTTCAACTGGACACCGGGTGATGAACAAAGCGGAACCTATACCGTCCGGTTCACCGTCAGTGATGGAAAGCAAACCGATACGGAGGATGTTGTTATCACCGTCAGGAACATGACCATCACTCCTCCTGAAGGCCGTAGTGTAAAGGTAACAACGATTGCCGGGCTGCGAAGCGCCATTGCGAATGCGCAGGATGGGGACACGATTTTGCTCGCCGATGGCACCTATCAAAACGGGAACCCGTTGATTTTAAACAATGTGGACAATATCGCCATTCGAAGTGAATCCGGCAACCCTGCAAAGGTGATTCTGCGTGGACGCACTGCCTTCACTGGAACAGGTTCTTATGACGAGTTGGACGACATCCTGCGCATCGGCGAATGCAACAATGTGCATGTATCGGGAATGACGTTCACCCAGGCCCATGGATACGGCATCAAGCTGGAGTTGGATAACAATTCAAACCCCAATGCCATCACCATTGAAAATTGCCGTTTCATCGATATCGGCACACGGCATATTAAAGGAACAAGGGATAGCGGTTCCAACACAAAACGGATTACCGGTGGAGCTATCCGGAACTGTTATTTTGAAAATACGGTAACTCCCCCATCCACGGGTGGCTGGCACTTTGACGGGAACTATACCTCCGCAATCGATCTGATGTCGCTGGACAGCTGGGTCATAGAAGATAATGAGTTTCGTAACATTCAAGGGTATAGTGGAGAGGGGCGCTCCGCTATCATGGTCTGGCATTTTTCCGAGAACCTGACCATTCAGCGCAATCGCATCATTAACTGTGACAGAGGGATCACACTCGGTCTGCCCGGTTCGCAGCTGGATGGTGGAAGACATGTGACGAATGCCCTCGTCCGGAACAATTTCATCCTTCCGGGCTGCAAGGCTGGCTACACCAGTGATGCCGGCATCGAATGCTCCGATGTGGATAATGTAAAAATCTATCATAACACCATCTGGCGGCTGAACAACGATTACAACGGCAGAGGAATCCGGTTCATCCAGAACATCGCCAATACCGAGATGGTCAACAACCTGGTTTATGGCAGGCTTGTCTTTGACAATAACCTTACCATCAGCCGCAATGAACACAACCTTAGCGGGAATTTGCCTGCGGGAATCGTGGCAAATGCCTCAACAGGTGATCTTCACCTCACAGCAGCCGCAACCGACGCGATAAACAAGGGCGTTAAACTGTCACAGGTAACGGAGGATTTTGATAAAAGCGCTCGTGATGCAAATCCGGATATCGGCGCGGATGAGGTTGCTTCTCAACAGAATCCGACACCAACAGTTACACCTATACCAACGCCTCCTTCAGGTGGTAATACACCACCTCCTTCAGGCGG
>CAYVFB010000060.1:0-19995 GCA_964450305.1 uncultured Ruminiclostridium sp.
TTTTTTCAATGCGTCAATGCCCTGATCAACTGCCTGATAGTTCATTTGGATGATCTTCTCACCCTTCTTGCCATAAGATTTGACGATGGAGTTCTTCAGGTATTTCACGGCTTCATCAACCGGAATAACATCGGCAAGCTTGAAGAATGCAGCCTGCATGATCATGTTAATGCGATTGCCAAGACCAATTTCGTTGGCAATACCGGTTGCGTTGATGGTATAGAAATTCACATTGCCGTTTGCGATTTGGCGTTTCAGGGTACCGGGAAGCTTGTGCTCCAGCTCTTCTTCGTTCCATTGGCAGTTCAGCACAAAGGTTCCGCCCTTTTTCAGGCCGGCAATCAGATCGTAGCTGTCCACATAGGACTGGTTATGGCAGGCGATATAATCGGCTTCTTCAATGAGATAGGGGGAACGGATTTTGTTCTTTCCAAACCTCAGATGAGAGATGGTAACGCCGCCGGATTTCTTTGAGTCGTAGGAGAAATACCCCTGCGCGTACAGGTCGGTTTCGTCGCCGATGATCTTGATGGCGCTTTTGTTGGCACCAACGGTACCATCAGAGCCCAGACCCCAGAATTTGCAGCGAACGGTGCCCTTGCTTTCGGTAACGATCTTTTCCTTCAGTTCGAGTGAATGGAAGGTAACATCGTCCACGATGCCGATGGTGAACTGATCCTTCGGTGTTGCCTGCTTCATGTTGTCGAACACAGCCTTGATCTGAGTGGGTGTGGTATCCTTGGAGCCCAGGCCGTAACGTCCGCCGACAATCAGAGGCCTGTTGTCGCGGTCATAGAATATGCTTCTGATATCCAGGTATAAAGGCTCTCCGGCTGCACCGGGTTCCTTGGTTCTGTCAAGAACGGTAATGCGTTTTACGCTTGCAGGCAGTACATCAAAGAAGTACTTCGCCGCGAACGGACGATACAGGCGTACCTTGATAACGCCAACCTTTTCGCCTTTTTCCATGAGGTAGTCGATGGTTTCTTCAATGGTATCGGTGACAGAACCCATCGCAACGATGATATGCTCTGCATCGGGTGCGCCATAATAATTGAAGGGCTTGTATTCCCTGCCTGTCAGATCCGATATTTCTTTCATATATGTAGCAACGATATCGGGAACAGCATCATAGTATTTGTTCGATGCTTCCCTGGCCTGGAAGAAAATATCCGGGTTCTGGGCGGTGCCGCGCGCAACGGGATGCTCCGGGTTTAATGCACGGCTTCTGAATTCTGAAATGGCTTCCCAGTCGACCAGCTTGGCAAGATCGGCATAATCAATGGTTTCAATTTTCTGAACCTCATGAGAAGTTCTGAAACCATCAAAGAAATGCAGGAAAGGTACTCTGGATTTGATTGCGGCCAAATGAGCGATACCGCCCAAATCCATGACTTCCTGAACGCTGCCTGAGGCCAGCATCGCAAAACCTGTCTGGCGGGTAGCCATGACGTCGGTATGATCACCAAAGATGGACAGAGCATGGGATGCGATTGCGCGAGCAGTCACATGAAAAACACCCGGTAGCAGTTCGCCGGCGATTTTGTACATGTTGGGGATCATCAGCAGCAAACCCTGGGATGCCGTAAAGGTAGTGGTGAGAGCGCCTGCCTGCAAAGAACCGTGCACAGCGCCTGCCGCGCCCGCTTCAGATTGCATTTCAGTAACCTTTACACTCTGGCCGAAAAGATTCTTCGTACCATAAGCGGACCATTCGTCAGCGTGCTCCGCCATTGGAGAAGAAGGTGTAATGGGGTAGATTGCCGCCACGTCGGTAAATGCATAGGATACATAGGCCGCTGCCTGGTTACCGTCCATGGTCTTCATTTTCTTGTTGGACATCAATATTCCCTCCTATGTTTAATGAATTTTGCTTCATGAAAACTGCCTGAATTAGCATATTTTCAATGGTTTAATGTGCTTGTGTGATTGTGATACCAATGTTTTAAAAGTTTCAATTATGTACTTTGTATACACAACTAATTATATTATACACAATTATAGCCGCAAAGCAAAGCTATTATATCATATTTATGATAGCCACGTGAATAGAAAATCAGAAAATTGGGTAGCCGGATTGATAAATTTTTAACCTTTTCGATGTTTCTCCTGTAATTGCCGCAAATCTTTCCTCTAAAATCCAAATTCATGGCATGCCGGCGATCACCGGTGGGTTCAGATGAGCTAATCAGATTCAAATGAAGTCACTAAACCAATACACTTTCGTGTCGGGATAATACAGGAGGAATTGGAAATAACAGGTTTCCTTACTGTATCCCGATGTGTTCCATCAGCTTGTCAAGGTATTGTTTTCTGGTAAAGTTATTCGGAAGGTTTGGCACCAGGCCGATCTTCGGGTAAAAATGGTGGTACAGCTGTGCTTCCAGGGCATCGGAGTTGATCTGGTTTTTCACGGCCTGCTTTCTGTTGGAATACTCGGCCAGCAAGGCTTCTTCCTTTTGTGAAAGGATCAGACTTCTGCTTTCAGCAGGGATAACCGAAGGCTGAGCCAGGTTGTTTTTCTTTTTCCTTATCTTGACAACCACTGTATTGGCTGCAATGTCACCCACCCTCATATACTTGCTGGAGAAAAAAACCGTGATGACACCAACAGCGTAAATTCCCGGCAGCATATCCCCAATGCGAATGAAGTTACGGATAAGTGCCGCTGTGACTGAGATCGGTTCCCCATTGGCCATGATAACCTTCAATCCAACAATTTTCTTTCCTGGTGTGGTCCCCTTCATAAAAACCTCGAACAGGAAGAAGTAACCAAATTGCAGAACAAAGGTCAGCAGCAAGGCGATCACAATATACAGGGTGTTTTCCTGAACCAGTAACAGGTTCATGGATGATTCCCCTGCGATAAGAAGCAATATAATGGTAATGATGCTCACAACAATTCCCTGGATGAACATGTCTATAGCAACCGCTACTCCGCGGGAACCGGAGCCGGCAAGCTCAAATTCCAGGGAAACGTTTTCCGGGGTTTGTACATAATACACGTTTCTCATCTTTTCAACTCCCGTTCAGCCATTAACAGGCACAAGATGAATCTTTTCCAGAATCATTGTAACAGATATTTCTATTTGATAAAATAGATTCTATGAAAGTTGACTGTTTTTTACGTGAAACGTGTTCACAAGGCAACATGGAACACGAAACCTCCGGGCTCAATGGGCTCGGTCTTTATTATTCAATATTGGAATTGGAGAAACAATGAACGAAGCGAATTTTATTCATACACATCAAAAAACATGGCAGGATCTTGAGGATGTGCTGAAGCAGGTAACGGTAAAGAAAAAGCTGAGGGAAAACACTGAGCTGCTTCATCACCTTTTATTTCTATATCAGACTGCCTGCGGGCATCTTTCCATTGCACGCACCCGTTATGGCAGCACAGGCACCACTGAGTACCTGAACAGTCTGGTGACCCGTGCCCATCAATCCATTTATATCTCCAGGCCGAACAGCTTATCAAAAATCCTGGTTTTTTTTACCCATGGGTTCCCCGCCATGTTAAGAAAGGAAGCTGTTTTGCTGCTGCTTTCCACGGGTATCTTTATGTTCGGCTTCCTGTTCAGCTTTTTCTTTACCCTGGCTCATGAAGGTTATGCGCTGTCCTTTGTAACCTCTGATTATGTGGAAGGGGTGAATGGGGTTGGCGAGGGGGTATCCGACATAAACTATTCGGTTGCTTCGGTGGCTATTTTTACAAACAATATCCAGGTGGGTATTTTAGCTTTTGCCCTGGGGATAACCTTTGGTGTGGGGACGGCTTTCGTTCTGGCAAAAAACGGGATGATGCTCGGAGCCCTTGCTGCCCTTGCGATAAGAGCAGGGAACGGTTATCATTTTTGGGCGCTGATCCTTCCCCATGGTGTACCGGAGCTGTTCTGTATTTTCATCTGCGGTGCCGCAGGCCTTCTCATCGCAAAATCCATGCTCTTCCCCGGCCTTTTGTCCCGCCGGAATTCTTTCGCGAAAGGCGGAAAAGCCGCTCTGCGTCTTCTTGTGGGTACCATTCCGCTGTTTGTTCTTGCCGGGCTGACCGAAGGCTATATTACCCCGCTGCCAATTCATCCGTTATGGAAATACATCGTATCCGTTGTCTGGCTGCTGATATTGCTGTTTTATGTGGTTCTTCGAAAAAAGAACACAAACACCGCCATGGAATAGCAGGGTTTGTGTCTGTATGCTTTCTGCCGTATGTCTTGATTTCATCAGGAGATTTTACCCTGTAAAATCCCGTATTATGCAAGAAAATTCTACTGGAAAACAGTCATTTATATAGCTTCAGCATTTTTCTATATTCTTCAAGCCGTTCTCTGCTGATTGATTTCAACGGTTCGCGGATGCTTGAGATAATGACGCTGTCATGCACACCTTTTTCCATAATGATGATTAGCTCATCAATGTTTTTACCATCGTCCGGATAGGTCACACCGTACATATCCAACCTGCGGACCCTTGAGTAACCAAACATTCCCTCAAAGGCTTCACGGATTTTCTTCTCAACCTCAATCAGATATGATTTCTGCGTAAACGGACAAACCACAATAAAAGTATGATAATTAAATTGAATAATCCTATCGGTGTCACGCATATCTTTTTTGAGCTTGTCATAAAATTCATCTATCAACCCGGTATGTACACCCGTAAACCTGCCCATGACAAAGGATATGGGGTATTTGCCCCGTGCAGCCCTTTTTATCTCTTGCTTTAAAACTTCATTAGAAGAGATGTCGTCTGTGCCATGTTCCTTCTGATGCTCTTGTTCACCCATTGGCTGTTTATGCGGTATTGTTTTAATTAATTCAGAAATCCGGGTGTTGAAGATGTCCCGCATTTGTTCTCTCTTCTCGGGTATCAGTACAACTTCCTCAATACCGGCTTTTTTTGCACCGCTTACAAATTCACTGGTATCACCGGGGATAATCGCCAGAACAGGGAAGTCCGCCGCGGATTCTTCCTTAACCTTTCGAACAAACTCATACTGCTCCTTGCTGGTTCCTCTTCCAATCTGAATAATGTGGAAAAATATCGTGTCCTGAAAAATGTCCAGCTTTAACTGAATATCCTTTATATCCAAGCCTTCCAGGAATTCCAGGCCTTTTTCACGAAGGATCTTCAAAACGATTCCCTTGATCACCCTGTCTTCAATATAAATTAAAACTTTATCCGCCATAGAAACCACTCACTTTATCTACGAATCCTTATTGTATATCGACGTATTCTGATTGGGAGTTTAATTCCGGTTTCATTTTCTGGAAAAGCACTTTCTTATCTATCCGGTTAAATTCCGTTGCGTTCAGTTCTTGTTTGTGGTATATTAATTTTTGGCAAGGAAAGGCTTTTTATCGGCAAATTTCTTTACAGTTGGCTATCAGGCTGGGGAATGGAACTTATATTTTGATGAGTTCAGCAATACCCGGCCTGTATCATAAACACAGGAGGCGGAGAAATGTCTAAATTAGTTGGAAACGCAATTTTTGGCCAGTCCGGCGGGCCTACATCGGTGATTAATGCGAGTGCAGCCGGTGTTTTTACGGAAGCATTGAAGCAGGAAAGCATTCCGAAGGTATTCGGTGCGGCGAATGGCATCAAGGGAATTCTTGAAGAGAAATTTTATGATATGAGCTGCGAAGGCGCATATGAACTGGAACTGATGAAAACCACCCCTTCCTCGGCATTGGGCTCTGTTCGCTACAAGCTGAAAAAAGCTGAAGATGACGAAACCGATTACAAGCGCCTGCTCGAGGTCTTCAAGAAGTATGATATCCGTTATTTCTTCTATAATGGTGGAAACGATTCCATGGATACCTGTAACAAGGTAAGCAAGTACATGCAGAAGGTTGGTTATGAATGCCGTGTTATGGGTGTTCCCAAGACCATTGACAATGACTTGGCCGGAACCGACCATTGCCCCGGCTATGGCAGTGCTGCACGCTATATTGCTACAGCTACCATGGAAGTTTATCTGGACGCGCGCGTCTATGACACCCCAATGGTTTGCGTTCTTGAGGTGATGGGAAGAAATGCAGGCTGGCTCACCGCTGCTACCGCTTTGGCTGCATACAAGGGAGCTGGACCGGATTTAATCTATCTGCCCGAAATCGATTTTGACATGGATACGTTCCTTGAAGATGTGAAGGAAGTTTATCAAAAAAATAGCGGCAAGGTCATCATTGCTGTTTCAGAAGGCATCCGAGATAAAAACGGAAAGTATATCTCGGAATATGGTTCTGATTTGGCTAAGGAAAAGGACTCTTTCGGTCATGCACAATTAGGCGGTACTGGAGCGGTTCTTGCCGATATTCTTAAGAAGGAACTGAAATGTAAAACCCGCGCCATTGAATTCAGCCTGCTGCAGCGCTGCGCAGCACATTGCGGCTCAAAAACCGATGTGGATGAAGCTTTTACTGCCGGGCAACTGGCTGTCAGGTATGCTGTTGAGGGGATTACTGATCAGATGGTCGCATACGAACGGGAACCGGGAGAAAAATACAATTGTGATTTCAAGCTGGTGAACCTCTCCACCGTGGCCAACACAGAAAAGAAGATTCCGCGTGAGTGGATTAATCACCACGGAACAGGTTTAACCCAGGAATATATCGATTATGCGCTTCCACTGATTCAGGGTGAATCTACCCCTCCAATGGAAGACGGGCTGCCTCGCTTCGCAAAATTGAAAAAAGTGCTGGCTACTGTTTAACATTTATTCGCAGATATAAAAAGAAGGGGTTTCCCTTCTTTTTTGTTTGGCTGTAAGTTTAATTAGATGATGATTGGGCAAACTGCCCTGCTGGGTGTTTATGTGTCGGGGTATAGCCTTATACGGGAATATTTACGCGGTGTAAGTTCCCCTCTGGCCATATCTGGGCCCCGCCCTCCGGCCCTAAATCAGGTGCCGGTTATGGGTTTGCCGTCGGTGATTTCCTTTAAGCGCACTGCAGCATAGGAACTGTACTGGCTGCTGGGGAATTCGTCGATAATAAACTGGAACATTTCGATGGCCCTGTCTGTTTCTTCACATCTGGCGGCAGCTTTGCCGGCCACATAATACAGGTTTGGCGCATATTTGGGCTTGTCTTCCCGCAAATAGGAGATGGCGCTTTCAAATTTTTCAAAAGCCTGCCTGTAAACCTCTGTATCTTTCGTCGTGTTTTGGTTATACAGCTCGCCAGCCTCCTGATATAACTGATTGGCAGCTTGCAGCCTGACCTTATCCAAAAGGCTGTTGTGCTCGCCTGAAAAACCGGCGGGAACCGGGCCAGGGGTATTTGTCAGCAAGTCGGCGGCCTGAATGAAGTTCCCGGCTGCAAACTCTGCTTCAGCCTGCTCCAAAAGCACCGACCAACCCTTATATTGCTCAAAGCTTTCTGATAAGCTGAGGTTTTCATCCTTGCTGGCTTGCAGATCGCTTTCAAGCTTTTTTATCCGTTCGTTTAATTTGCTAATCTGTTCTACCAGTTTTGGGTCCTGCTGTATGTTTTCAACCCTGTTGATCATAAAAAGAGATTTGTTGGTGGGAACCATCCACCAAATGAACAATACCAGCGCCATGCCTATCAGCATACCGGCAATGTATTTTAAGCCATAAACATTATTGTTTTCCTTCCCAAGCCCTTTCGCCAGAAACGATGATAACTCGTCTTTGGATTTTTGAGGCTTGGCTTTCACAGGTTTCTCCCTTTTCTTTGGTGGGTGGGTGTCATTTCTTGGGGTATCGGGCGCCAGACCCTTCATTTTATTCAGGTATTCCATTGCCCTGATACTGCTGTCGTCGGCATCGATGACCTGTTTGAAGGCGTTTTCCGCCATATCTTCCTTGCCAATGGCTGAATAGCATATCCCCATCAGGTTCATGGCTTCATAAAAGACAGGATGAAGCGAAATCGCCTTTTTTAACGCGATCACCGCAATATCTTCATTTCCGAACCTGATATCCTCCAAAGCCTTGTTAAACAGAACAATGGCTTCGGCCACATTTTCAGGCAACTTACCGGAGCTTTCCTCAATGGATTCCAGATCGATCGGTTGATAGCCTTCAAGCTCCATTCTTATATCCAACATCAATCCTACCCCCGAACCTGCCACCATCATTCTTGTATTCAAAGTGACTTAAACCCTGCAGGAATGGTTTACATAAAAAGATTTTAATTACTGAGCCCTGTACGAAATAGTGATCGTACCTGTCCGATATAATAAAGCGAACCCAAGGAAGCGATAATATCGTCAGCAGACGACAGTTGCATGGATTTTTCCACTGCTTCCTTAATTGTATCACTAATTTCAACAAGCTGACAATACTTTGCCATCACTTTTGCCAGCTTTTCCGCCGGAAGCGCCCGCGGTGTGACGGGAGTGACGGCGATAAACCGTGAAGCGATTGCTGATAGCACGGCGACCATGGTTTCATATTCCTTGTCGTGCATAACACCAAAGATGATGGTGGCTTTTCTGCCAGGATATATGGCTTTAAAGGTTTCGACAAAGGAACGGATCCCATCGGGATTATGTCCACCGTCAATATAAAAATCGGGATGGGTTTGCAAAAGCTCAAAGCGACCCGGCCACGAAGTGTTTTGAAACCCCAGGCGAACTTTTTCAGGAGGAATCCTGTAGCCCATTTCAACCAGGACTTCAAGAGTTTTCAGCGCAACCGCGGCGTTGTAAACCTGGTGCACCCCGACAATAGGGGTTTCAATCACGCCCAGTCGAGGATGAATGAAAGAGAGTTTTCCCTTTTCAATAGCCACATCGGTTAATTCTGCGGGATCGACACGGTACAGAGTGGCTTTTTTATTGTTACACACCGCTTCAATAGTTTCCAGCGCTGATTGTTCCTGCGGATAGGTAACCACCCGGCCATTTTCAGGAATGATACCGGCTTTCTCATAGGCGATCTTTGCCAGGGTATCTCCCAGAATGGCCATATGATCCATCTCAATCTTTGTGATGACCGATACCAAAGCCGAGGGGATGATGTTTGTTGCATCAAACCGACCACCCAGGCCAACTTCCAGAACAACCAGGTCACAGTTCTTTTCATGAAAATATAGAAAAGCCAGTGCCGTAATCACTTCAAATTCGGTGGGATGTTCCAGGCCATCAGCGATCATTTCATCGATGACCCACTTGACCCTGGTGACATACTTCGCCAGTTCCCCGTCGGAAATATCTTCACCGTCAAGCTTTATACGCTCGTTAAAACGTTCAATAAACGGGGAGGTATAAAGCCCTGTTTTGAAACCGGCCGCAGAGGCCACTGATGCTATAAAGGCCGCAGTAGAGCCTTTGCCGTTGGTTCCCGCAATATGAATGAATTTTAACCTGTTCTGCGGGTTCCCCAGCCTTTGGCTCAGAGCCCTGATTCTTTCCAGCCCCGGCTTGCTCCCAAACCGTTCCAGGCCGTGAATAAAGTCGATCGCTTGCTGATAATCCATACGAGTTCCTTCTGATTAATTTTTACCACAGCACATTTTGTATTTCTTTCCGCTCCCACAGGGGCATGGTTCATTGCGGCCTACCTTTTCCACATCCCGCTTTTTCGGTTTTTTCACGGTTTCTCCGTCACCACCGTGGGATGCGGTCACAGGCTTTGCTACCTGGGTTCTTTGGACAACAATGTTTTCCTTGCGGATGCGCAGCAGCTCTGTAACCGAGTCGTGTTGAATGTTGCGGATCATCTCATCAAACATGTCGAAGCCTTCCATGCGGTATTCCACAACCGGATCGCGCTGCCCGTATGCCCTTAACCCGATGCCGTGCTTGAGCTGATCCATGGCATCGATATGATCCATCCACTTTTCATCCACCGACTTTAGCAGGATGCGGCGCTCGAGCTCACGCATGATTTCGCTGCCAAACATCTGTTCATGCTGATTGTAGTTTTCAACGGCCTTTTCATTCAATGCTTTCTTTAAGCCGTCAACATCCAGGTTTTCCATGTCGAAGGCATTCTGATCGAAGGATCCCTTTTCCAAAATCGTATCTTCAACATTGGCTTTCAGCGCAGCCCATTGCCAGTTCTCAGGATAGGGGCTCTCCTTGCAGTATAGATTGATCACGTAATCGATGACGCCGTCGATCATCCTGATGAAATTGTCTTTCAGGTTCTCACCGTTGAGCACTTTGTAGCGCTCCTTGTAAATCAGCTCGCGCTGCTGGTTCATGACATCGTCATACTGCAGCACGGTTTTACGGCGATTAAAGTTGATACCCTCAATTTTTTTCTGGGCATTTTCAATCGCGTTGGACAGCATGCGGTGTTCGATGGGCTGATCCTCTTCAAGGCCAAGCATGTTAACCATGTTCATCAGCTTATCCGATCCAAACAACCGCATCAAATCATCCTCTAAAGAGATATAGAAGCGAGATTCACCCGGGTCACCCTGGCGTCCGGAGCGGCCGCGCAGCTGATTATCGATACGCCGTGATTCATGCCTTTCGGTACCGATAATTTTTAGGCCGCCGGCTTCGATAACCTTTGTCTTTTCCTGATCGGTTTCCTTTTTAAACTGATCGTAAAATTTCTTATAAACGGCTCTTGCCTTTAGAATCTCTTCATCGGTGGTTTCATTGAAGCTGGTGGACATGTTGATGTAAAAATCGTCCATGCCCTGCTTGCGCATCTCCTGCTTCGCAAGGAATTCCGGGTTACCGCCGAGCATGATGTCGGTGCCGCGGCCGGCCATATTTGTGGCAATGGTCACAGCGGCGAATTTTCCTGCCTGAGCCACGATTTCCGCTTCACGGTCGTGATATTTCGCATTTAACACATTGTGTTTAATACCCTGCTTTTTTAATAGCGTACTGAGAAATTCCGAGGTTTCGATGGAGATGGTACCCACCAGTACCGGTTGTCCCTTTTTGTTGCTTTCTATGATATCCTGGATAACAGCGTTGAACTTTCCGCTGATGCCTTTATACACGACATCGGAGTGGTCTTCACGAATGATCGGAAGGTTTGTGGGGATCACAATGACATCCAGCTTGTAAATGGCCTGGAACTCCTGCTCTTCGGTGAGGGCGGTACCAGTCATACCTGCAAGCTTGGTGTACATTCTGAAATAGTTCTGGAAGGTGATGGTCGCAAGGGTTTTACTTTCCCGCTCCACCTTTACGCCTTCCTTGGCCTCGATGGCCTGATGCAGCCCTTCACTGTACCTTCTCCCGTACATCAGACGGCCCGTGAATTCATCGACGATGATAATTTCGCCGTCCTTGTCGACATAGTCCACATCCTTTTTCATCAGGCCATGGGCACGGATGGCCTGGTTGACATGATGTGAAAGAGTCATGTTTTCGGCATCGGACAGGTTTTCAACATGAAAAAACTGCTCTGCTTTTGCAACACCTTTTGGGGTGAGTGTGGCGGTGTGCGCCTTTTCTTCCACGATATAATCGAAATCGCCATCGTCGTCATCAAAGGATTTATCATCAGTCTCCTTCAAGACCTTCTTTTTCATTTTTCGAACCAGGATATCAGCCTGCTGGTACAAATCGGTTGATTTGTCGCCAGGGCCGGAAATGATCAGCGGTGTACGGGCCTCATCAACGAGGATGGAGTCAACCTCGTCCACGATGGCATAATGGTGACCGCGCTGTACCATGTGTTCCTTGTAAACCACCATGTTGTCACGCAGATAATCAAAGCCGAATTCATTGTTGGTTCCATAGGTGATATCGCAGTTGTAGGCCTTTCTGCGCTCGTCATTGTCCAGGTCATGCACGATAATGCCAACTGTAAGCCCGAGGAACTGGTACACCTTTCCCATCCACTCGGCATCACGCCGGGCCAGGTAGTCATTCACAGTGACCAGGTGGACGCCTTTGCCTTCCAGGGCGTTTAAATAGATCGGCAGCGTCGCCACCAGGGTTTTTCCTTCACCGGTTTTCATTTCAGATATACGGCCCTGATGCAGTACTATGCCGCCTATGAGCTGAACGCGGTAATGGCGCATGCCCAATACGCGTTTCGATGCTTCCCTTACAACGGCAAAAGCCTCAGGAAGAATGTCGTCCAGGGTTTTACCCTCATTCAGCAATTGTTTGAAGTAGGGTGTCTTCTTTCTGAGTTCTTCGTCGGAAAGCTTTGCCATATCGCTTTCCAATGCTTCTATTTCATCTGCTATGGGCTCCAGCCGCTTAACTTCCTTATCACTGTAGCTGCCAAATATTCTCTCTAAAAACTTCAAGTTTTTACGCTCCTTCCGTTTCTTTGGCTTTCAACCGCTCTATGATTAACCGATATCCGTCTGCGCCATAGTTCAGCGAGCGGCTGACCCTGCTGATAGTCGCTTCGCTTGCGCCGGTTTTTTCATGGATGTCACGGTAAGTCCTTCCCTGTTCCAGCATTTTAGCAACCTCCAGCCGCTGGGCAAAAGCCTTGATCTCGGAGATAGTGCCAACATCCTCGAAAAAATTGTAACACTCCTCCCTGGTTTCTAAAAGGAGGATTGCATCAAACAGCTTATCCGTTAATTCATCCTGTAGCTTTTTACTCACAAAACTCACTCCATCAAGATATACTGTTTTATTTTAAAAAAGTCTATTCCAGGAGCCGGCTCAGATATTCTGAACGGTCTCCCAGGCTGGTCGCAAGCTAAAGCTTGCTGCTCGCCCATGCAACCCGGGAGCCGGCTCGGAAAATTTTTTTGAACCTTCTCCTGATTGTAATTGTAATTCTCTAACCCCTGTTCCTGCTCTAATCAACCCGCCTGTGATTATACCCCGGGGGCAGGCGTTCCCAGGCATCTTCCGCAGCTATGGCTGGAAGCCAGGGCCCGATAGCCTGGCTCAGGAAGCAGGAACGCTTCTGTCGCAAGGTTTCAACTCGCAGGCCTTACGTTTCATATTCTAGCGAATAAGTCAAACAAAGTCAAATCATTCAGTGGCACACTGCTCATGAATTGTACTTCAATCCTACTTTAACAGATCACAGTCCTCTCTTCAATACTTTACATCATTGAACCTCCCCACTTAACTATTTAACAATTAAGTGGGGATTCTTGTTTCATCCAGTTCGCAGTCTACTGTCTTCCAGGCATAGATCCGGAACTGAAAATTATGCCTGACGTAAAAACATATTCCAAACCATATTGTTTTGATTTATCATATAACAATAAGGATATGTATGAGGAGATTTCTTATGGATAAATTATTGAAATCAAATACAACAGGCATCCATATATCTGCAAGAACTACATCAAGGACTGCGCCGGACGAGATTTCAAATCCTGAGTATATGTTTCCCGCGTTCTCAAATGGTGAGGTGCTTTTGGGCAAAAAGCAGGGTCGTCTCCCTGCAATGGGTTGGAACAGTTGGAATGCATTTGGCAGTAAGAATAATGAAGTACTTACAAAAGCAATGGCTGACGCAATTGTTAATTTGGGTCTGGCGGATTTGGGATACGTGAATGTAGTGCTTGATGATGGCTGCTATAAGTCCGAACGTGTAAACGGATTACTTTCAAATGATACGATGAAATTTCCAAACGGCTTTAAGGCATTATCCGATTACATACACAGCAAGGGACTTAAATTCGGTATGTACAATGATATAGGTACAAACCTTTGTGCAGGCTCTGCAGTAGGTACTTGTGGTTATGAGGATACCGATACAAGGTCATATATTGATTGGGGAGTTGACTTTTTAAAGGTTGATAACTGCTACTACCTTTGGGACAATGCAACATTTTCGGACTCAACGAACGCAAAATATACCTATGCTCCGAATATCAGAAGCATAACAGTTTCGGGTAAAGGATTGAAAATAACTTTAATTGCCGTTAAGGACGGTGTGCTTATAGGTCAGGGCGCTATCAGTAACAGCGGAAATTTTGTGTCAAATATCGGTACATTTGACGGAACTAATGTGGGAACAACACCTGTCGGTGACCTCTGGTGTGAGCTTGAGTTTACTGTGAACGCGCCGGTTAGCGGAGAATATGCCATAACCGTAAATTACGCAAGCGGCGAGCAGGTTGGTACAGGACGCTGGCTTCAGCTTGCAGTAGGAAACAAAGATAATGAAACCAGATATTTTGATAATCTGCTTCCTCTTACTGAAAGTATAATCAGCTTTACAGATTCGCAGGAAATATTCGTATCACTTAATGAAGGAGACAATATCATTCGTCTTATGAATCACAGAAGGCAGGAAAATACCCTTAATTCATATGCGGCATTACTTGAGGGCTTGAACAAGGCTGACCCTGAGCATGATGTTGTCCTTTCAATCTGCGAATGGGGCAAAACACAGCCACATAACTGGGGGTATAAGGTCGGGGATTCCTGGCGTATTCTAAATGATATAACCTTCTGTGTCGGCTCTGACGGAAATCCGGGCTTAGCCGAATGGAGCTCAAACAATACCGCAAGCATAACCTCGCAGTACAATAAGGCGGTTATTATGGACGAGTTTGCCGGACCAGACAAGGGGTGGAATGATCCCGACATGCTTGTTATCGGTATGAACGGAATTACGAATATTATGAGTAAAACTCATATGACAATGTGGTGTATGATGAATTCTCCAATCATGCTTGGAATGGACTTAAGACGGATTTCAAAGGGCGATGAGCTTTGGAGAATTATTGCAAACAGGGACTGTATTGCGTTGAATCAGGATGCACTCGGTGTTCAGGCAAAAAGAATCTTCTGCTCTATCGATAATACCAATCCCGATATGGTTTATATTACTAATAACAACCGTATCGATATTCTTGCAAAGCCTCTTGCCAACGGAGATATTGCACTGTCGTTCATTAACCTCAGCGATTCAAGGGATGCTAAGGAGTACTCTGTCGATGTAGGCCGTATTATCGATTGCATAGGGCATAAAATGGTGAATGCCGATAAATTTCAAAATGCTGCAAGCTACAGTATCAAAGATTTATGGACAGGTGAAGATACGACGAGTACTTCAAGGGCTTTCCGTGTCACAGGCATTGATGCCTATGACAATGTAACCGTAAGAATTACTCCCGTTTCGTGCGCTGAAGACGTATTTCATCCCGAAGATCCTATAACCACGGAACAGTTTGTGACAATGATCATTGGAAGCAGTAAAGGCAAGATAGAGCCGACGTGCGGCGGTTGGTCATCAGGATATATAGATTATGCGTTGCAAAAGGGTATCCTGGAGGACTATGATATGACAAATATAAGAAAACCGATTGAGCGCCGTTCTGCTGCAAGAATAGTTCATGAAGCACTTTTAACGGAATTTCGAGAAAGTGACGAAAACGATTGGTCGGCGGCAGAAAATCTTAGGGATTTATATTTCTGCCATACCTGCGTTATGCATATAGCACAGATGTATGTTAAAGGTATAATGCCCGGGCGTGATAATAACATATTCGATGCAAAGGGCAGCATAACACGTCAAGAAGCAGCAGCAATTGTTGAAAGAATGCTTGATAGGGAGCAGCGTATTCCTCAAACCGGGGGCAGAGAATTTCGAAGGAAAACTCTGTCGCCCAATGAAGCAGCGGAGCTGATGTTAAATGATACTGCTGCAATGCTTGTTGATGTTCGGACTAAAGGCGAATATAAGGCAGGCCATATACAGGGAAGTATTTTTATACCGTTACAGGACATATTAAATAACCCGTTCTCAGTAAGTGATAGAAAGGATACCCCAATAATTCTATACTGCCAAAAGGGGTATAAGAGTTCCATAGCTGCACAGGCACTTATAGATGCAGGCTACAGCAGAATCTATACAATTCCCGGGTATGAGTCCTATGACGGTTTCTATCATTCAGGCTCGCCGGAGTAACCGCTGGAGCTATAGCAGTTGTCAAAAAGAATGGGAAAAGCCCTTGAAGGTTCGGGTGCCTGAACTTTGCCTATTGTCCAAACGATCTGAAGTATGACATCAGGTTTTTGTAAAGCGCCAAAGCTGCTTCATCTGCCTTTGCAGCTGCCTTATCCAGTGCGTCCAAGCCGGCCTTCGTCGCTTTTGACACATTTTTGTTCACCAGATCCTGATCTGCGTCAGTGACGCTGATTTTTTCAGGCCATCTGCCCTTACCGCATTTCCCGATATAATCACCCAACAGAACCCCGAAACCCTTTCCGACGAAATCCTGCAGGCCTGCCTCTACCGCTTTGGTAAGCCCGATAGGTTGATCGTCCTCGTCCTTGTCGAACCACCAGTGAAAACCTATGCGATAAATGACGTAGCATGTGAGCCATATAGCCAGCTTCTTTGTCTCGGTTGCTTTCGGCACTTCAATCAGTCCGTCAGCCGATCCGAGGGTCTGCTCTATCCGGCTGGAAACAAACTCCCAGATAATTTCGAAGTACGACTGTTGAGGATTTTTAATAATGATTTCCACAACCTCCAGGAAGCTTGACTTCACCTGAGCCGCCAAAAAGCCTGCAATAGGGCCACCAATGGGACCCATGGCCAGGTCGAAAGCGATATCACCGATATAGACCAGAAATTCTGCTGTCGCAATGGCTTCATCATACCAGGCTTCATCCATCACATATTGCTGACGATCCTGCATAATACAGTTTTGGGCTATTCCCCAGCATTTCTGCCTGAACAGCTTCAAGTCCTCAAGTCCGAGCGTACGCTTTGCGTTTTCAAGCTCCAGCAGCTTTTTAGATTTGAAGCGCTCGGACATATAAATTTCTATGATACGCCTGCAAGCCAGATATTCCTTTTCAAATGCTTTCTCGTAGGTCAGCCGGTCAGGCTCCAAAATGACTTTCACAATACCGCTTATCGCGCGTCCGTTTACATTGCCCTTTACGTGCAGTTCACCGGTAACTGCTTCCATGGATGGAAGGCTGTGTGTCACACTCAGTAAATAAGCCTTTCCATCGGAAGAATGAAAATCCGGATTCTCCACCGATTTCGCATCGAGCAGCGCAAATACATTCTTTTCATCCTCATATTCCAGGTAGACTTTATCTGGAGCAACTATTTCAAAATTATTCTGCTTCTCATTCCAAAAGCCTCCGCGAACCATCACACGGGTTTCCACCATTTTTCCGCTGTCATTTTCCTGAAGCTTTGCAAGAATTTGAGGTCTGCCTCCCAGGAAGTCCACTGTGATTCCTTCATGGCACATCACCACATAGAAGACAGTTCTGCCGATTTCGATTTTATTTTTTGCCTCGATTTCACAGGTATAGCTGTCAAAGAAACCTTCAAATGGCTTGTTCATCGTTAGATCTCTGACCGTCACCTTTTTGTCCTTCAGATCCTTGGAAGCACTGATCTCAAAAGGCAGATTGCTTTGCTGGCAGCTGACCGAAACCGTTTCCACCGGTTCTGTAAAATCCATGGGTTCATAGCTCCACTCAAAGCTTCTTCCCGAATCTGCCCATATGAACAGCTTCTGCGGTATGGCCACATAAGGCTCGTCGACGATGTGAAAGACAATGTTCTGACGATGCATTCCTCCAGGTCCGACCACCATACAGGTGATGGTACATTCCTTGGCGGAACGTTTTCCCTGGGGGGTAGAGTCTGCTATAAAGGCAACGCAACGACTATCACCGGACATCACTGGTGCAGAGAGCCTCACGAAGGAATCCGGAGAAGAAAATTCAATTTTCTCACTCAATGATGGATTGATTTGCTCGGAATAAGTCCCATTCTCTTCGTAGATCCTCTCATAAACACTGGCGTAAGCAGTGACATTTTGATCGGATTTGATATTGCTCCCAACCGTTTTACTGATGATCAACTGATACTCGCGTCTTCTCTGATCCTCTGCCTTGCTTTCATCGGTACTGGCACCCATGGCCCCCGCTGCGACACCAGCTACAGCTGCTGCAAAAATTCCGGAGGCAAGTGCCACTGCCACAGCACCTTTTTCAGTTGGTGCCCCAGCAGCTTCCGTCACTGCTTCTTCGCTTGCGACAATGGTATTCTCGGTGACAATGGGGGCTGATTCGTTCTCTGGAAAGAAATATGCATTAACCTCCATCGGATAGGCCGGTGCATCCGAAGAAACAGGCATCATGCGGATGGAAGCCATGGCATCGTAAAGCTCTTTTTTCATCGACTCTGCGAGATCTGCTGCGGAGGCTTCAAAAACCCCATCATCGGACTCTCCCCAGATCCTGAAGATCGTGTTCCCTTTTAAATAAAAGAAAAAGTAATTTAAGTGGACCAGATCCATCAGGATATCATCGCTGCCTGGTGATTGGGGTTTGGTTTCCCGCAGTTCACATAGAACCAATGCTCCTTTTGTCGCCCCGAAACGATCCAAAAGCTCCTGCGGGGCTTCCATGGTTTTGGGTTCTATCGTTTCTGAGTTGTCCGGTATATTATCCAATCCGTATGCGGACAAATCGAAAGCATCCCGGCCATTCTGTAAATAATATTCGGCATCTGTGGGGTACATTGTAATCTTAAACCATCTGCCGAAACCGACGTTGCTTGATTTTTCATATTGAACATTTTCTGTGAAGACCGAACTGTATAAATTCTTGAATGGATCATTGCCCTCCTGTTTATAAGTATAATGGGTTGGTAAATCTGCCTCGACAACATGGGTCTGCTGGGTGATGGCCTGTGATACCCACAGGTTCAAGCCAGAGCCGAGTGTCCCTGAGGCATCCCGGGACAATGACTCAAAACGAACATTCACTACCAGCTTACGGGGCTCGGAAATGTGCTCTTTCACGTCGAGGGTGAACTTAATCTCGTCCTCACCGTGGTAATTGATTCCGTCCTTATCTTCTGCAGGCTTTGTTACGTAAGAGCTCTCAACGGAACCTGTATTCACCCCTATTCGGTTGACCTGTTTCTTCACATTCGGATTCTTTAAACGGATAATCACCTCAAACGGCTCGTGTGCTGTGACAGCGTTTGGAACCACCAGTTCAATCCCGGGGTTTTCCTCGCTGTATACCTGGCTATTGGCCAATGCCGGCACAGCCATCCATCCGCATATAAGCATAAGCACCAGCATCAATACGGCGGTTTGTCGGGGTGTTTTCCCGGTGAACAGTGATATCACAAAAAGCACCAATCCCAGTGCCAGCAGCGCGGCACCGGCGAGATAGGTGTTCCAGGAGAAGTAAGCCATGACAAGGCTTACTAAAAAACCCGGTGCCAGACCCTGAACACCGGGGATTTTTATTTTTTGTGCTGCGCTCATTGCGTAAAGCATGGCAATGAATGACACGAAGCTGTTCTCCAATGAAAAATCTGTGCTCATAAACCCATGCAGCGCCAAAGCAACGCCAGCGCCGATGAACATCAGCCCCAGCCCCTTCAGCCCTTTTTTCAGAAGAGACATGAACCCTGCGAAATAGCCTTTCAGCCTTAGAACATCATTAATTTTTCTTCCTCTGAAGATCGGGATAACTGTTCCAATGATAAATGTGAGCACCAGGCTTTTTGAAACCGCGCCCCCTGCTATTTTTAAAGCGCTGGGGTTTATCATACCGCTTCCGCCCGCTGTGATAAAATTCAAATACTTCAGGAACGGGGGTGCTTTTCCTATTTGTGCAAAAACCGCGGGTATCAGCCATAACAGATACATTACAAGAATGGTAATCCAATTTTTCTTAATCGTTTCCGGGAACCGCTTTAACCCTGCAATCAGACTTGAATTGCTCTTCATATGGTAAGCCCCCATTTCATAGTTCGACATCGGCATCATGCGTCGTGAATGTAAAGAACAACCTTCCTGAACACTTAATATATACCCCGTACAGAGTCAATATAAAATAGTCACAGCAAAAAATAGTTAGAGGATATACAGTATTTTTATCAAGCAAGTTCATTGCGGGGCATTTACTTCCACGTTTTCCTCGGCTTTATTGCTCGTTAATACCATGTTAACGCATCTTCCACTATCGCACGCTCCATGATCCTTGGATGAAACTGTATTTTAGAGATGAGGCAGAACGTGAGTCAATCTTTGTTTTATTCATTCTTCTTTGGAATATCAGAGTTATAACAACGGAAGCGATTGCTTGCAATCGCAACACACCCGGGGAGACCGTTCG